>JBQCJF010000046.1:0-19702 GCA_051953015.1 Luteimonas sp.
GCGGCGATCGCGGCCGCGCGCGCGCTGCTGGGGCGGGAAGCGCTCGTGGGCGCGTCGTGCTACGACGACCCCGCCCGCGCGCGCGACGCGGCGGCCGCGGGCGCCGGCTATCTCGCCTTCGGCGCGCTGTTCCCCTCCGCCACCAAGCCGAACGCGCGCCACGCGATGCCGGACCTGCTTCGCGCAGCGGCCATCCATGGACTGCCGCTGGTGGCGATCGGCGGGATTACGCCGGAGAATGCCGGCATCGCCATCGCCGCCGGCGCCGACCTGGTGGCCGTGGTCGGCGGCGTGTTCGACGCGCCCGACCCGCTGCGCGCAGCGCGCGCGCTGCAGGCGCTTTTCTCCTGAAGGAAATCGATGGACACCAGCCGTTCCCGCGCCCACAGCCGTTCCCAGGAATTGTTCGCCCGCGCCCGCGAGCTGATGCCCGGCGGGGTGAACTCGCCGGTGCGCGCGTTCCGCTCGGTCGGCGGCGAGCCGTTCTTCGCGCAGCGCGCCGAAGGCCCGTTCCTGTTCGACGTCGACGGCAACCGCTACATCGACTACGTCGGCTCGTGGGGCCCGATGGTCGCCGGCCACAACCATCCGGCAGTGCTCGACGCGGTGGTCGCGGCGGCGCGCGACGGGCTCAGCTTCGGCGTGCCGAACCCGCTGGAAGTCACGATGGCCGAAACCATCGCGCGGATCGTGCCGACCTGCGAGATGGTGCGCATGGTGAACTCGGGCACCGAGGCGACGCTGTCGGCGATCCGCCTGGCGCGCGGCGCGACCGGGCGCGCGCGCATCGTCAAGTTCGAAGGCTGCTACCACGGCCACGGCGACAGCTTCCTGGTCAAGGCGGGCAGCGGCGCGCTGACGTTCGGCGTGCCGACGTCGCCGGGCGTGCCCAAGGCGCTCGCGGACCTCACGCTTACCCTGCCGTACAACGATTTCGACGCGGCCACCGCCCTGTTCGACGAATGCGGCGACGACATCGCCGGCCTGATCGTCGAGCCCGTGGTCGGCAACGCGAACTGCCTGCCGCCCCGCGAAGGCTACCTGCAGCACCTGCGCGCGCTGTGCACGCGGCACGGCGCGGTGCTCATCTTCGACGAGGTGATGACCGGCTTCCGCGTGGCGCTCGGCGGCGCGCAGGAGCGCTACGGCGTGGCCGCGGACCTCGTGACCTTCGGCAAGGTCATCGGCGGCGGCATGCCGGTGGGCGCGTACGGCGGACGGCGCGCGCTGATGGAACAGGTGTCGCCGAGCGGCCCGGTGTACCAGGCCGGCACGCTGAGCGGCAATCCGGTGGCGATGGCGGCGGGCCTGGCGATGCTCGGGCTCGTGCAGGCGCCGGGTTTCCACGCTTCGCTCGAGGCGAAGACGAATACGCTGTGCGACGGGCTGGAGGCGGCCGCGCGCGACGCGGGCGTGCCGTTCACCACCAATCGCGTCGGCGGCATGTTCGGGCTGTTCTTCAGCGGCGACCGAGTCGACACCTACGCGCAGGCGCTGGCCTGCGACACGGCGGCGTTCAACCGTTTCTTCCACGCGATGCTCGAGCGCGGCGTCTACCTGGCGCCGTCGGCGTTCGAGGCGGCGTTCATGTCGTCCGCGCACGGCGAAGCGGAGCTGGACGCGACCGTCGCGGCCGCGCGCGAAGCCTTCCGGATCGCGAAGGCGTGAGCGCGGCGCCGGCAGTCGTCCTGTTCGACCTGGACGGCGTGCTGGCGCACTACGCGCATGCGCCGCGGATGGCGCTGCTCGCGCAGCGCTCGGGCGCGAGCGAGGCGGAGGTTTCGCAGGCGCTGTTCGCCTCGGGGCTGGAGCGCGACGCGGACCTGGGGCTGTACGACGCCGGCGGCCAGGTCGCGGAATTCGCCGCCCGGCTCGGGCGGGCGATCACGCTCGACGACTGCGTGGACGCGCGCTGCGCGGCGATGTCTGCCGACCGCGACGTCCTCGCGCTGGCCGTGACCGTCGCCGGGCGCGGGGCGACCGTCGCGATCCTGACCAACAACAACCTGCTGCTGCGCGACCACCTGCCGCGGATCTGCCCGGCGCTGTTCCCGCTGTTCGACGGGCGCGTGTTCTGCTCGGCGCAGTTCCGGCTCGCGAAGCCCGATCCGGCGATCTTCCTGGCCTGCGCGGCGGCGCTCGGCGCCGCGCCCGGCGACGTGCTGTTCGTCGACGACAAGGCCGAGAATGCCGAAGGCGCGCGGCGCGCCGGCCTGCATGCCCACCACCACCGCGACCTGCCGTCGCTGCGCGCCGCGCTGCGCGGGCACGGCCTCCTCGAGGACGACGACCGATGACGATGCGATTCGAAACCCTGGCCGTGCATGCCGGCGCCGGCACCGATGCCGAAACCGGCGCGGTGGCGCCGCCGATCCACCTGTCGACGACGTTCCGGCACGGACCGGCGGCGGAGCGCATCGCGGGCTACGAGTACCAGCGCGAGGGCAATCCGACCCAGGACCGGCTCGAGACGGCGCTCGCCGCGCTCGAGGGTGGCGCCGCGGCGCTCGCCTACGCGTCGGGGATGGCCGCGATCGCCGGGTTGCTCGAGACGCTGCCGTCCGGCGCGCGCATCCTGGTGCCGGACGACTGCTACAGCGGCCTGCGCTACCTCGCCAACGAATTCCTGCCGCAGCGCGGCGTGCAGGCGGAATTCGTCGACATGGCGGACCTCGCGGCGGTGGAAGCCGCGTGCGCCAAGCCGGTCGCGCTGGTCTGGGCGGAGACGCCGTCGAATCCCCTGCTGAAGATCAGCGACCTCGCGGCGCTCGCGCGCATCGCCCGCGCGCACGGCGCGCTGCTGGCCTGCGACAACACCTTCGCCACGCCGGCCCTGCAGCGACCGCTGGCGCTGGGCGCGGACGTCGTGATGCATTCGACCACCAAGTATTTCGGCGGCCACAGCGACGTGCTGGGCGGCGCGCTCGTGTTCGCGCGACAGGACGCGCTGTTCGAGGCGGTGCGGCATCGCCGGCACATCACCGGCGGCGTGCTGTCGCCGTTCAGCGCGTGGCTGCTGCTGCGCGGCTGCCGTTCGCTGGCGGCGCGCATGGCGATGCACTGCGCGAATGCGCGCGTGCTGGCGGAGTTCCTCGCGGCGCATCCCGCGGTGGCGCGGGTGAACTGGCCGGGGCTGCCTTCGCATCCGGGCCACGCCGTGGCGAAGGCGCAGATGAAGGATTACGGCGCGATGCTGAGCGTGCAGCTGCGCGGCGGCCGCGACGCCGCGCTCGCGGCGGCGGGCAGGCTGCGGCTGTTCACGAACGCGACCTCGCTCGGCGGCTGCGAATCGCTCGTCGAGCATCGCGCGTCCGTGGAGGGCCCGAAGCCGGTGTCGCCGCAGGACCTGCTGCGGGTGTCGGTCGGGCTGGAGCATCCGGACGATCTCGTCGCGGACTGGGCGCAGGCGCTCGACGGGCTGGACTGAGCATCGCGCGCACGGGCGCGACCGGCGCGCGCCGCCACGCGCGGGCCTCCCTTACCAGGTGCCCGTGTTCGGCATCGAGGCCCAGGGTTCGCGCGGCGGCAGCGGATCGCCGTCCTGCAGCAATTCGATCGAGACCAGGTCCGGCGAGCGCACGAAGGCCATGTGCCCGTCGCGCGGCGGGCGGTTGATCGCGACGCCCATCGCCTGCAGCCGCTCGCACAGCGCGTAGATGTCCGCGACGCGGAACGCCAGGTGGCCGAAGTTGCGCGCGCTGCCGTAGTCCTCGGTGCCGCCGTCGTCGGCCGGCCAGTTCCAGGTGAGCTCGATTTCCGCGCCGGGCGTTTCGTCGGCGGCCAGGAACACCAGCGTGTAGCGGCCGGCCGGATTCTCCGCGCGGCGCGTCTCGCGCAGGCCGAGCCCGTCGCGGTAGAACCGCAGCGATGCGTCGAGGTCGCGGACGCGGACCATCGTGTGCAGGTAGCGCATCAGCGATCCAGGAACAGGTCGGGGAGCAGCGGCGCGCCCGGCTGCACGGCGTACGCATCGAAATCGGTGACGCCCGCTTCGCGCAGCACCGCCTCGTCGATGAGGAACTGGCCGGAGAAGCCGCGCGCCGGCCGGACGAGGATCGCGTGCGCCGCGTCGGCGACGATGTCCGGCTTGCGGCAGTTGGCGGCGTCGACGCCGGGGATCATGTTGATCGCGTCGGTGGCGATGACGGTGCGCGGCCACAGCGCGTTGATCGCGACGCCCTGGCGGCCGAATTCGGCGGCCAGCCCGAGCGTGACGAAGCTCATGCCCATCTTCGCCAGCGTGTAGCCGGTGTGCGGGCCCCACCACTTCGGATCCAGCGACGGCGGCGGCGCGAGGGTGAGGATGTGCGGATCAGGGGCCTTGAGCAGGTGCGGCAGGCAGGCCTGCGCGCAGAGGAAGCTGCCGCGCGCGTTGACCTGCTGCATCAGGTCGAAGCGCTTCATCGGCGTGTCCAGGGCGCCGCGCAGCCAGATCGCGCTGGCGTTGTTGACCAGCGCGTCGATGCCGCCGAACGCGTCGACGGTGGCGGCGACCGCGGCGCCCACCGAATCCTCGTCGCGGATGTCGCAGCGCAGGGCCAGCGCGCGGCCGCCGGCGGCCTCGACTTCGGCGGCGACGGTGTGGATGGTGCCGGGGAGCTTCGGATTCGACACGTCCGACTTCGCGGCGATCGCGATGTTGGCGCCGTCGCGCGCGGCGCGCAGCGCGATCGCGCGGCCGATGCCGCGGGAGGCGCCGGTGATGAACAGGGTCTTGCCGGACAGGTTCGCCATTTGTTGCTCCTCGGTTCGGCCAAGCATAATCCGGCGATGACGGGTGCGTGGCTCGACGGCATGGTGTCCTGGATCGGCGCGCACCCCGTCGCGGCGGGCGGGCTGGTGTTCCTGGTCGCGTTCTGCGACGCGCTCGCGGTGGTCGGCATCGTCGTGCCCGCCCTGCCGCTGCTGTTCGCGGTGGGCGTGCTGGTCGGCCTCGGCCACGTGTCGGGGCCTTACGCGCTGGTCGCGGCGGCGCTCGGCGCGCTGCTCGGCGACGGCCTCAGCTACTGGATCGGGCGGCGCTGGGGGCCGTCGATGCGCGAGCACTGGCCGTTCCGGCGCTATCCGCAGCTGCTGCACCGGGGCGAAGCGCTGTTCCGCCGCCACGGCAACAAGGGCATCGTGATCGCGCGCTACGTCGGCGCGGTGCGCCCGTTCGTGCCGGCGGTGGCGGGCATGCTGGGCGTGCCGGCGAAGCGCTACCTGCCGCCGAGCCTGTTCGCCGCGGTGACGTGGGCGGCGGCGTTCCTCGCGCCGGGCTGGATCTTCGGCGCCTCCTACGACGCGGTGGCCGCGGTCGCCGACCGGCTCGCGCTCGCGCTGCTGGCGCTGCTCGCGGTGCTGGCGCTGGCCTGGGCGGTCGTGCTGTACGCGTGGCGCTGGTTCGCGCACCACGCGGACGCGCTGCTGGCGCGCGCGCTGCGCTGGTCGAGCGCGCATCCGCGCATGGGCCGCTACGCGCAGGCGCTGGTCGATCCGAACCGGCCCGAATCCGCGCCGCTCGCGCTGCTCGCCGCGTGCCTGCTCGCCATCGGCTGGGCCTGGTTCGCGCTGCTGGCGGCCGTGCTGGGGCATGGCGGGCCGCTGCTGATCGACCAGACCGTGTATTCGGCGATGGCGACGCTGCGCAATCCGCTCGCGGACCGGCTGATGGCGGCGCTGGCCACGCTCGGCGATGCGCAGGTGCTGCTGCCGGCCTGCGGCGCCGTGCTCGCCTGGCTGCTGTGGCGGCGGCGCTGGATCGCGGCCGGGCACTGGCTCGCGGCGCTGTGCTTCGGCCTCGCGCTGACCGCCGGGCTCGACGCGTGGATCGACATGCCGCGGCCACCGGGCGCGCCCGAAGGCTTCGGCTTCCCGTCGATCGCGGTGACGATGGCGACGATCGCACTCGGATTCTTCGCGGTGCTCGTCGCGCGCGCGCTGCCCGGCCGGCGGCGTGTGTGGCCGTACATCGTCGCCGGCGCGATCGTCGCGACGATCGGGTTCGCGCGCCTGTACCTAGGCGCGCACTGGCTCAGCGACATCGTCGGCGGCGCGCTGCTCGGCGTGTCCTGGCTGCTCGCGCTGGGCATCGCCTACCGCAGCCACGCGTCGCGGCCGCTGGACATGCGGCCGCTCGCGGTCGCGTTCTACGGCGTGCTGTTGTCGGCGGGCGCCTGGCACGCGGGACGCGCAGGCGCGCCGCTGCTGCAGCGCTTCGAAACGCCGGCGCCGACGCTGGCGATGGATGCCGCGGCCTGGTGGGACGGCGACGGCTGGCGCGCGCTCCCGGCACGCCGCAACGAACGCAGCAGCGGGCGGCGCTGGCCGCTCGACCTGCAGGTCGCGGGCCCGCTCGGGCGCGTGCGCGCCGCGCTCGCGGCGCACGGCTGGCGCGAGCAGCGGCAGGCGGACTGGCTGGACGTGCTCGGCCTGCTCGACGACGACCGCGCGCCCGCGTCGCAGGCGGTGCTGCCGGCGACGCTGGACGCCGAGGCGGAGACCCTGCTCATGCGCCGGCGCAGCCCGCGCGGGAACGACGAGGAGGTGCTGCACCTGTGGCGCGCGCCGGCGCTGCTCGACGACGGTGCGCCGCTCTGGCTCGGCAGCGCGCAGGCGATGCGCTACACGCGCGTGCTGGATGCGGCCGGCCTGTGGCAACCGGTGCCGGACGGCGGCGCCGCGGGCGCGTCGGTCCGGGAGGCGCTGTCCGCCTTCCCGGCGCGCGCCGGCGAGCGAGAAGGCATCACGGTCGTGCGCGTCGACGCGCGCGCCCGGGGCGGGCGCGGGGAACGCGGACGCTAGGCCAGCGTTTCCACCCACTCGGTGAGGCGCTGCAGCCGCGCATGCGGATCGTCTTCCTGCAGCAGCGACTGGCGCTGCACCGGCGAGAGCGGCAGCAGCTCGGCCAGGCGCCAGCCCACCCACGCCGCGTCGCCCAGCTGCGCCGGGCCCGCGTTCGCGTGTTCGCCACCGGCCTGCTCCAGGATTTTCTGCAGCAACGTCCCGAGCAGCGCGTGCTCGGGGCGCAGTTCATCGTCGCCGTCGGGATCGCGCCATTCGATCTCGCCCACGACCAGGCCGTTGTCGCGGACCCGCGTGCGCTTCACCCGGAAGCGGCGGTGGCCGCGGACGCGCAGGGTCAGCACGCCGCCGGGCTCGGCGCCGAAGTCCTCCACCCGCGCTTCCGTGCCCCAGGCCGCGGGCGTCGCCGCGGCGCCCGCTTCCTCGCCGTCCACGATCATGCAGACGCCGAAGCCGCGGCCGCTGCGGCCGCAGTCGCGCACCAGGTCGAGGTAGCGCGCCTCGAACACGCGCAGGTCGAGCGCGGCGCCGGGCAGCAGCACCGTGTGCAGCGGAAACAGTCCGAGCGTGCCGTCGTCCACGCGCCGCAGCCTAGCAAACCGCGGCGCGAGGCGGCGCGCATGCCGCGGGCATCGCGACGGCCGTCAACCGCCGTCGCGCAGGGCGGCGAGGAAGCGGCGCGGCGCGGCGTCGAAGCCGCCGTTGGACATGAACACGACGTGGTCGCCGGCGCGCGCGAGCGCGGCCAGCGTCGCGACCAGCGCGTCGACGTCGGGCACGGCATGGCCCTCGCCGCGCAGCGCGCCGACCACCTTGCCGGCGTCCCAGGCGAGCTCCGGGCGGGGCAGGAACACCACCGCGTCGGCGAGGTCCAGCGAGGGCGCGAGCGCCTCGGCATGGGCGCCGAGCCGCATCGAGTTGCTGCGCGGCTCCATCGCCACCACGATCCGCGCGTCGCCGACGCGGGCGCGCAGGCCGGCGAGCGTGGTCGCGATCGCGGTCGGGTGGTGGGCGAAGTCGTCGTACACCGCTATGCCGCCGTGCTCGCCGACCAGCTCCATGCGGCGGCGAACGCCGCCGAAGCACGCGAACGCCGGCAGCGCCGCGGCGACGTCGGCGCCTACGGCATGCGCGGCGGCGATCGCGGCCAGCGCGTTCATGACGTTGTGGCGGCCGAGCAGCGGCCAGTGCATTTCGCCGATCTCCCGGCCGGCGTGCAGCACCGCGAACGCGCTGCCGTCGGCCGCGATCATCCGCGCGGTCCAGTCGAACGCGCGGCCGCCGGCGGCCTGCGCCTGGTCGAGGCCGAAGGTTTCGACCGGCGTCCAGCAGCCCATCGCCAGCACCTCGGCCAGGCGCGCGTCCTCGCCGTTCACCACCAGCCGCCCGCGCCGCGGCACGGTGCGCACGAGGTGGTGGAACTGGCGCTGGATCGCGGCCACGTCCGGGAAGATGTCGGCGTGGTCGTATTCGAGGTTGTTGAGGATCGCGACCAGCGGCCGGTAGTGCACGAACTTCGAGCGCTTGTCGAAGAACGCGGTGTCGTACTCGTCGGCTTCGACCACGAACTCGCGGCTGCCGCCGATGCGCGCGGACACGCCGAAGTCGCCGGCGACGCCGCCGATCAGGAAGCCGGGATCGCGCCCGGCCGCCCGCAGCAGGTAGGCGAGCAGCGTCGTCGTCGTGGTCTTGCCGTGGGTGCCGGCGACGGCGAGCGTGTCACGCCCCGGCAGCACGCGTTCGCTGAGCCACTGCGCGCCGGACGTGTACGGGCGGCCGTCGTCGAGCACCTGCTCCACCGCGGGATTGCCGCGCGACAGCGCGTTGCCGACGACCACCACGTCGCAGTCCGGCGAGATGTTTTCCGGCGCATAGCCCTGCCGCAACGCGATGCCGAGCGTTTCCAGCTGCGTGGACATGGGCGGATAGACGGCCTGGTCGCTGCCCTCGACCTCGTGGCCGAGCTCGCGCGCGAGCGCCGCGACGCCGCCCATGAAGGTGCCGGCGATGCCGAGGATGTGCAGTTTCATCGCGAAGTCCGGACCTGCCGGGAATGCGGCGCGGGCATCAGCCGACGTCGGCGGTGGGCGCGATCGCCTCGAGGATGCGGTTGAACACCTCGTCGAGCCCGCCCACGCCGTCGACGACGGTGAGCTGCCCGTGCCGGCGGTAGAAGTCGATCACCGGCGCGGTCTGGCTGTCGTAGACCTCGAGGCGCTTGCGCACGGACTCGGGATTGTCGTCGGCGCGGCCCTCGGCCTTGGCGCGGCCGGCGATGCGCTCCACGAGCAGCGCGGTCGGCACTTCCAGCTGCACCGCGTAGTCCATCGGCTGGCCCATGCGCGAGAGCAGCGCGTCGAGCGCGCCGGCCTGGACCAGGTTGCGCGGATAGCCGTCGAGGATGAAGCCGTCGCGGGTGTCGGGCCGCGAGAAGCGGTCCTCGAGCATGCCGAGCAGGATCTCGTCGGAAACGAGCTCGCCGCGCGCCATCACTTCCTTCGCCGCCAGGCCGAGCTTGCTGCCGGCCGCGACTTCCGCGCGCAGCAGGTCGCCGGTGGAGACGTGCGGGACCTGGAGGTGATCCTTCAGCCGCGCCGCCTGCGTTCCCTTGCCGGAGCCCGGCGCACCCAACAGAACCAATCGCATCAGCCACTCCCGAACTGTCATCGCGATGCGGGGGGCGGCGCTAGACTGCTGCCGACCCCACATCGCGGCCGGGCGCCAGCTTAACCCATCCCGGCCGGCCACCAGGACCGCCATGCCCTCCGGAACCCTGCTCTACGCCCAGTCCGGCGGCGTCACCGCCGTCATCAACGCGACCGCCGCGGCGGTGATCGAGGCCGCCCGCAAGCGCCGCGTGAAGGTGCTCGCCGCGCGCAACGGCATCCTCGGCGCGTTGCGCGAGGAACTGCTCGACGCCTCGCGCCTGCCCCTGGCCGCGGTCCGGGCCCTCGCCCACACCCCGGGCGGCGCCTTCGGCTCGTGCCGGGTCAAGCTCAAGTCGCTGGAGGAGGATCGCGCCCGCTACGAGCGCCTGATCGCGGTGCTGCGCGCCCACGACGTGCGCTGGTTCCTCTACAACGGCGGCAACGATTCGGCCGACACGGCGCTGAAGCTGTCGAGGCTGGCGGCGGAATTCGGGTATCCGCTGACCTGCGTCGGCGTGCCCAAGACGGTGGACAACGACCTCGCGGTGACGGACTGCTGCCCCGGTTTCGGTTCCGCCGCGAAATACACCGCGGTGTCCGTGCGCGAGGCCGCGCTCGACGTGGCGGCGATGGCGGAAACGTCGACGAAGGTGTTCGTGTACGAGGCGATGGGCCGGCACGCGGGCTGGCTCGCCGCCGCGGGCGGGCTCGCCGGCAAGGGGCCGGACGACGCGCCGCAACTCATCCTGTTCCCCGAGCGGCCCTACGACGAGGCGGATTTCCTCGCGAAGGTGAAGTCCGTCGTCGCGCGCGTCGGCTGGTGCGTGGTCGTGGCCAGCGAAGGCATCCGCACCGCGGACGGGCGTTTCGTCGCCGACGCGGGCGCGGGCAAGGACGCATTCGGGCATACGCAGCTCGGTGGCGTGGCCGCGCACCTGGCCGGGCGCGTGCACGACGTGCTCGGCATGAAGGTGCACTGGGCCCTGCCCGATTACCTGCAGCGTTCGGCCCGGCACGTCGCGTCGAAAACCGACTTCGAGCAGGCGCAGGCGGTCGGCCGCGCGGCCGTCGAGCTCGCGCTGGCCGGGCGCAACGCGACGATGCCGGTGATCGTGCGCACGTCCGATGCGCCCTACCGCTGGAAGGTCGAGGCCGCGCCGCTGGAGCGCGTCGCCAACCGCGAGAAGAAGATGCCGGCCGGCTTCCTCCGCCGCGACGGGTACGGCATCACCGCGGCGGCACGCCGTTACCTCGAACCGCTGATCGGCGGCGAGGCGTACCCGCCCTACGGCCCGGACGGCCTGCCGCGCTACGCCACGCCGTCGCTCGCGCCCGTGGCCGCGCGGTTGCCCTCTTTCGTTGCCTGAACGCACGCACAGCGGCCTGGTGCCGCAGCCGCGCGCACGGCCTATGCTCGGGGTCGAACCACCACAGGAGGTTCCCATGGACACCAGGATCCAGCGCGTGTTTCTCCCGGGCGCCCTGCTGCTGGTCGCCGCCATGCCGGCCTTCGCGCAGAGCGCGCGGATCGTCAGCCAGGGCGCGGCCTACGCCTACGCCGAGGAGCGGGCGGCGACCGAACGCACCATCGACCGGGCGCTGGGCATGCCCGCCCGCAGCGGCGCCCAGGTCGTGTTCTTCCGCCCGGCCGCGTCGGGCCACGGCCAGGCCAGCGTCAGCGAGGACGGCAGGACGCTCGCCTCGCTCGCCGGCGACGGTTATGCGGCGATCCGCGTCGCGCCGGGGGCGCACACCTTCGTCGTGGACGGCCGTCCGCTGCAGCTGCAGGTGAACGCGGGCGAGCGGCGCTACGACAGGATCGTCGATCGCCCGGCCGGCCCGCGGCTGGCGCCGAGCCACGCGCCGACCTTCCTGCGCGCCTCGCTCGCGAGGCGCTGAGCCTCAGCGGCAGGGCTTGCCCTCGACCGCGGTCGAGATCGCGTAGGCGGGCAGCGCGGCCAGCTGGCCGGCCCTGGCTTCGCGCATCGCCTGCTCCAGGTAGATGCGCGAGCGCCCCTGCGCGTCCAGCGCGGGCGGCGCGCCGGTGGCCGGCCTGCGCCAGACCGTCGCCACCGCCTGCAGGCCGGGGCAGCCCGCTTCGGGCACGCTGATCCGGTCGTTGAGGATCCAGCCGCTTGCGGCCGAGGGCCTGGCCTTGGTTGCGTCCTCGACCCGGGCGCGCGGCTGGCAGCCCGGGCTCGTGCGCACCGCCTCGAACTTGTAGGGAGCGGCGGCATCGCCGGTGAACCGGCCCTGCAGCCGGACGCAGGCTTCGGGAATCGTGCGCAGCGAATGCAGCGCGCCCACGGGCTGGGGCGTGGCCGGCGCGCGCTCCACCTCGGGGCGCGGGTCGGTGGCGCTGGCGGCGAAGCTGGCGGCGAGCGCCGCGACGAGGAACGCTGCGGCGACGGCGGGCGGGGCCTGGCGGATCATGCGGTTCTCCGGTCCGGAATGCGCCGAGGCTGGCACGTTGCGGCTGAACGCCGCCGTCATCCGTGGCATAGTCGGACGGTTGCCGCGCGCGGGTTGCGCTGCAACGCACAATCCGAACGACGCATTCCTGAAATTCCGATGTCCACTCCGGGGAGGGGTTCATGCTGGAGCAGTACGGTCTAGTCCTGGCGCTTGGTTGCGCCGTCATCGCGATCCTGTACGGGATCGTCTCGGCGCGCTGGATCGGCGCCCAACCCGCGGGCAACACGCGCATGCAGGAGATCGCCGCGGCGATCCAGGAAGGCGCGCGCGCGTACCTCAACCGGCAGTACCGCACCATCGCGATCGCCGGCGTGGTGCTGTTCGTGGTCATCGGCCTCTTCCTCAACTGGTACGCGGCGATCGGCTTCCTGATCGGCGCGGTGCTGTCGGGCGCGGCCGGCTACATCGGCATGAACGTGTCGGTGCGCGCCAACGTGCGCACCGCCGAGGCCGCCCGCAGCGGCATGTCGAAGGCGATGGACGTCGCGTTCCGCGGCGGCGCGATCACCGGCATGCTGGTGGTCGGGCTCGGCCTGCTCGGCGTGGCCGGCTACTACATCGTGCTCACCCACCACATGGGCGTCACCGGCGAAGCGGCGCTGCACGCGCTGGTCGGCCTGGCGTTCGGCGCGTCGCTGATCTCGATCTTCGCGCGCCTGGGCGGCGGCATCTTCACCAAGGGCGCCGACGTCGGCGCGGACCTGGTGGGCAAGGTCGAAGCCGGCATCCCGGAAGACGACCCGCGCAACCCGGCGGTGATCGCGGACAACGTCGGCGACAACGTCGGCGACTGCGCCGGCATGGCCGCGGACCTGTTCGAGACCTACGCGGTCACGATCATCGCGACGATGCTGCTGGGCGGGCTGATGGTCGCGCAGGCCGGCCACAACGCCGTGCTGTATCCGCTGGTGCTGGGCGGCGTGTCGATCGTCGCCTCGATCATCGGCGCCTTCTTCGTGAAGGTGAAGGATGGCTCGAAGAACATCATGGGCGCGCTGTACAAGGGCGTGATCGTGTCGGCGGTGCTGGCGGCGATCGCGTTCTATCCGATCACCACCCAGCTGATGGCCGACTCGGCCTACGGCGCGATGAACCTGTACTGGTGCGCGCTGATCGGCCTGGCCCTGACCGGCGCGATCGTGTGGATCACCGAGTACTACACCGGCACGCAGTACAAGCCGGTGCGGCACATCGCGCAGGCCTCGACCACCGGCCACGGCACCAACATCATCGCCGGCCTCGGCATCTCGATGAAGTCGACGGCGATGCCGGTGATCGCGGTGTGCATCGCGATCTGGGGCGCGTTCGCGCTCGGCGGCCTGTACGGCATCGCCATCGCCGCCACCGCGATGCTCTCGATGGCGGGCATGATCGTCGCGCTCGACGCCTACGGCCCGATCACCGACAACGCCGGCGGCATCGCGGAAATGGCGGAGCTTCCGCCGGAGATCCGCGACATCACCGATCCGCTGGACGCCGTGGGCAACACCACCAAGGCCGTGACCAAGGGTTACGCGATCGGTTCGGCCGCGCTGGCGGCGCTGGTGCTCTTCGCCGACTACACGCACAACCTGCAGGTCAACCACCCGGACACGGTGTTCGCGTTCGACCTGTCCGACCACATGGTGATCATCGGCCTGCTGATCGGCGGCCTGATCCCCTACCTGTTCGGCGCGATGGCGATGGAAGCCGTCGGCCGCGCCGCCGGCGCGGTGGTGGAGGAAGTGCGTCGCCAGTTCCGCGACATCAAGGGGATCATGGACGGCACCGGCAAGCCGCAGTACGACAAGGCCGTGGACATGCTGACCAAGTCGGCGATCAAGGAAATGATCGTGCCGTCGCTGCTCCCGGTCGCGGTGCCCGTGGTCGTCGGCCTGCTGCTCGGCCCGAAGGCGCTCGGCGGCCTGCTGATCGGCACCATCGTCACCGGCCTGTTCGTCGCGATCTCGATGACCACCGGCGGTGGCGCGTGGGACAACGCCAAGAAGTACATCGAGGACGGCAACTTCGGCGGCAAGGGGTCCGAGGCGCACAAGGCCGCGGTCACCGGCGACACCGTCGGCGATCCCTACAAGGACACCGCCGGCCCGGCGATCAACCCGCTGATCAAGATCATCAACATCGTGGCGCTGCTGCTGGTGCCTTTGCTCTAGTCCAGCGTCGCTCGGCGCGCGGCGCCGCCACGCGCAATCGGAAGGAAGCCCCGCCTCACGCGGGGCTTCCTTTCAGCGGACGTCGGCGCGTACCGCGGGTCGCAGCGCCGCGGATGCGACGGCATTGAACCAGGGGGTTCCGTTGCGCAAACGCAACGCCGATACCGAGTCGGGCAATTCGTCCAGGAACGCCTGGAGGGCGGCGCGGTAGTCGTCGCCCCCGCCCCCGGCGTCGCCGTGGTGCGCCCAGAGCCCGCGCCAGGCACGCACCAGGCGCATGCCGGCGGCGCGGACGCGCGCTGCATCCGGGCTCGCCGGATCCGACAGCTCCGCTTCGAACCCCTGCAGGTGGTGCTGCAATTCCCACGGGCTCATCACCCGCGGTACGTTCTGGCGCTCGCAACGAAGGACCGGTCTGGCCGCGGCGTCCGGCGCGACCCGGATCGGCTGCCACGCGGGCGGTTGCGCATCAGGCGCCCGCCCGCGGTCGACGAGCGACCAGAACCCCGCCCCGCCCACGGTGTCGGCGACGAGATGGATACGCTGCGCCGGCGTGTCGTTGTAGACCATGTGCTGGCGCCAGGTATCGAAGATCCAGCATTCCCCTTCCGCCATGTGCACGGTCTGCCCTCCGCAGACGAAGCGCACGCCGGGCTGGGTGCGAATGGGTACGTGCACGCGCACGCGCTCGGCCCAGTAGTAGTCGACATCGACGTGCGGCGACACTTCCGCCTGCCCGGACAACCGCATCAGCCTGGTCCGCCCCAGGACCGCGCCGAAGCTGGACAGTACCTGCTGCAGGTAGGGGCAGCACCCGAGTTCGGGCGTCGGCGCGAGCTCGCCCGAGAACGACTCGTTCGCAGGGTCGCCGCCGACGGCCAGCAATGGCAGCATGGAATTGCCCGCGAACTTCTGCGGATGCTCGCGCCAGGCGCCCTCGCCCAGCGCATCCACTTCGGCCGCCAGCGCGCCGGCATCGAACAGCAGCGGCAACTGGACGAACGGGACGGGCAATCTCATGGGGAACCGGTAGCTGCTGGATGGCGGCCCCGATTCTAGCCTCCGCGCGCGGCTTCAGCCGGCGCTGCCCGGGGGCGGCGCGAGCCCGAGCAAGCGTTCCGCGCGCGCCCATACCGGCTCGACCATCGGCAGGACGCGGGCGATAGCTTCCGCATCGCGCTTCCATTTGTCCGCCCCCGGGGCGCTGACGGTCGTCCGCGACGGCGGAAGCCGGGCGACGTCGTCGTCCCAGGCGAAGCCCAGGTCCGCACAGAGTGCGGCCAGGCGGGCACGAGGATCGGCAACCAGGTCCTCGTACCGCAGCGCGGTCCAGGCATGGCGCGGAAGGGCCTCGAGGTCGTCCAGCAGCACCGTCGTCCCACGCGACCACTGCCAGGCGACGATTTCCTCGAGCGGCCGCCCGTCGACCCGCGCCCAGCCGTCCACGAGCAGCAGCGACCACGGAGTGGATCGCCAGCCCGGCAGGTCCCGGTAGGTCACGAAGCGCCCCGACCGCCATGCCTCCATCATGCTCGAGAGCACGGCGCGCGGGTCGCGGAACAGCACCACGAGGCGGGCGTCCGGGAACACTTCGCGCAGGAACGGAACGCGCAGGATGTTCTTCGGCGTCTTTTCCAGGAAGCGCACCGGCCCCGGCGGCGGCGGCCTGCCGTCGCGATCCCGCAGTTGCGCGGAAAAATGGAACTTCAGTGCGGCCGCTGCGCCGCCGGCGGCGTCCGAAGCCAGCAGTCGGTTCGACACGTAGCCGCGCTTCCTCGGGCTGAGCCCCACCGAGCCCTCGATGATGGGATGGCTCTCGCGCCCGATCGTGTACACCCCGGGCGCGCGCGCCAGCGCCTCGAACAGCAGCGTCGAGCCCGAGCGGGGCGCGCTGAGGATGATCGCCGGCCGGTCGAAGCGGGTCCCAGCGTCGTGCATGCCGTCGGATGGAAGTTGATGCATTGGCTCGCGTGTCCGGTCCCGCGTCGCGGCGCGCACCTCCCATCATAGCCCGGTGCATCCGGCCGTTCGGGTAGAATGCGCACCCCCTACGCCCGGCCTCCCGTTGCCGGGCCGCACGTCGGAGCAGCACGCAGATGGGCCTGGACCTCGTCCCCACCGGCAAGAACCCGCCGGAAGAAATCAACGTCGTCATCGAGATCCCGAAGGACGCCGAGCCGGTCAAGTACGAGGTCGACAAGGCCTCGGGCGCGATCTTCGTCGACCGCATCCTGTCCACCCCGATGCGCTACCCGTGCAACTACGGCTACGTCCCGCACACCGTCTGCGGCGATGGCGACCCGGCCGACGTGCTGGTGATCCTGCCGCTGCCGCTGATCCCGGGCTCGGTGATCCGCTGCCGCCCGGTCGGCGTGCTGAAGATGAGCGACGAGGCGGGCGGCGACGAGAAGATCCTCGCCGTGCCGGTCGACAAGGTGTTCGCCGGCTACAAGCACATCGACGACATCTCCAAGGTCAGCCCGCACTGGCTCGAGCGCATCGGCCACTTCTTCGAGCACTACAAGGACCTGGAACAGGGCAAATGGGTGAAGCTCGACGGCTGGGGCGACGCCGCCGCCGCGCGCGCGATCCTGGTCGACGCGATGGACCGCTACCAGGCCAGCGACGACAAGCCGAAGTTCTGAATCGCGGCGATGCAGCCGCGGCGCTGCGCGGATCCGCGCAGCGCGTCGCTCAGCGCCGGTGGCGGACGATCGTCAGGCCGATGAGTCGCGACACGACGGTGGCGATGTAGCCCACGCCGGCGAACTGCTCGAGCATCACCAGCACGCGCGCCGGCGAGCCCACCGGCAGGATGTCGCTCAGGCCGGTCGCGGAGAGGTTGGTGAAGCTGAGGAACAGCAGCTCGAGCCAGCGCCGTGGCCGGTCCGGCTCGACCGCGCCGGCGAAGCTGTCCGGGAAGAACGCCTGGCAGACGAAGAAGGCGTAGGCGAAGCCCCAGGCGAGCAGCGTGAAGGTGGCGCCCGCCGCGAACAGCTCGTCGGCGCTGACGTCGTGGTCGTGCAGCATGTACGAGATCAGGCCGCCGGCGGCGTAGAAGTACAGCGCCGCTTCGAGCATCGCCGACCACGGCAGCAACGCGGGCACGGCGAACAGCACCGCGAAGGCGGTCAGCAGGATCGCGGGGATCGCCAGCAGCCATGCGACCCAGCGCACCGCGGGGCTGCGGTTCACCACCCACACCGCGAGCGGCACCACGACCAGCGCCACCGCGCCGAACAGGAGGCGACCGCTGCTGCTGTCGTCGATGGCCGGATAGATCAGCAGGCTCAGCAGCTGCGCCGCCAGCAGGAACGCGGACGGATGGCTCCGCGCCAGCACCGCCCACGGCCGCGACCACAGCGTCGCCTGTTTCGGCACCGTCAGGCTTCCCGGTAGACCTGCGCGCCGGCGTCGCGGAACTCGGCGGCCTTGTCGGCCATGCCCGCCTCGATCGCCTGCGCTTCGTCGCCGATGCCGTGCTCGGCGGCGTAATCGCGCACGTCCTGGGTGATCCGCATCGAGCAGAACTTCGGCCCGCACATCGAGCAGAAGTGCGCCGACTTGTGCGCTTCCTTCGGCATGGTCTCGTCGTGGTACTCGCGGGCGCGGTCCGGGTCGAGGCCGAGGTTGAACTGGTCCTCCCAGCGGAACTCGAAGCGCGCCTTGCTCAGCGCGTTGTCGCGCACCTGCGCGCCCGGATGGCCCTTGGCGAGATCCGCCGCGTGCGCGGCGATCTTGTACGCCATGATGCCGTCGCGCACGTCCTCGCGGTCGGGCAGGCCGAGGTGCTCCTTCGGCGTCACGTAGCAGAGCATCGCGCAGCCGTACCAGCCGATCATCGCGGCGCCGATGGCGCTGGTGATGTGGTCGTAGCCCGGCGCGATGTCGGTGGTCAGCGGCCCGAGCGTGTAGAACGGCGCCTCGCCGCACTCGACCAGCTGCTTGTCCATGTTCTCCTTGATCAGCTGCATCGGCACGTGGCCGGGGCCTTCGATCATGGTCTGCACGTCGTGCTTCCACGCGATCTTCGTCAGCTCGCCGAGCGTCTCGAGCTCGCCGAACTGCGCGGCGTCGTTGGCGTCGGCGATGCAACCCGGGCGCAGGCCGTCGCCGAGCGAGAAGGCCACGTCGTAGGCCTTCATGATCTCGCAGATGTCCTCGCAGTGGGGGTAGAGGAAGCTCTCGCGGTGGTGCGCCAGGCACCACTTGGCCATGATCGAACCGCCGCGGCTGACGATGCCCGTGACGCGCTTCGCGGTGAGCGGCACGTAGCGCAGCAGCACGCCGGCATGGATGGTGAAGTAGTCGACGCCCTGCTCCGCCTGCTCGACGAGCGTGTCGCGGAACACCTCCCAGGTCAGGTCCTCGGCGACGCCGTCGACCTTCTCCAGCGCCTGGTAGATCGGCACCGTCCCGATCGGCACCGGCGAGTTGCGCAGGATCCACTCGCGCGTCTCGTGGATGTGCTTGCCGGTGCTGAGGTCCATCACCGTGTCGGCGCCCCAGCGGATCGCCCACACCAGCTTCTCCACTTCCTCCGCGATCCCGGACGACACGGCGGAGTTGCCGATGTTCGCGTTGATCTTGGTGAGGAAGTTGCGGCCGATGATCATCGGCTCGCTTTCCGGGTGGTTGATGTTGTTGGGCAGGATCGCGCGGCCGCGGGCGATCTCGTCGCGCACGAATTCCGGGGTGATCCTCTTCTGGATGCTGGCGCCGAAGGGCTCGCCCGGGTGCTGCGCGCGCAGGCCGGCGTCGAGCACGGCTTCCAGGCGCTGGTTCTCGCGGATCGCGACGAACTCCATTTCCGGGGTGACGATGCCGCGGCGCGCGTAGTGCATCTGGCTGACGTTGGCGCCGGCGCGCGCGCGGCGCGGCAGCGGGCGGTTCGGGAAGCGCACCGCGGCGAGCTTCGCGTCGGTCTCGCGGCCGCGGCCGAATGCCGACGACAGGCCGGCGAGCGCCTCGGTGTCGCCGCGATCGGCGATCCACTGCGCGCGCAGCGGCGTGAGGCCGGCGGCGAGGTCGATGCGCGCGTCCGGATCCGAGTACGGGCCCGAGGTGTCGTACACCGTGACCGCGGGGTTGTCCTCGCCGCCGAACAGCGTCGGCGTGCGCGTCAGTCCGATCTCGCGCATCGGCACGCGCAGGTCGTCGCGGGAACCCTGCACGTGGACCTTCCGCGAGCCGGGAATCGGCCGGGTCACGGCCTCCGACAGTTGCTCGGTCTGGCGGATCAGGTCGGAGGGCACTGCGCTCATTGGTTCGCTCCCGCGTTCGCTCGATGGAATCCGCGCGCGTTCCGTGCGGATGTTGCGAAGCAGGGCGCGGCCCGGGCGTGAACGCCGGGGCCGCGAAGCTTCCCTACGCCGGTCTCAACCGGATCAGGTTCGAAGGGTCTGTCTCAACCGGCCGCGGCCGGTACCCCCGCTTCGACCGCCATTCCACCATGTCCGGGCCCGCCGGGCCACTGCGCGTTGCCGAGCGGGGCCCGGAGGCCGGTCATCGACTTCGTGAGGGGTCGCTGGGGATGCGAGCCGGGCTTCGTGCGGGGTCGCCGCGGATGCGAGGGGGTCCGACGCGGGACCGCCGTGGATCCATCCATGGAGGCTCTTCGAAAACATCCATGTTTTCGAGGTC
>JBQCJF010000047.1:0-8473 GCA_051953015.1 Luteimonas sp.
TGCGCTGCGGGCGCTCGCCGCCGCCGCGCGATTCGCCGCGACCGCCGCCGCCCTCGCCGCCGCCGAGCATCTGCATCTCGTCGGCCACGATGTCGGTGAAGTACTTCTCCACGCCGTCCTGGCCGGTGAACTTGTCGTAGCGGATCGAGCCTTCGATGTAGACCTGGCGACCCTTCTTGAGGTATTCGCCGGCGATCTCGCCGAGCTTGCCGAACAGCTTCACCCGGTGCCATTCGGTGCGTTCCTGGGTGTTGCCGTCCTTGTCCTTGCGCACGCTGGTCGTGGCCAGGCTCAGGGTGGTGATGGCCATCCCGCCCTGCGTGTACTTCACTTCCGGGTCGTTGCCCAGGTTGCCGACCAGGATCACCTTGTTGACACCGCGTGCCATGGATTCTTCCTTCAGGATCGCCCGCAAGCGGGCCGATGGGCATTCTGGCACAACCCGACCAGCCCCACCCGCGGGCTTTCCCCCGTCGCAACGTCGGATTCCGCCTCGGACGCCGCCCGCGGAGCCGGCGCGGCGGGCCTTCGCGGCAGGCCTCCGTATAATCGCGGTTCCCCACGACGGACCCCGCATGGACACCGCCCCGCCCCGGCAGACGCCCGCCGACGACGTCCCCGGCCTGGCCGCGATCCAGGCCCTCGCCGCCGCCGACATGGCCGCGGTGGACGCCCTCATCCGGCGGCGCCTCGCGTCCGACGTGGTCCTGGTCAACCAGGTCGCCGAGCACATCGTCGGCGCCGGCGGCAAGCGCCTGCGGCCGATGCTGCTGCTGCTCGCCGCCGCGGCGCTCGGCAAGCGCGGCGCGACGCCGGCCGACGGCGTCGGCGCCGACGCGCACCAGCTCGCCGCGGTGGTCGAGTTCATCCACACCTCGACCCTGCTCCACGACGACGTGGTCGACGAGTCCGACCTGCGCCGCGGCCGCAGCACCGCGAATGCGATCTTCGGCAACGCCGCGAGCGTGCTGGTCGGCGACTTCCTGTATTCCCGCAGCTTCCAGATGATGGTCGAGCTCGACCGCATGGAAGTGATGCGCGTGCTCGCCGACACCACCAACCGCATCGCCGAGGGCGAGGTGCTGCAGCTGCTGCACGTGCGCAACCCGGACACGGACGAGGCGGCGTACCTGCGCGTGATCGAGCGCAAGACCGCGGTGCTGTTCGCGGCTGCGACGCGGCTGGGCGCGCTGCTCGCCGGCGCCGACGAGGCGACCTGCGATGCAATGCACGCCTACGGCCTCGCGCTCGGCCACGCCTTCCAGATCGCCGACGACGTGCTCGACTACGCCGCCGACGAGGCCGCGCTCGGCAAGCACCTCGGCGACGACCTCGCCGAAGGCAAGGCGACGCTGCCGCTGATCCACGCGATGGCCCGTTCCGACGCGGGCGTCCGCGCGCTGCTGCGGCACGCGCTGGAGGAAGGCGACACCGGGGCGATGCCGGAGGTCCAGGCGGCGATCGCCGCGGCCGGCAGCCTCGCCTACAGCCTCGAGCGCGCCCGGGACTACGCCGGCGCCGCCGAGCGCGCGCTCGACGGGCTCGCGCCGAACGCCGCGGTCGCGGCGCTGCGCGGACTGGCCCGCTACGCGGTCGACCGCGACCGCTGAGCCGGCGGGCGCCGCGCGACGGCCGGCGGCCGCGGCGCGTGCCCTCGTTCAGCGCGCCGCGAAGCGCTCGGCGAGGAAGCCGCGCATCATCCGCTCGGCGCGCGCGGCCGACAGCGGGTTGTATACGCAGCCCGGCGGGCTGTTCGCGTCCGGCAGCGCGAAGCAGTGCACGGTGTGGCTGAAGTTCACGAACTGCCAGTCGGCGCCGGCCTCGTCCATTTCCTTCTCGAAGCCCGCGATGTCGCCGGCCGTGCCCTTGTCGTCGGCCCCGTTGAGCACCAGCAGGCTCGCCTTGACCGCGCCCTGCTTCGCCGGTTCGCTGGTGTCGAGGCCGCCGTGGAAGGTGACGACCGCGGCGACGTCGGCGCCGCCGCGGGCGAGCTCGAGCACGCTCGAGCCGCCGAAGCAGTAGCCGATCGCCGCGATCTTCGTCGCGTCGAGCGGGGCATGCAGCGCGTTGGCGCGCAGCACCGCGAGCGCCTTGTCCATGCGCGCGCGCCACTCGGCGGGATCCTTCGCCACCGCGCCGACGGCCGCGCTGGCCGCCTTGCCGTCCTTCGGCCGGATGCCCTTGCCGTACACGTCGGTGAGCAGCACGACGTAGTCCTTGCCGGCGATGTGCTTCGCCTTGGCGATGGCCGAATCGGTGACGCCGTACCAGTCGGGCACCATCACCAGCCCGGGGCGCTTGCCGCCCGCGTCGTCGTAGACCAGCACGCCGGCGAAGGTGCGGTCGCCGACCTTCCATTCGACGGTCTTCGCCTGCATCGCGGCGGACGCGGGCAGCGCGCATGCGGCGAGCATCGCGGCGGCGGCCAGCCGCTTCCAGGACATCGAAAGATTCATGGCATCGCTCCAGCCGTGGGAAGGCGCGAGCGTAGCGCAGGATGCGCCGTTGCGGCGTCAGGCCACGCCCAGGCCCGGGATGGCCGAGATGGCGTCGGGGTCGAAGCCGGCCAGCCGGGCGAAATGGCGGCCGCGCTCGGTGTAGTCGCGGTAGGCGCCGAAGCTCGGCGCGCCCGGCGACAGCAGCACCACGCCGCCGGGCGGCAGCGCCGCGCGCGCCAGGCGCACGGCATGCTCGAGGTCGCCGGCCGCCTGCAGCGCGAAGCCGCGTTCGGCGGCGAGCGGCGCGAGCAGGTCGTGGATGCGCGGCCCGTTCTGGCCCATCGTGACGATCGCCGCCGGCGCGCCCTCGCGCATCGCGGCGGCGAAGCCGTGCCAGTCGAGGCCGCGGTCGTGGCCGCCGGCGAGCAGCGCGACGGGCCGGCCGCGGAACATCGCCAGCGCCGCGAGCGAGGCGTGCGGCGTGGTGCTGATCGAGTCGTTCACCCATTCCAGCCCGTCGCGCACGCCCAGCGACTGCAGGCGGTGCGGCAGCGGCCGGAAGCTCGCGGCGTGCGCGGCCAGCGGCGCGGCGTCGAGGCCCAGCGCGTCGATCGCGGCGAGCGCGGCGCACAGGTTGATGCGGTTGTGGCGCCCCGGCAACGGCAGCGACGCGGCATCGAGCACGAACGCGTCGCCGCGATGCAGCGCGTCGCCGCGCAGGTGCCACCCGTCCTCGCGGTCGAACCAGCGCACCTCGCTGCCGGGCAGCTGCAGCGCGGACAGGATCGGATCGCGCGCGTTGAGCACCGCGATGCGCGGGCGCGCTCCGGTGAACAGCTCCAGCTTGTCCGCGACGTAACGCTCGTGCGAACCGTGCCAGTCGAGGTGTTCGGGGAAGATGTTGAGGCCGACCGCGACTTCGGGCCGCGCGCCGGACGCGGCGACGTCGCCGGTCTGGTAGCTCGACAGTTCGATCGCCCAGTACGCCGGATCCGCGTCGAGCAGCTCCAGCAAGGGCATGCCGATGTTGCCGGCGAGCGCGGTGCGGTGGCCGGCCGCGCGCAACAGGTGCGCGAGCAGCGCGGTGGTGGTGCTCTTGCCCTTGGTGCCGGTGACGCAGGCGGCCGCGTGGACGATGCCGTCGCCGCCCGCGCGCTCGCCGAACCACAGCGCGGTGCCGCCGGTGAAGCGCGTGCCGCGGGCGGCGGCTTCGACGGCTTCCGGCCTGTACGGGCTGATGCCCGGCGACTTCACCACCACGTCGTACGCGGCGAGGCGCCCGGCGCTCGCGTCGGGCTCGATCGCCAGCGACGCGTCCAGCGCGCGCGCCTCGGCGGCTTCGGCGTCGTTGCAGAACAGCGCGAGCGGCCCGATGCCGCGATCGCGCAGCGCGCGCCAGGCGGCGCGGCCCTCGCGGCCCCAGCCCCAGAGGGCGACGCGGCGGCCCTCAAGCGCCGAGATGCGCACGCAACGTCTCCCACAGCGCGGGCGGGATGCGACGTTCGCCTTCGGGCGCGAGCAGCGGCTCGATCGCGAGCGCGCCGGCGTCGAGCTGCGGCGCGATCTCGCGCGCGAAGCGCCGCACCAGCGCGTCCTCGCGCCATTCCGGGCGCTGCGCCAGCGCCGCCATCGCCGCGCGCGATTCGCGGCCCTCGCCCACGCATTCGAAGGGCTTGTGGTCCTGGTATTCGAGCAGCGCGTCGTAGCCGCCGGCCTGCTCCGGATCGTCGAGCAGGTTGCGGCCGAGGATGCCGACCAGCCGCGGCTTCGACATGAACGGGGCCAGCGCGAGGAACACGAAGTGGCACTTCGGGCACTGCCCGCACCACCGGTTGACCGGGCGCTCGCCGAGGATGTGGAAATTGCGGTTGCAGCTGGAGAAATGCGCGTCGTAATGGTCGGTGCGCGCGAACAGGCGCGCGACGGCGAGTTCCGACAGCGGCCGCAGCAGCGAGTAGTAATGCAGGCCCTTCGCGACGCTGCGCTCGACGTATTCGCCGAACAGGCGCTCGAACTCCCAGCCCTTCGACCACTGGTGGTTGACTTCGCCGGTGCCCGGAATGTTCGAGCCGTAGCTCGCCGAACGCTCGTTCGAGAACACCACCTGCCCGGCCCCGTGCAGCGCCGCCGCGAGCACCAGGATCGCGGAGTTCACCGCGGTCACCGGGATGTGGCCGTTCCAGGCGCCCTGGCGGTTGAGCTCGAACAACTGCGGCGCGAGCTGGCGGCCGATGTTGAGCGTCGGCAGCGCGGTGCGCGCGGCGCAGGCGGCGATCAGCTGCGAGCCGCCGATCCAGCACACGGTCTGGTCGACGCCGGCGGCGCGCAGCGCCTCGATCGTCACCAGCGAATCCTTGCCGCCGCCGATCGCGACGAACGCGCGCCGCGGATCGACCGACGCATCGGCCGCCGGCGCCGGCGCCGCGCCGGACGACGGGAAGCGGATGCGGCCGTCGAGGTCGATGCCGTTGCGATACGCGAATTCGCCCAGGCCGTTGCGGTACACCGCCTGCAGCAGCGCCGCGAGTCCGGCGTCGAGCGGCTCGCCCTCGACGACGATGTCCGGCGGCACCGCCGCCTTGTAGTAGCTCACGCCTGCGATCAGGTGCAGCAGCCGCAGCGCGCGCGCGACCGCGTCGGCGCGGCCGGCGTCCAGCGCGAAGGGCGCGCCCGGGATCGTCACCGTCTCGACCAGTTCCGGGCCGTCGTCGAAGGCGTAGGCCAGCGTCGCCGTGCCGGTCGCGGCATCGAAGCCGTGGCGCACGAAGCGGAACGCGCGGATCGCGTCGCGCTCGAATTTCCAGCCGGTGTCGTCTTTCATCTCGCTCATTCGATCACGTCCTCTGCCGGCAGCGCCCGCAGGTTGTAGGTGTTGGCCATCGCCATGCCGTAGGCGCCGGCGTCGGCAACCAGGAGCACGTCGCCGGGCGCGGTCGCCGCAGGCAGCCGGCGCGCGCGCCCGAGCACGTCGCCGGTCTCGCAGACCGGGCCGACGACGTCGAACGTCGCCTCGTCCGCATCGCCGATGCGCGACAGGTTGGCGACGTGGTGGTACGCGTCGTACAGCGCCGGCCGCAGCAGCGCGTTCATGCCGGCGTCGCAGCCGACCCGCAGCACGCCGTCCTTCGCCACCACCTGCGTCGCCGAGACGAGCAGCACGCCCGCCTCCGCGACGAGGTAGCGGCCCGGCTCGACCGCGAGCGCGAACTGCGGGTAGGCCGCCCGGATCGTCGCCAGGTCCGCGGCCCAGGCCTCGAGGTCGAAGGGCGCCGCGTCCGGCAGGTACGGCACCGGCAGGCCGCCGCCGATGTCGAGGGTGGCGATGGTGACGATGCGCTCGGCCAGGCCCGCGAGCTCGGCGTAGGCCTCGCGCCAGTGCGTCGCCGAATCGATGCCGCTGCCGAGGTGCGCGTGCAGGCCCGACACGTTGGCGCCGAGCGCGGTCGCCGCGCCGAGGAACTCGCCGAGCTTCGCGACCGGCAATCCGAACTTCGCCTCGCTGCCGCCGGTGCGGACCTTGCGGTGGTGGCCTTCGCCGCGGCCGAGGTCGAGCCGCAGCCACAGCGCGCGCCCGCGGAACAGCTCCGGCCAGCGCCGCAGGATCTCGACGCTGTCGACGGTGACGGTGGCCCCGCGCGCGAACGCCGCCTCGTAGTCGGCGCGCGGCGCGAAGCTCGGCGTGAACAGCACGTCGCGCGCGGCCACGCCCGGCACCGCCTCGAACACGCGCTCGAGCTCGCCGCGGGACACGCATTCGAAGCCGAAGCCCTCGGCATGCAGCGCCCGCAGGATCGCGGGATGCGGATTGGCCTTCAGCGCGTAGAAGCGGCGATCGATCGCGTCCACCGCGCGCAGCGCCCGGGCGCGTTCCCGCACCACCGCGAGGTCGTACGCGTAGCGCGGCGTGCCGCCTTCGGCGAGCCGCAGCAGCGCGTCGCGCCGTCCCAGCCACCACGGCGCCGGCCGCTCGCGGCGGCCATGCGCGATCTCGTGCCAGGTCGGCCCGAACACGCCGGAATCCCCGGCCGGCATGGCGCCGCTGCGCACGAGTTCCGCGTGCAGTTCCGGCAGCAGGCCGTCCGCGTCGGCCTCGTCGATCACGAAGGTCAGGTTGAGGTCGTTCGAGGACTGCGACACCAGGTGCACGCGCTCGCGCCCGAACGTCGCCCAGATGTCGGACAGCCGGTGCAGCAGCGAGCGCATGCCGCGCCCGACGAGGGTGATGGCCGCGCAGGGCACGATCACCTTCACCCGGCAGATTTCGGCGAGGTCGGCGGTCAGCGTTTCGAGCACGTTGCCGCTGACCAGGTTGTCGCTCGGATCCAGCGACACGGTGACGTTGGTCTCCGACGAGCCGATCAGGTCCACCGACAGGCCGTGGCGCTTGAAGCGCTCGAACACGTCGGCGAGGAAGCCGACCTGCTGCCACATGCCGACCGATTCCATCGACACCAGGACGATGCCGTTGCGGCGGCTGATCGCCTTGACGCCCGGGACGGTCGCCGCGGCGCCGTCGATGCGCGTGCCCGGGAGGTGCGGCCGCGCGGTGTCGAGGATCGCCATCGGCACGCGCGCGTCGCGGCACGGACCGATCGAGCGCGGATGCAGCACCTTGGCACCGGTGGTGGCGATTTCCTGCGCTTCGGCGTAGTCGAGCCGCGCGAGCAGGCGCGCGTCGGGCACCTCGCGCGGGTTCGCGCTGAACATGCCCGGCACGTCGGTCCAGATCTCCACCTGCTGCGCACCGAGCAGCGCGCCGAAGCAGGACGCGGAGGTGTCCGAACCGCCGCGGCCGAGGATCGCGGTGGCGCCGTCGCGGTGGCGGGCGATGAAGCCCTGCGTCAGCAGCATGCGCGCCGGCTGCTGCGCGGCGAAGCGCGCGCGCCAGGCGTCGTCGGCGACGTGGCCGCAGGTCGCGGACAGGCGCATCGACCAGGCGTTCTGGTTCGGCAGCGCCACGGCGGAAAGCCAGTCGCGCGCGTCGCACCAGCCGAAGTCCAGGCCCTGCGCGCGCAGGTAGGCCGCGCCGAGCGTGGACGAGAGCAGCTCGCCCTGCGCGAGCACTTCGGCCTGCCATTCGAGCGCGCGCGTCGCGGCGCGCGGGTCGCCGGCCAGCACCGGCAACGCGTCGAGCCGCGCGCCGAGCACCGTGTCCGGGTCCAGGCCGAGGTCCGCGGCGAACGCGCGATGGCGCGCGGCGATCGCCGCCGCGCGCGCCGCGAGGTCGCGGTCGCCCTCGCCGCACATCGCCTGCAGTTCGTTCGTCGTGCCGGACAGCGCCGACACCACCACGAGGATCCGCGCGCCGCTGCGCTCGGCGCGCTCGCGCGCGATGCGGCCGATGGTGTCCCAGCGTTCGCGCCGCGAGACCGAGGTGCCGCCGAACTTGAGCACGATCCAGCGATCGGTAGCGTTCATCGAGGTGGGCGAAGGGATGACGGGGGAACCCGTAGAATCCGCCGCTTGCCTGCGACGCCGGGCATCGCATTCTAGACGACCGGACGACACCGGAACGGACCCACGCCATGGCCGCGCGCCGCTATTTCCAGCTCGATGTCTTCGCCGACCGACCGGGCGCCGGCAACCCGCTCGCGGTGGTCCTCGACGCCGAGGGCCTCGACGACGACGCGATGCAGGCGATCGCGCGCTGGACCCGGCTGCCGGAGACGACCTTCGTGCTGCCGCCTTCGACGCCCGGCGCGAGCTACCGGTTGCGGATCTTCAGCCCGCGCCGCGAAGTCCCCTTCGCCGGCCATCCCAGCGTGGGCACGGCGCACGTCGTGCTCGAAACCGGCCTGGCACGGCCGCGCGGCGGTGAACTGGTGCAGGAAGGCGCCGCCGGGCTGCTGCCGTTGCGCGTGCGCGGCGAGGGACGCGAACGCACCGTCGCCGTGCGCACGCCGCGCGCCTCGGTGGTCGAGGTCGCCGCGCCCGGCGATCCGCGACTGGCGGCCGCCCTCCCCGGCCTCGCGCCGGGCGCGCTGCCGCCGGCCGCGATGGACGGCGGCCGCCGCTGGTGGCTGTACGAAGCTTCG
>JBQCJF010000048.1:0-7378 GCA_051953015.1 Luteimonas sp.
GCCGGCCAGACCCCGTACCTGACGTTCTCGACGCCCGACACCACCTTCTGCGGCGGCAACCCCTGCGGCACGTCCAGCAACGACAACGTCCGCACGCTGGAGAACACCATGCCGGCGGTCGCCGGATTCCGCGCCGCGGTCGTGCCGGGTGGCGGCCGCGTCCGCGACGACTTCAACGGCGACGGCGAATCGGACATCCTGTGGAGCAACGTCGCCGACGGCCGCAACACCATCTGGCTGTCGGCCGACCGCGGCACGCAGCAGGGCGTGCAGCGGGTGAGCAGCCTGGCCTGGGGCGTCGCGGCGATCGGCGATTTCGACGGCGACGGCGAGCACGACATCTTCTGGCGCAATCCCTCCAGCGGCGAAAACACCATCTGGTACTCCGGCATGCAGTCCCGGCGCGACAGCCTCACGCCGGTGACGGGCGGGGACTGGCGCGTCGCGGGCGCGGGCGACTTCAACGGCGACGGCGAGGACGACGTGCTCTGGCGCGACTCCGCCAGCGGCAAGAACACGATCTGGTACTCCGGGCACAGCGCGAACCGCAAGAGCATCGACCCGGTCACCGATGCGCGATGGCTGGTCGGCGGCGTCGGCGACTTCGACGGCGACGGCGAGGACGACATCTTCTGGAACAACTCCGGCACCGGGCAGACCACGGTCTGGTATTCGGGCACGCGCGATCGCCTCGAGTCGATGAAGACGGCGTCCTGCTCGGTCTGGAAGGTCGCGGGCGTCGGCGACTTCAACGGCGACGGCAAGGACGACGTGTTCTGGCGGCATGCCAACAGCGGCCGCAACACGATCTGGCTCGGCGCGGACGGATCCACCCAGCAGGCGGCGACCACCGTCGACGACGTGCACTGGAAGGTCGAAGGCACCGGCGACTACGACGGCGACGGGGTGGACGACATCCTCTGGCGCAACGACGCCACGGGCGGCAACGTGCTCTGGCCCGCCGCTGATCGCGGCCGCCGCGACCCGCTGCCGACCATCGACCTGAAGTGGACCATCGCTCCATGACGATGCCGCAGGACTCCGGCGGCGCATCGGCGGAGATCGAGCGCGACGTCATGGAGTACGACGTCGTCACGGTCGGCGCCGGCCCGGCCGGACTGTCGTTCGCGATCCGGATGAAGCAGCTCGCGCCGGAGCTCAGCGTCTGCGTGATCGAGAAGGGCGCCACCGTCGGCGCGCACATCCTGTCGGGCGCGGTGATCGAGCCGGGCCCGCTCGACGCGCTGCTGTCGGGCTGGCGCGACAATCCGCCGCCGATCTGCGTGCCGGCCGCGGAAGACGAGTTCTGGCTCCTGACGAAGACCGGCGGCCGCAAGCTGCCGGTGCCGCCGGGCATGCGCAACCACGGCAACTTCATCGTCAGCCTCGGCGCGATGTGCGCGTGGCTGGCGCCGCAGGCCGAGGCGCTGGGCGTCGAGATCTATCCGGGCTTCGCCGCCGCGTCGGTGCTGCACGACGACGACGGCCGCGTCGCCGGCGTGCGCATCGGCGACATGGGCGTGGCGAAGGACGGCACGCACAAGCCCGGCTTCACCGCCGGCATCGACATCCGCGCGAAGCTCACGGTGCTCGCCGAGGGCGCGCGCGGCAGCCTGACCAAGCAGATGGTCAAGCGCTTCGGGCTCGACGAGGACAGCGATCCGCAGGGCTATTCGATCGGCATCAAGGAGCTGTGGCAGGTGCCCGCTGGGCGCGTTTCGCCCGGCAAGATCGTGCACAGCTTCGGCTGGCCGGCGGACGACGACACCTACGGCGGCAGCTTCCTCTACCACCTGGACGGCGACCGCATCGCGCTCGGCTACGTCAGCGGCCTGGACTACAGCGACCCGGACTACAAGCCGTGGGAAGCCTTCCAGCAGTGGAAGAACCATCCCTCGGTCGCGGCGCTGCTCGAGGGCGGCAGCATCCTGTCCGCCGGCGCGCGCGCGATCGTCACCGGCGGGTACCAGTCGCTGCCGAAGGTGGAGATGCCGGGCGCGCTGCTCATCGGCGACGGCGCCGGCCTGCTCAACGTGCCGAAGATCAAGGGCACGCACCAGGCGATCCGCTCCGGCATGCTCGCCGCCGAGCACGTCGCCGCGCAGGCCGCGTCGGGTGCGCTCGACAGCAGCGGCTTCGACGCGAAGCTGCGCGCCTCCGACGCGATGAAGGAACTGCGCGGCGTCCGCAACATCAAGCCGGGCTTCAAGCGCGGCCTCTGGTTCGGCATGCTCAATGCCGCCTGGGAAACCGTCACCGGCGGCCTGTCGCCGTGGACGCTGCGCAACAAGGCCGACTGGTCTTCGCTCGACAGGATCGGCGCGCACGAGCAGCCGAAGCGCGACTACGTGCAGCGCGCGCTCGCGCCGCGGGACCGGCTGCAGGGCGTGTACTTCGCCGCCACGGCGCACGACGAGGACCAGCCGGTGCACCTGGTCGTGCACGACACCAGCGTCTGCGTCGAGCGCTGCACGGTCGAGTACGGCAATCCCTGCACGCGCTTCTGCCCCGCGGGCGTCTACGAGATGGTCGAGGACGCGGCCGGCCGGCGCCTGCAGATCAACGCCGCCAACTGCGTGCACTGCAAGACCTGCGACATCAAGGATCCGTACGAGATCATCACCTGGGTGACGCCGGAGGGCGGCTCGGGCCCGAACTACCAGAATCTCTGAACGCGGCCCCCGACTGCAGCGTCCAGCCGGCGATGTCGTGGGCGATCTCCTGCACGGCCTGGCCGAAGGCCTGCGAGACCTGCGCGATGTCGGTGCCCGACGCGGGCACGGCCCGCGTGAACGTCCTGCTCGCGATCACGCCGCGCTCGTCGTTGCCGAGCAGCATCGCGCCGACTTCGATGGTCGCGGCGGGCACGGCGTTGCCGGCGTAGTCGGCGTCGAAGCGACGCAGGTCGAGCTCGATGCGGTGGTCGGCCGCCATGCCGCTGCCCTGGCGGGCGACGGCGTGCAGCTTGCCCGAGGCTTCGAGCTCCCGCAGCAGCGCGTCCTGCAGCTGCTCGTCGGGCGCCTTGGCCCACAGCGCGCCCTTGTAGACCTGGAGTTCACCGGGCTCGGGCCGCACCGCGATGCGCGTCGTGCCGACGATGCGCGAGGCCTCCGGCCGCGAGATCGACAGCTGCCAGTCCAGCGCCGGCCACGACGGATCGGGAACGGGCTGCACCTGCGGCGCATAGATCGTCGCCGGGTCGCGGCTGCCGCCGAGCAGCGAGCAGCCTGCCAGCGTGGCGACCGCGAGCGCGAGCGCGGCCGTCCTGGCCATCGTCGGTGCGGGCATCGTCGGGCGGTTCTTCATCGTCGCGATCCTCGGCTTCATTTCTTCGGCTCGAATTCCTTGGGGGCGTCGCGGCCGAGCAGGTAGCGCGCCGGGCTGCCCTCCAGCCGATCGCTGATGCGGCGCAGGTCGCGGACCAGCGCGCGCAGCTCGGACAGCGTCGGGCCGAGCTGGCCCAGCCCGTCGTTCGCGAAACTGTGGATCGCGGCGCGGTTCTCGTCGATCACCGCGCTGGCGCCGCCGGCGGCGTCGTCGAGGTGGTCGAGCGTGCTGTCGAGCTTCGCGACCAGCCCCGGCAGCTTGTCCACCAGCTCGCGGTCGACGTCCTCGACGGTGCGGTTCGTCGTCTTCAGCGTCGCGGACAGCTGCTCGCTGGCCTGGCGCGCGTTGACGATCAGCGCGCGCAGGTCGTCGCGCTGCGCGGCGACGGCGCCGGTCATGGATTCGATGTTGGCCAGGGTGTTCGCGATGCGCTTGACGTTTTCCTCGCTCAACACCTCGTCCATGCGCGCGACGAGGCGGTTGGCGGTGTCGGCGATGTTCTGCAGCGCCGAGGCCTCGGTGCGTATCACCGGCAGGTCGTCGCCGTTGCGCGCCACCAGTTGCGGCGCGGTCGGGCTGCCGCCGGTGAGCTGGATGAAGGGCACGCCGGTCAGGCCGGTGATCGAGAGCTTGGCGCGCGTGTCCACCTTCACCGGCGTCCCGGCCTTCACCTTCAGCTTGGCGATCACGCGTCGCGGATCCTTCGCGTCGAGGTCGAGCGTCTCCACCGTGCCGATGGCGATGCCGTTGTACTGCACCGAGCTGCCCTCGGTGAGGCCGGTGACCGGCTCGGTGAAGATCACCAGGTACTCGCGCCAGTCGCGCTCGGACGAGAACTTCGCCGCCCACAGCCCGAACAGCAGCAGGAACGCGGAAATGGCGAGCGTGAAGGCGCCGATGAGGACGTAGTTGGCCTTGGTTTCCATGTCAGCCCTGGGCCTCTCTGGCGGATTGCGCGGCGCGGCCGCGCGGGCCGTTGAAATATTCCTGCACCCACGGGTGCTCGAGCCGTTCCAGTTCCTCGACCGGCGCCACCGCCAGGATCCTGCGGTCGGCGAGCACCGCGACGCGATCACAGATAGCGTACAGGGTGTCAAGATCGTGCGTGATGAGGAACACGGTGAGCCCCAGCGCCTGCTGGAGGGTGCGGATCAGGCGGTCGAAGGCGTCCGCGCCGATCGGGTCGAGGCCGGCGGTGGGCTCGTCCAGGAACAGCAGCGGGGGGTCCAGCGCGAGCGCCCGCGCCAGGCCCGCGCGCTTGCGCATGCCGCCGGACAGCTGCGACGGGAGCTTGTCGATCGCGTCCGCCGGCAGGCCCGCGAGCTTCACCTTCAGCAGGGCCAGCTCGTAGCGCAGCGTGTCGGGCAGCTCGGGATGGTGTTCCCGCAGCGGCACCTGCACGTTCTCGCCGACGGTGAGCGAGGAGAACAGCGCGCCGTCCTGGAACAGCACGCCGGTGTCGCGCTCGATGCGCAGGCGGTCCTCGGGCGCATCGGACAGCGCGTCGGTGCCCATCACCTCGATCTCGCCGGCGTCGGGGCGGCGCAGGCCGATGATCGAGCGCATCAGCACCGACTTGCCGCTGCCCGAGCCGCCGACCACGCCCAGGATCTCGCCGCGGCGCACGTCCAGGTCGAGGTTCTCGTGCACGACCTGCTCGCCGAAGCGGTTGGCGAGCCCGCGCACGCGGATGATGGGTTCCTCGCCGCGCATCGTCACCAGTCCACCTGCATGAACCAGATCGCCGCGAGCGCGTCGAGCACGATCACCAGCGAGATGGTCTGGACGACGCTCGACGTGGTCCGCTCGCCGACCGACTGCGCGGTGCCCTTCACCTGCAGGCCCTCGAGGCAGCCGATCAGGCCGATCACCAGCGCGAACACCGGCGCCTTCGACAGGCCGACCAGGAAGTGGCGCAGCTGCATGGTGTCCTCCATGCGCGCGAAGTAGGCCTGCGGCGGGATGTCCAGCGCGTAGGCCCCGACGGTCATGCCGCCGAGCAGGCCGGCGACGTCGGCGATGAAGGCGAGCAGCGGCAGCATCACCAGCAGCGCGAGCAGGCGCGGGATCACCAGCACGTCGACCGGATCGAGTCCGAGCGTGCGCATCGCGTCGACCTCCTCGCGGCTGACCATGGCGCCGATCTGCGCGGTGAACGCGCTGGCGGTGCGGCCGGCGAGCACGATCGAGGTGAGCAGCACGCCGAACTCGCGCAGGAAGGCGACGTTCACCAGCTCGACGACGTAGATGGTCGCGCCGAAATCGGCGAGGATGTTGGAGCCGAGGAACGCGATCACCGCGCCGACGAGGAACGACAGCAGCGCCACCAGCGGCACCGCGTCGAGCCCGACCTGCTCCATGTGCGCGACGGTGGCGGTGGGGCGGAAGCGCTTGGGCTCGGCGACCATGCGCGCCATCTTCGAGAGGTTCTCGCCGAGGAAGCTGACGAGGGCGACGATCTCCTTCCAGTTGTCGGCGACCGCGAAGCCGAGGCGGCCGAGCGCGGCGGCGAAACCGTATTCGCGCTTCGTGCGCGGGCGCTCGTCTGCGACGTCCTCGATCGCCGCGACCAGCGCGTGGTGCTCGGGCCGGAACGAGAACGCCTCGAACGCCATGCCGTTGCGGCGCGCGTGGCGCAGCAGCTGCAGCACGCCGAGCGAATCCAGGCGCGCGACGCCGGTGGCGTCGACCGCGCGCGCGCCGTCGGGCGCCTCGCGCAGCGCGGCGGCGATGCCCGCGGCCTGGTCGAGCGTCCAGCAACCGCGCAGGCGCACGCGGTCGCCTTCGGCGGACAGGCCCGGAGGAAGGGTGCTGGCGGCGGTCATGGCGCCCGAGCATACACACAGGCGAGGGGCCGCCGGGTGCACGCCTCTCCACGCGCATGCGATGCTTGCGCCATGCCCCGCACCGAAGCCGGATACGCCGCCCGCATCGCCTTCGTGGTCGAACTGGCCGGGCACCTGCACGCCTACGGCACCACCGCGCAGCGCCTCGAGGGCGCGGTGATGGCGGTCGCGACCGAGCTGGGACTGGACTGCGAACCGATGTCCAACCCGACCGGCATGACCCTGAGCTTCAGCGACCCCGACCGGCCGCCGGGCGAGACCGACACCACCCGCGTGATCCGCATGCCGCCAGGGGACACGGACCTGGCGAAGCTGGTCGAGGCCGACCGCATCGCCGAGGAAGTGATGGCCGGCCGGCTCGGCATCGCCGAGGGCCACGCCGCGCTGCGCGCGCTGGAGAAGCCGCCGACCCGGCGCGGCAACCTGGCCCTGGTGCTGGGGTTCGGCCTGGCCGCCGCGGCCATCGGCGGGATGCTGCGCCTGCCGTGGCTGGACATCGCCACCGCCGGCGCCGCGGGCCTGCTGATCGGCCTGCTGGAACTCGCCTCGCGCGGCCGGCCGCAGATGCGCGAGGCCGGCGAAGCGCTGTCGGCGCTGGCCGCCGGCTTCATCGCGATCCTGGTCGCGGCCTTCGTCGGCCCGCTCAACCTCAACACCGTGATCATCGCGTCGCTGATCGTGCTGGTGCCCGGCATGACCCTGACCAACGCGGTGAACGAGCTCACCAGCCAGCACCTCGTTTCCGGCACCGCGCGCTTCGCCGGCGCGCTGGCGACGCTGATGAAGCTCACCGTCGGCTCGGCGCTGGCGCTCGCGCTCGCCGACCTGGTCGGCATCGAGCCGCAGGTGCGCGCGCTGCGCCCGCAGCCGGGCGCGATGGAATGGGGCGCGCTGGTGGTGGCGGCGTTCTCGTTCGCGGTGCTGTTCCGGGCCCGCGCCCGCGACTACCCGGTGGTGATGCTGGCGGCGATCTGCGGCTACCTGATCTCGCGTGTCGCCGGCGAGCTGTGGGGCGCGCCGGCCGGCATCTTCCTGTCGGCGCTGCTGCTCACCGCCGCCGGCAACGGCTACGCGCGCTGGGTGCGCCGGCCGGGCGCGGTCGTGCGCGTGCCGGGCCTCCTGATGCTGGTGCCCCGCCGCGCAAGCCAGCGCGGCGTCATGACCGGGGTGCAGCAGCAGGACACCCCCCGCGGGCCGAGCGCGGC
>JBQCJF010000049.1:0-4778 GCA_051953015.1 Luteimonas sp.
CCCGCGGCGGGGGGGGTCGCGCACAGCCGGGATTGTTTCAAGCGCGGCCCCACGGGGGCCATGGCCTGGGCGCCGGGGGGGTAGGCGGGGGCGCCAGCGCCGGCCACCGCCGCGGCATCGATGTCGCCGCCGTTGATCACCAGCGCGCTGCCGGTGAAGCCGCCGAACGCGAACACGCCGTACGCGGTCGCATCGCCGTTCGCGCTTTCCGCGCGGGCCGAGACGTCGCCGTAGTTGCGCACGCGGGTCGCCTGGTAGCTCAGCGCATAGAGGCCTGCGGCGACCGCCTCGCCGTCGACCGCTTCTGCCGCCGCTTCCACGCTGCCGTAGTTGTCGACGTAGGCCGCGTAGCCGGAACGCGTGACCACCCCGGCGGCATGCGCGAGCGCGCCGCCCGACGCGGCCGCGCCGACGTCGCCGCGGTTGACCGTGGTGGCCGCGCCGTAGAGGACGGCCTGGTTGTAGGCGCCGACGGCGATGGCGGCGTTTCCGGACGCGACGGCGTCGATCGTGCCGCCGTTGTCGACGATCGCGTCGTAGACCAGCGCATAGTTGTACAGGCCGGTGGCCGCGCCGCCGTCCGTGCCGGTGGCGACGGCTTCGATGGTGCCGCCGTTGCTGCTCGTCGCGTCGCCATAGCGCAGGGCCATCGTCGCGGCGCCCATCGCGGTGGCGTAGCCGCCGGTCGCGGACGCGGTGATGTCGCCCTGGTTGTCGAAGCCCGCGCTGCCGTCGTGCTGGCGGTTCAGGTCGAGCACGCCGAAGGCATAGGCGCGCGCGCCGTCCGCGGTGGCGGCGATCGTGCCCTCGTTGGCCACGGAGGCGTCGTTGTAGCCCGTGCCGTAGCCGATGTTGTTGATGCCGGTGGCGTAGGCGGAGCCGGCGGACGCTTGCGCGTCGGCGTGGATGTCGCCGTAGTTGGCGACGGTGCTGGCGGCGCCGTAGCCGAACGCGTACACGCCGTAGGCCGACGCGCGGCCCTCGTCGGCGCGCGCATGGGCCTCGATCGTGCCCTCGTTCCCGACGTGCACGTCCTCGAAGCCGACGGCGTACACGCCGCGCGCGCGCGCCCATCCACCGGGCGCATCCGTCGTGGCGGAGGCGGCGATCGCGCCGTCCGGATCGTTGTAGACGGCGACGTCCTGGCCGAACGCCCGCACGCCGACGGCCGCGACGTAGTCCGCGCCGGCGGCGGCGACCGCGTCGATGCCTTCGTTGTTGTCGATCCTGACGTAGTCGCCGTAGGCGTCGAGGCCGATGGCGATCGCGAGGCCAGCGCCATCCGCCTGCACGACGCTGGCGGGTGGCGGCGCGTCCTCGACCCGGGTCAGGTCGAACGGCGCCGCCGCTACCGGCGCGGAAAGCGCCAGCGTCGCCGCCGACACCGCCAGCGCGACGCGGATGGCGCGCGCGATGGGCGCGACCGCGCAACCCCTGTTCCTGCGCGCGCGCGCGCCGCTGTGCCGATTGCTTCCGACCATGATTCAGATCCCCCGGATGGTGTTGTCCCGCCGTTGTGGTTGCCGCGTGCCGGTGCGCGCGCCGTGCGCGCGCGTCGCGCCCCGGCGTCAGTTCACCTGGACCGCGGACCAGGCCATCGCGACCCTGCGCGCTTCCCGCGACGTCGCGCCGTACAGGTCGCTCGCCGCCTGGATCGTGGCGGCGCGCGCGCCCGCGTAATCGGTGTCAGACGTGAAATACACCGTCAGCGCGCGGTACCAGATCTTCTCCGCCCGCGACCGGCCGATGCCGGCGAACGAAGCGCCGTTGCAGGTCGTCGGCGTGTGGTCCACGCCGTTGAAGGTCTTGCTGCCGGTGCCTTCGGCGAGCAGATAGTAGAAATGGTTGGCGATGCCCGACGAGTAATGCACGTCGACGTCGCCGACCCCCGGGTAATAGCAGCCGACCGACTGCCCGTCCCGCTCCGGGTCGAACATGTAGCGCAGCGCGCGCTGGGTCGGGCTGCCGGGCTCGTTGCCGACGATCACTTCCTCGCCGATCAGGTAGTCCGGCGGATCTTCCGCGTTGCCGGCGTAGAACTCGACCATGGTGCCGAGGATGTCGGAGTTGGCTTCGTTGAGGCCGCCCGATTCGCCCGAATAGATCAGGCCCGCGGTCCGCGAGGCGACGCCGTGGCTCATCTCGTGGCCGGTGATGTCGAGCGCCACCAGCGGCGACACGCCGGTGCCGTCGCCATCGCCGTAGGTCATGCAGAAGCAGCCGTCGTTCCAGTACGCGTTGCGGTAGTGGCGGCCGTAGTGCACGCGGCTGTAGGCGCCCTTGCCGTCGTTGGCGATGCCGCGCCGGGCGTGGGTGTTCTTGTAGTAGTCCCAGGTGACCTGCGCGCCGTACTGGGCGTCGGCGGCGGCGGTCGCCTTGTCGGTGGTGGCGGAGTTGCCCCAGGCGTTGTCGGCGTCCTTGTAGACCTGGCCCGAGGTCCTGCTGTTGGAACCGTCGATGGTGCGCATCCCCCCACGGGTCGGGTCGCGCAGCTCGAAGCCGCCGGAGACCGGCGTGGTGGTCAGGGTGACGTCGCCGGCGTACAGCGTGCGGGCCGTGCCCTTGGCCGAGGCGGTCTCGCGGTTGCTCCAGCGATCGAGGACCGCGCCGGAGCGGGCGTCGACGATGTAGGTCATGTCGTCCCAGGCGTCCTGCAGGTTCACCTGCCAGGCCAGGCGCGGGTCCGTGCCGCGGGCATAGACCACGAGCGCGGCGCCGGGGGCGTCCTGGAAGCCGGGGCCGAACTCGGTGCCGGCGGACACCACCGCCTGGTCCGCGTCCAGCCGTGGCCGGGTGGACAGGCCCAGCGGCGCGGCCTGGGTGAGCGAGATCGACTCGAAGCGGCCTTCGCGCGAATGCATGACCACGTCGCCGCCGATGACCGGCAGCCCTTCGTAGGTGCGGGCGAAGCGCACGTGCTCCGTGCCGTCCGGGTCGACGACGACGTCGCGGGCCACGAACCCGTCGCCGGCGCTGGCGTTGGCCACGGGGCCGTGGCTGGCCAGGAGGACCCGCGCCCGCCCGACCGGCCCCTGGCCGGCCGCGAGCGCGTTGCCGATGGCCAGCGCCAGGACGGCGGCGGCGCACAGCGTGGTGTTCGACTGCATGAGACCTTCCCCGTGGATTCGCGATCCATCCACGTTCGCCATCGCCCGCCCGCGCCGCAAGGGCAAAAGGCGGCGCGGTCATGGAACGGAAGCGGAACGGAGATGCTTCGGTCAGAACGGGCTCAGAGGACGGGTTCGACCCCGGTATCGCGGTCGGCGCGCAGGGCGTCCACGTGGGCGAGGGCCGCGGCCGCGGCGGGTCCGTCGCCGAGCGCCCGGTACAGCGCCAGCAGGGCCCAGGCGACGCGGTAGTCGCTGTCCACGTACTTCTCCAGCCGGCCCATGATGGCCGTGGCGTCCTCGAACCGGCGCGCATCGAGCAGGACCAGCGCCTGCAGCACGCCGGCCTGGATCTCGGCTTCGGGGGCCTGTCCGCCCCCCTCCTGGCTGGCCGCGCGCTGCGCGTGCGCCAGGGCGCCGGCCGCGTCGCCCTCGGTACGCGCCAGCAGCGCCCGCGCCAGTTCCAGCGCGATGGCGTGGTAGCGCGGGTCCTGGTCGCCCGCCGGCGCGGCCCCGGCCAGCCAGGCCCTGGCCAACGGCAGCTTGCCGGTGCGCAGGGCAGCCTGGACCGAGGCCAGCATCAGACCGTCGTTCGCGCCCGTCGCCGGCGGCCCGAGGGCCGCGAGCCGACCGGCGCCGTCGAGATCGCCCCGCGCCAGGCGCAGGCGCAGAGCCAGTTCCTGCACGCGCGGATCGGTCTCCTGCAGGCCGCTGGCCCGCAGCCCCGCCAGGGTCGCGCCGGCTTCGTCCAGGCGGCCCCGGGCGAGTTCGATCCGCGCCTTGATCGCCAGGATGTCGGGAGCGATCCCGCCGCCGTCGCCTTCCAGCGACGGCAGCAGCGCCGCCGCCCGGCCGATGCTCGCCGCGGCATCCGCCGGACGGGCGAGCACGAGCTGCAGCCTGGCCTTCTCGCTCAGGGTGTTGGCGAGGTAGTCGTTCACCCCGAAGCGTTCGAAGACCCCGATCGCGCGGTCGAACTCGCGCAGGGCCTGCAAGTAGTCGCCGCGCAGCACTTCGGTCTTGCCGAGGTTGTGCCCGGCCACGCCCAGCAGCACGACGTCGCCGGAGCGCTGGATCCAGACGCGGGCCTGGCCGAGGTAGCCGATGGCGCCGTCGAAGTCGCCGCGCTGCGCGCGGATGACGCCCATGCCCTGGTAGACGAGCCCGATCATCCGCGAATTGAAACGGTCGGGCGGCAAGGTCTCGAGCAGCGCGAGCGACTCGCGGAACCGCCGTTCGGCGGCCTCCAGGTTGTTGCGCGCGCGCTCCACGCCGCCCAGGCCCTGCAGCGCGCCGATGCGCGTCTGCATGTCGGCCGGCGGCGCCAGGTCGAGGGCCTTCTGGAACAGGCGCCCGGAAGCATCCACGTTGCCGGCGCGGAATTCGAGTTTCGCCTCGCGGTAGAGGAAGCGCGGATCGGCGCGCTCGCCGGGCGACGACGAGCGCAGGAGGCGGCGGGCCTCCTGCAACCGGCCGCCCATGATTTCCGCATCGATCCGCTGCAGGCGCTCGGCCGCCGGCGTCGGCGGCGGCGTGCCGCCCTGCGCGCCGAGCTGCCGCAGCCACAGGTCCGCCGCGCGCGCGGCGGCGGCGAGGGCGGGCGCGGGCTGGGCCTGGCGCCACCGCGCGGGGCCGGCCTCGACCCCGCGCCTCCGGACCGGCCATGCGTCG
>JBQCJF010000050.1:0-13590 GCA_051953015.1 Luteimonas sp.
CCGGTGCTCGCGCTGCCGACGGCGCCCGGCCGGGTGCCGGTCGCGCTCGCGCTGCGCTGCCCCGCGGCGGTGCTGCGCGACCGCACCAGCGGCGAATGCGTCGCGGTCGCCGAGGCCGGCCACGAAGCGATGCTCGACGCCATCGCGGCCGACGCCGCGGCCGCGCGCGCGCTGCCGCCGCTGCCCGCGTGGCGGCCGCCCGCCGCGATCGAGGAGGAAGCGCCGGAGCGCTTCACCGGCAACGTGCGCCGCGTGCTCGACTACCTCGCCGCAGGCGACCTGTTCCAGGCCAACATCTCGCGCGGCTGGCAGGCGCGTTTCGACGCGCCCGCGCCGGCGCCGGCGGCGCTGTTCGCGCGGCTGCGCGAGCACAATCCCGCGCCGTTCGCCGGCATCTTCGCGGGCGGGGACTGGGCGGTCGTCAGCGCGTCCCCCGAGCGGCTGGTGTCGGTGCGCGGCGACCTCGTCGAGACGCGCCCGATCGCCGGCACCCGGCCGCGCTTCGCGGGCGACGACGACGCGGCGCGCGTGCGCGAACTCGTCGGCAATCCGAAGGAGCGCGCCGAGCACATCATGCTGATCGACCTCGAACGCAACGACCTCGGCCGCGTCTGCGCCCCGGGCAGCGTGGAGGTCGACGAGCTGATGATGGTGGAGAGCTACGCGCACGTCCACCACATCGTCAGCAACGTGCGCGGCCGGCTGCGCGCGGGCACGACGCCGGGCGAAACGATCCGCGCGGTGTTCCCCGGCGGCACGATCACCGGCTGCCCGAAGGTGCGCTGCATGCAGGTCATCGCCGAGCTCGAAGGGCAGGGCCGTGGCGCGTACACCGGCGCGTTCGGCTGGCTCAACCGCGACGGCGACCTCGACCTCAACATCCTGATCCGCAGCGCGGAACTCGAAGCCGGCGCCGATGGCGGAGCGACGCTGCGTTTCCGCGCCGGCGGCGGCATCGTCGCCGACTCCGATCCACGACGCGAGCTCGACGAGACCCGCGCCAAGGCGCGCGGCATGCTGCGGGCGCTGGACGTGGCCGGATGATCGCGCCGGCGCCGGAACCCCGCATTTTCGATGGGGCGACGCGCATCGCGGCGCCCGCGCCGGGCAACCGCGGCCTCGCCTACGGCGACGGCCTGTTCGAGACGATGCGCGCGCATCGCGGCGCGCTGCCGTGGTGGGACGCGCACTGGGCGCGACTGTCGCGCGGCGGCGCGCGCCTGGCCATCGCGTTGCCGGACCAGGCCTTCGTCCGCGCGCAGGCCGCGGAGCTGTTCGCCGACGGCGGCGACGGCGTGCTCAAGCTGCTGGTCGCGCGCGGCGGCAACGCGCGCGGCTACGCGCCCGTCGCGGACGCACCGCCGGCGTGGCAGCTGTCGCGGCATCCGCTGCCCGCTGCGCCGCCGCCGGAAGGGCTGCGCCTGCGCTGGTGCGACACCCGCCTCGCCGTGCAGCCCGCGCTCGCCGGGCTCAAGCACTGCAACCGGCTCGAGCAGGTGCTGGCCCGCGCCGAGGCCGACGCGGCCGGTTGCGACGAGGCCCTGCTGCGCGACGTCGACGGCCACGCCGTGTCGGCCACGTCCGCGAACCTGTTCGCGCTCCGCGACGGACGCTGGCGCACGCCGCCGGTCGATCGCTGCGGGGTGGCCGGCACCTGCCGCGCGCGCCTGCTCGAAGCGCTCGATGCGCTCGAGGCGCGGCTGTCCGTCGCCGACGTCGAAGGCGCCGACGCGGTTTTCCTGTGCAATGCCGTGCGCGGTATCCTGCCGGTGGCCAGCCTCGGCGCGCGCCGGTGGGCGCCGGACGACGCGGCGATGGCGGACGCGCGGGGCGCGCTGGCGCGATCGCATCCCGCCTTCGCCGGGGCGGCAACGGAACAAGGGCGGCAAGGGAACGAATGAAGCACTGGGCCAAGCGCAACGCAGGCAGGGGCGGCAAGCAGGACGCGCGGTCGCCGCGCCGGCGGCCGCGGTCGACCGCGCGCCCGGCCGCGGGTCGCGGCGTCGCGCGCCTGCTGCTGGCGCTGGCCCTGCTCGCGGGCGCCGTCGCCTGGTGGGCGGCCGCGCGCTACAGCGGCTTCGCCGACAGTCCGATCGCGGGCCTGGAGCAGGGCGACAGCGTGGTGCTCGAACCCGGCGACTCCCTCGCCGCGATGCTGCGCAAGCTGCGCGCCGAGGGCGCCGTCGGCGGCAACGACACCGAATGGCGCGTGCTCGCGCGCGAGACCGGCGCCGCCGGCCGCCTCCAGATCGGCGAGTACGCGCTCGCGCCCGGCACCACGCCGCGCGCGCTGCTGGAGCGCATGCGCGACGGCAAGGTGCTCGCCCGCCGCGTCACCATCGTGGAGGGCTGGAACATGCGCGAGCTGCGCGCGGCGCTCGCGAAGGCCGAGCCGCTGCTGCACGAATCGAAGGGCATGGACGACGCGGCGCTGATGCGCGCGCTCGGCCATCCCGGCGTGGCCGCGGAAGGCCGCTTCCTGCCGGAGACCTACCAGTACGTGCGCGGCGACAGCGACCTCGACGTGCTCGGGCGCGCCTACGACGCGATGGACAAGGCGCTCGACGCCGCGTGGGCCTCGCGCGCGCCGGGCCTGCCGCTGCAGACGAAGGAGCAGGCGCTCACGCTCGCCTCCATCGTCGAGAAGGAAACCGGCGTCGCCGAGGAACGCGACGAGATCGCCGGCGTGTTCGTGCGCCGGTTGCGGATCGGGATGCGCCTGCAGACCGATCCCACCGTGATCTACGGCATGGGCGAACGCTACGCGGGGAACATCCGCAAGGCCGACCTGCTCGCCGACACGCCCTACAACACCTACACGCGCGCCGGCCTGCCGCCCACGCCCATCGCGATGCCGGGCAAGGCCGCGCTGCAGGCGGCGACGCATCCGGCGGACGGCGACGCGCTGTACTTCGTCGCGATCGGCGACGGCAGCGGCCGCCACGTGTTCACGAAGTCGCTGGTCGACCACGAGAACGCGGTGCGCGACTACCTGCGCAACTACCGGGCGCAGCGCAAGGCGGCGAAGCAGTGACGGCCGCGGCCAACGCCCCCGCGCCGCCGGCGCACGCGCGCTTCCTCAGCCTCGAGGGCGGCGAGGGCGCGGGCAAGACCACCGTGCTCAAGGCGCTGCGCGCCGAGCTGGAGGCCGACGGCGGCGAGGTGGTGTGCACGCGCGAACCCGGCGGCACGCCGCTGGCGGAGCAGATCCGCGGCCTGCTGCTCGATCCCGCGCACGAGCCGCCGACGCCGGAGACCGAACTGCTGCTGATGTTCGCCTCGCGCGCGCAGCACGTCGCCGAAACCGTGCGGCCCGCGCTCGCGCGCGGCGCGTGGGTCGTCAGCGACCGTTTCACCGATTCCAGCTACGCCTACCAGGGCGGCGGGCGCGGGCTCGATCCGGCCTTCATCGCCGAACTCGAGCGCCGCGTCGTCGGCCTGCAGCCGGGCCTGACGCTGCTGCTCGACCTGGGCGTCGACGAAGGCCGCGCCCGCGCGCGCGGCCGCGACCTGTTCGGTTCTGGCGGCGCCGCGCCGGGCCCGGACCGGATCGAGCGGGAGCACGACACGTTCTTCGAGCGCGTGCGCGATGCCTTCCTCGCGCGCGCCGCGGCCGAGCCGGCGCGCTTCCGCGTCATCGACGCGACCCGCCCCGCCGAGGCGGTCGCCGCCGATGCGGTCGCCGCGCTGCGCGCCTGGCGGGCGGCGCGATGAGCCTGGCGCTGCCCGTGCTTGCGCCCTGGCAGCAGCGCGCCTACGACCAGGCCGCCGCCGCGCTCGACGCCGGCCGCCTCGGCCACGCGCTGCTGTTCTGCGGCCCCGCGCAATTGGGCAAGCGCGCCGTCGCCGAGCGGCTCGCGCAGCGCGTGCTGTGCCAGTCGCGCGCGCCGGGCGGCGAACCCTGCGGCGCCTGCCGCAGCTGCGCGCTCTACGCAGCGCGCGTGCAGGTCGATCCGCCGGAATTGCGGCCCGACGGCACGCTCGCGCATCCCTGGGGCCGCCCCGGCCATCCGGACGTGCGCTTCATCGGCTACGCCACCAACGAACGCACCGGCAAGCCGCGCACCGAGATCGTGATCGACCAGGTGCGCGCGCTGTCGCAGTCGCTTGCGCTGACGCCGCAGATGGGCGTCGCCCAGGTCGCGCTGGTCGAGCCGGCGGACGCGATCGGACACGCCGCCGCGAACGCGCTGCTGAAGACGCTGGAGGAACCGCAGCCCGGCCGCTACCTGTGGCTGGTCGCGTCCCAGCCGGCGCGATTGCCGGCGACGATCCGCAGCCGCTGCCAGAAGCTCGAGTTCCGGCTGCCGCCGCGCGACGAGGCGCTCGCGTGGCTGCGCGCGCAGGGCCACGACGCGAAGGCCGCCGGCGACGCGCTCGACGCCGCGCGCGGCCATCCGGGCCAGGCGCACGCCTGGCTCGCCGGCGACGGCCTGGCCGTGCGCCGCGAAGTGGCGAAGGATCTCGAGGCGCTCGCGCGCGGCGACGCAGCGGCCGTCGCCACCGCGCAGCGCTGGACCGGCGACGAGCAGGCCGCGCTGCGGCTGCGCTTCGCCGCCGACCTTGCGCTCGAGCAGACCGCCCAGGCGCAGGCCGCGCACGCCCAGGGCCCCGACTTGACCGCATCGGCCCGAACCCGCAGGCTGGCCGCGTGGTTCGACGCCGCGAACCGCACCGCCGCGCTGCTGCGCACGCAGGTGCGCGCCGACCTCGCGGTCGCCGAACTGCTATTGGCATGGCCGCAGGCCAGGGGAGCGAAATGAACGCCAACGCAGGCGGTGGGGCCCGCCAGGGTTTCCTGTCGCTCCAGCTCAAGGACAAGGCGCACCTTTACGCCGCCTACATGCCCTACCTGAAGGCGGGCGGCATCTTCGTGCCGACGGTCAAGCGCTTCTCGCTCGGCGACGAAGTGTTCGTGATGCTCACGCTGCCCGAATCGAGCGAGCGCCTGCCGGTGCCCGGCAAGGTCGTCTGGATCACGCCCGCGGGCGCGCAGGGCGGACGCGCGGCCGGCGTCGGCGTGCAGTTCGCCGAAGGCGGCGACAGCGAGGCGCTGCGCGGCAAGATCGATGCGCTGCTCGCCGGCTTCAACGTCGACAAGCCTACGCAGACGATGTAGCGGCGGCGCTTCGCGCGAAAAAAAGGCCCGGCGATGCCGGGCCTTTTCGTTCCGATGATTGGTGGAGCGGATGGGGATCGAACCCACGACCTTCGCGATGCGAACGCGACGCTCTCCCAGCTGAGCTACCGCCCCACGTGTGTTGCAAACCCCGGCCTGGGACCGGGAGCCGCGCATTATACGGATGCGGGCGGAACGTCGCCAGCCATCGCGGCCGCATCCGGCCCGGGCACGGGCGCCGCGGGCGTCGCGACCGGGGCGGGCGCCTCCAGCAGCGGCGCCAGGCGCGGTTCCAGCAGGGCGCGGCGCCAGCCCGCGAGCGGGCCGGGCCAGTCGCGGGACCCGTCGGCGCGCGCGTCCAGCAGCGCCTGCAGCCAGCGACGGGACGCGAGCACGCCGTCCGGCAGCCCCAGCTCGGCGCTCAGCGCCGCCACCGCGTCCTGCAGCTTGCGCATGCGCGCCTTGTCGCGGTCGTCGGCGCGCGCCAGGGGCGCATCGACTTCGTCGGGCAGCGGCGTGTCCAGCGCGCCCCAGATCGCGTCGCCGAGCGCGCGCGGCGATTTCGGTGTGGCTTCGAGTTGACGCTGCAGCGCCTGCCGGTCCGCCGGCGGCTTGCGGGCAAGGGCGGCGGCGAGCTCGTTGTCCAGGATCCAGCTGCGCGGGCGGTCGGCGCGGCGCGCGGGCGCGTCGCGCCAGCGCAGCAGCCGCAGCAGCCGGCGCTGGGCCAGCGCATCGAGGAACTGGGCCGAACGCATCGCCAGGTGCGGCCAGGGCTCCGGCGTTTCGTCGGCCGCGGCGACGACGGTGCGTTCCGCGTCCTCGCGCAGCCAGCCGTCGCGCCCGAGTTCCGCCAGCCGCGACGACAGCAGGTCATGCAGCGCGAACAGGTGCAGCACGTCGTCCGCGGCGTATTCGAGCTGCGCCGCCGACAGCGGGCGGCGCAGCCAGTCCGAGCGCGTCTCGCCCTTGGGCAGCGCGATCCCGAGCAGGTCCTGCACCAGTCGCTGGTAGCCGGCGCCCGCGGCGACGCCGGCGAGCGCGGCCGCGACCTGGGTGTCGAACAGCGGCGCGGGCACGACGCCGCACGCGTGCTGCAGGGCCACCAGGTCCTCGCTCGCGCTGTGCATCACCTTCAGCACCGCCGGATCGGCGAGCATCGGCGCGAGCGCCTCGTTCATGCCCGGCGCCAGCGCGTCCACCAGCAGGATGTCGCCGCCCTCCAGCGCGACCTGGACGAGGGCGAGCTTCGGCCACCACGTGCGCTCGCGCACGAATTCGGTGTCCAGGCCCACGCGGGGCGGGGCGGCGCGCAATCGCGCGGCCAGGTCGGCGGGGTCATCGATCCAGAGGCTCACCGCGCACAGCCTAACGGTTGCCGCCGGCCGCGCCTATGGCTAAGTTGCGATCGGACGATCCGCCCGCACCGCGCGGGCCACCACGGGAGCCGGCAATTGCGCGCGAGCCGCATCCTCATCGCCGTTCCGGGATTCGCGGGCGCCGCGTTCGCGCTCCTGCTGGCGGGCGGCTGCGGGCGCGATGCGGGCGAGCAGGGCGCCGGCGCGCCCGCGGTCGCGCGCGACGCCGCGGGCCACGTCATCGTCGAGGGCGACGACCGCATCGCCGCGACGCTCACCTGGGAACCGCCGGCGATCGACCTGCCGCAGGACGGCCTGGAGGCCGCGCGCAAGGCGGCGGCGAAGGCGCTGGACGCCGGCAACCTGCACGCGGATGCGACGTCCGCGATCCCGCTGTACCTCGCCATCCTGCGGCGCGCGCCCGATGACGCGAAGGCGCGCGACGGCCTCAAGCGCGCCACCGCGGCGACGGTCGCCGAGGGCGACGCGGCGCTCGCCGATGCGGGCGACGACATCGAAGCGCTGCGACGCGCCCACGAATCCGCCGCGGTGCTGCGCGCCGTCGCGTCGCGCGACGCCGGCACCGTGGCCTACCTGAAGCGCGTCGATCGCGCCGATCGCCTCTGGGAACTGAACCGCAGCGCGGAAGCCGAACTGCGCGAAGGCCGCCTGGGCGAGAACGGCGAAGGCGGCGCGCTGGCGCGGCTGCGCGAGGCGCTGCGCCTGCAGCCGGGCCAGCCCCGCGCGCGGCAGGGCCTGGCGGCCGTCGAGAGCGGCCTGATCCGGCGCGCCGAGGAGGCCGGCGGCCGCGGCGACTTCGGGGCCGCGAAACGCTGGCTCGGCCTGGCAGCCCTGGTCCGGCCGGACAGCGGCCAGGACACGATCGAGGATGCCCGCGCGCGCGTCGCCGCGATGCGCGCCGCGCGCATCGCCCGCCTGCGCGACGAAGGCCTGCAGGCCCTGCGCGAACGCGGCGGCGCGCGCGAACTCGCGCTCGCGCGCGGGCGCCTGGGCGAACTGCTGCGCATCGCCGATCCCGGCGATCCCGCCGCCGCCGAACTGCGCGAGCGCATCGAACTGGCCAGCCACTACGGCCTGTTCCGTCCCGGCCAGGCCTTCACCGACGCGATCGGCTACGGCGCGCGCGGCCCGGAGATGATCGTGGTCCCGCACGGCGCGTTCCGGATGGGCGCGCCGGCCGGCGAGCCCGATGCGAGCGACATCGAGCGGCCGCAGCACTACGTGCGCTTCGACCGCGGCTTCGCCCTGTCGCGCACCGAGGTCACGGTGGGCGAGTTCCGCCGCTTCGTCGCCGCCACCGGCTCCCGGCCGACGGCGACGCGCCGCGGCTACTCCATGGCCTACGACGCGCGCAGCGGCAACTTCGTGCGCAGCACCGGCGTGGACTGGCGCAGCGCGTACGACGGCCGCCCGGCGGGCGACGACATGCCCGTCGTCCACGTCAGCGCGCGCGACGCCGACGCCTACGCCGACTGGCTCGCGAAGCAGAGCCACCAGCGCTACCACGTGCCGAGCGAGGCGCAGTTCGAATACGCCCTGCGCGCCGGCGGCACCAGCCTCTATCCGTGGGGAAGCGGCCCGCCGAGCGCGGGGACCGGCAACCTCACCGGCGGCCGCGACGCCGGTCCCGGCGGCCGCAGCTGGCACAACGCCTTCGCCGGCTACGACGACGGCTACTGGGGGCCGGCCCCGGTCGCGCGCTTCCGCGCCAATGCATACGGCCTTCACGACATGGCCGGCAATGTGAGCGAGTGGGTGGCGGACTGCTGGCACGACGGCTACCGCCGCGCGCCCGACGACGGCGGCGCCTGGGTGAACCCGGGCTGCCGCACGCGGACGATGCGCGGCGGCGCGTGGGCCAGCTCGCCCGGACAGACCCGTTCCGCATGGCGCGCACCGGCGCGCGTGGACACGACCAACGCGCGCCTCGGCTTCCGGGTCGCGCGCGAACTTTGACCCGCGGCCCCGGCCGCGCACGGAAGCGGAGGCGGACGCATGCGGCAGGATCCTTTCGGCAATCGCGGCACGGCGCGTCGGCGCGTCGGCGGCCTGCACTGGTGGGTGCTCATCGCCTTCGCCCTGTACGCCGGCTGGTACTGGTTCTCCAACCGGTCGACCGACCCGCTGACGGGCGAGAAGGTCGTGATCGACAAGAACATCAGCCCCGACGACGAGAAGGCGCTGGGCCTTCAGGCCTACGACGAGATCCTGCAGCAGGAGCAGCCGCTGCCCGCCGACTCGGAAATCTCGCGCCAGGTGCGCGAGATCGCGCAACGGCTGATCGCGAAAGTACCCGAGGTGGAGGACGCGCTCGCCGCCGAGAACGGCCTGCAGGCCCCGCACGTGGAACGCTCCTTCGACTGGGACGTGCGCGTGCTGCAGTCCGACGAGGTCAACGCGTTCTGCCTGCCGGGCGGGAAGATGGCCGTCTACACCGGCCTGGTGCCGGTGGCGCAGAACGCCGACGCGATGGCGGTGGTGATGGGCCACGAGATCTCGCACGCGCTGTTGCGTCACGGCGCGCAACGCATGACCGAGCAGAAGCTCGCGCAGATCGGGCAGATGGCGGGCGCGGTGAGCGGCATGGACCCGCAGCAGATGCAGGCGGTGATGGCGGTGTACGGCTACGGCCGCGCGCTGCCGTACGCGCGCAAGCAGGAGTCGCAGGCCGACGAGATGGGGCTGATGCTGGCCGCGGCCGCGTGCTACGACCCGAATGCGGCGATTCCGCTGTGGCAGCGCATGGAGCAGGCGAGCGGCAGCTCGGGCCAGCCCGAGTTCGCGTCGACGCACCCGGATCCGGGCACGCGCATCGAGCGCCTGCAGTCGCTGATGCCGAAGGCGCTGCAGTACCGCGCGCGCTTCTGCAGCGCATCCGGCACCGCAGCCGCGCCCGCCGCGCCCTAGAAGGACATGAACAGGCCGCCGTTCACCGGGATGTTGGCGCCGGTGATGAAGCCGGCGTCCTCCGCGGCGAGGAACGCGACCGTGCGCGCGATTTCCTCCGGGCGGCCCAGCCGCCCGACCGGCACCTGCGCCACGATCCCGGCGCGGATGTCCTCGGGGATCGCCATCACCATCGCCGTTTCGCAGTAGCCCGGCGAGATCGAGTTGACCGTGACGCCCTTGCGCGCGACCTCGCGCGCCAGCGCCATGGTGAAGCCGTGCATGCCGGCCTTCGCCGCGGAATAGTTGGCCTGGCCGAACTGGCCGGTCTGGCCGTTCACCGAGCTGATGTTGACGACGCGGCCGAAGCCGCGCGCGGTCATGCCCTCGATCGCGGCGCGGGTGAGGTTGAACACGCCGTCGAGGTTCACCGACAGCACCGCGTCCCACTGCGCCTTGTCCATCTTGCGCAGGGTGCCGTCGCGGGTGATGCCCGCCGCGTTCACCAGGATGTCGACGCCGCCGTGCTCGCGCTCGATGCGCGCGACCAGCGCGGCGCAGGCGTCGAAGTCGGTGACGTCCAGCGCGACCGCGGAGACGTCGCGTCCCGCGGCCGCCGCGCGGAACGCCTCGTCGCGCGCGGGGTGCCCGGGGATGTCGGCCGCGAACACCTTGCAACCGAGGTCGGCCAGGGCCGTGCAGATGGCGGTGCCGAGCCCGCCGCTGCCGCCGCTGACGACGGCCACGCGCTGCGCCATGCGTCAGCTTCCGCGCGGGGGCTTGCCGCCGCCGGCGCCGCCCGTGCCCGGGCCCGGGCCGGTGCCGCCGGCGCTGCGGCCCATGCCGCCGACCAGGTTCTGCTGGAACTCCTTCCAGAGCTCGAGGTTGCGCTCGGTGAGCTGGTTCATCATCGCCCACGGCGTCTGCCCGAGCATGCCGCCCATCTGCTGGCGGAACTGCGCCTGCTGCTCCATGAACAACTGCATCGACTTCTCGAGGTAGCTGCCCATGTAGCCCTGCAGCGAATCGCCGTAGAAGCGGATGATCTGGCTCAGCAGCTGGGTGGACAGCACCGGCTCGCCGTCCTGTTCCTGCTCGGCGATGATCTGCAGCAGCACCTGGCGCGTGAGGTCGTCGCCGGACTTCGCGTCGCGGACTTCGAACTCCTCGCCGTCGACGATCAGCTGGCGCACGTCCTCGATGGTGATGTAGCTGGAAATCTCGGTGTCGTAGAGGCGCCGATTCGGATATTTCTTGATGACGCGGACGGCCATGCTGCTACCCCCGGGCTGGAGGCCGAGCATGGCGCAGCGCAGCAGCGGTTGCAACCGGAGCGGGCCGGGCGGCCGCCCCGTCAGGGGAAGCCGGCGCGCTACCAACCCATGTACTGGCCGCCGTTGGCCGACAGGTTCGCGCCGGTGATCCAGGCGGCCTCGTCGGGGATGAAGAACGCCACGGCGTAGGCGATTTCCTCGGGCGTGCCCAGGCGTCCGGTCGGGATCTGCGCCACGATCTTGTTACGCACTTCCTCGGGCACGGCCATCACCATGTCGGTGCCGATGTAGCCGGGCGAGACCGTATTCACGGTGATGCCGAACTTCGCGTTCTCCTGCGCCAGCGAGATGGTGAAGCCGTGCATGCCGGCCTTGGCCGCGGCGTAGTTGGCCTGGCCGTACTGTCCCTTCTGGCCGTTGATCGACGCGATCTGGATGACGCGCCCCCACTTCCGGTCGCGCATGCCCTCGATCACCGGGCGGGTCATGTTGTAGACCGAGTTGAGGTTGGTGTTGATCACCTCGCTCCACTGGTCGTGGCTCATCTTGTGGAAGGTGGTGTCGCGGGTGATGCCGGCGTTGTTGACCAGGATGTCGACCGGGCCGAGCGTTTCCTCGACGCCGCGCACCAGCGCCGCCGCATCCGCGGGCGAGGACACGTCGCCGGCGACGATGGCGATGTCGTAGCCGTCGTCGCGCATGCGCTGCTGCCACGCGCGCGCCTTCTCCTCGTTGCGGTAGTTGGTGGCGACCTTGTGTCCCATGTCGGCGAGCCGCCTGCAGATCGCCGTTCCGATGCCGCCCGTACCCCCGGTGACCAACGCGACGCGTGCGCCCATTCCGCTCTCCGCTCTTCCAGTGGGATCGATCCGATTCTAGGCATGTTTCGAGTCGGGCGTGCGACCGCTCAGGCGTGCGCCGCGCCGCGCGTGCCGGGCGTCGCGACCGGGCCGCGCGGGCTCGCCGCCGGCTCGAACGCCGTCCGCGCCGCGCGCCGCCAGGCGGCGACCGCTCCGGACCCCGCCACCGCCGCGGGCGGCTGGCCGAGCGCGGCCCAGGCGGCGCGCAGCGCCGGCAGCGGCTCGGCCGCGTCCACCGGCAGCGCGGCCAGCGACTTCGACAGCTTGCGGCCGTCCGCGTCCTGCACGAGCGGAAGGTGCGCATGGCGCGGCACCGGCAGCCCCAGCGCCTGCTGCAGCAGGATCTGCCGCGGCGTGGAATCGAGCAGGTCGGCGCCGCGGACCACGTCGGTGATGCCCTGCGCGGCGTCGTCCACGACGACCGCCAGCTGGTAGGCCCAGGGGCCGTCGGCGCGGCGCAGGACGAAGTCGCCGACCGCGGTGGCGACGTCCTGCCCGAAGCGTCCCTGGATCGCGTCGTCGAAGGCGACCGTCGCGCCGTCGGGCACGCGCAGGCGGATCGCCGGATCGGGGCGCGCCGCGCCGGGCACGCAGCGGCGGTGCACGCCGCCGTCGGCCGCCAGCGCCGCGCGGCTGCAGTGGCAGGCGAATGCCCGGCCCGAAGCCAGCAGCTGCTCGAGCGCCGCCCGGTAGGCGTCGCCGCGGCCCGACTGCCACAGCACGGGCGTGTCGGATTCCAGGCCGAAGCCGGCCAGCGTGCGCAGCTGCCCGGCGGCGGCGCCCGGCACCTCGCGCGGCGGATCGAGGTCCTCGATGCGCACCAGCCATTCGCCGCCCGCGTGCCGCGCGAGCAGCCAGCTGCCCAATGCCGCCAGCAGCGAGCCGAAGTGCAACGGCCCGGTGGGCGAAGGCGCGAAGCGGCCGCGGTAGGGGACGGCGGGCGGGGCGTCGGTCATTGGCACTTGCGTTCAGGCCGGTCCGGCCACACTACTTCACGAAAGCCGCGCCGTCGCGCGGCGTCGCGAAGGCAAGTCATGTTCAAGCGGGTCGCCCTGTTCCTGGCCACCAACCTGGCCGTGCTGGCGCTGGCCAGCGTCGTGATGTCGCTGCTCGGCGTCAACGGCGCGCAGTTCTCCGGCCTGCTGGTGATGGCCGCGATCTTCGGTTTCGGCGGATCCATCGTCTCGCTGCTGATGTCGAAGTGGATCGCCAAGCGCAGCACCGGCGCGCAGGTGATCGAAACGCCGCGCGACGAAGCCGAGCAGTGGCTGGTCGCCACCGTGCGCCGGCAGGCGCAGCAGGCGGGCATCGGCATGCCCGAAGTCGCCATCTACGACGCGCCGGAGATCAACGCCTTCGCCACCGGCGCGAACCGCAACAACGCGCTGGTCGCGGTGTCCACGGGCCTGCTGCGCGCGCTCGACCGCGACCAGGCCGAGGCCGTGCTCGGCCACGAGGTCAGCCACGTCGCCAACGGCGACATGGTGACCATGGCGCTGCTGCAGGGCGTGCTGAACACCTTCGTGATCGTGCTGGCGCGCGTCGTCGGCCGCGTCGTCGACGGCTACCTCAACGGCGGCCGCGAGAACAGCGGCGGCGGCCTCGGCTACTTCGTCGTGGTGTTCGTGCTGGAGATGGTGTTCGGCCTGTTCGCGAGCATGATCGCGATGTGGTTCTCGCGCCGGCGCGAATTCCGCGCCGATGCCGGCGGCGCCGGCCTGGCGGGGCGCGCGAAGATGATCTCGGCGCTCGAAGCGCTCAAGCGCAACCACGGCGTCGACACGCTGCCGAAGGCGATCCAGGCGTTCGGCATCTCGGGGCCGCTGGCGCACGGGATGAAGCGCCTGTTCCTCAGCCATCCGCCGCTCGACGAGCGCATCGCGGCCCTTCGCGCCTCCGTCGTCGCTTAACGCCTCGCCATCCGTATCGAAAAAGCCGGCCTCGCGCCGGCTTTTTTTTGCGTCGCTTCGTGCGGGGTCGCCGCGGATGCGAGGGGGTCCGACGCGGGACCGCCGTGAATCCATCCATGGAGGCTCTTCGAAAACATCCATGTTTTCGAGGTCCCGCGCCGGACC
>JBQCJF010000051.1:0-3832 GCA_051953015.1 Luteimonas sp.
TTGTAGGGTTGGGGTGGGTGGGGGGGGGGCGGGGGTCGGGGGGGGGGTTTTGGGGGGGCCGCCCCCAGGAGCGCCGGGTGGGGGGGGGGGCGCAACACCCCCCCCAAAGGCCCCCGTATTAACCCCCCCGGCTGCCACCGCCACCTCAAGCGCGTCCCACGTCTCCGGCAGGAAAGCGGAGCCGGCTCCGCCGAAGGTGCGAAGCGACGAGCGCGCGTGTCGCCGGGGATGCGAGGGGGTCCGACGCGGGACCTCGAAAACATGGATGTTTTCGAAGAGCCTCCATGGATGGATCCACGGCGGTCCCGCGTCGGACCCCCTCGCATCCGCGGCGACCCCTCACGAAGCCCGGAACGCATCCACGGCGACCCCGCCAGAAGCGACAAGGGCAACAGCGCTACGGATGCGCGCGGAAGGCGTAGAGGCGGGCGAGGTGGGACGCGACGGCGGGCATCGCGCGCTGCAGGCGCTTCGGCGCGCTGAAGTGGTATTCGGAGCACACCGCGAAGAACTCCTCCGGCGACTCCGCCGCGTAGTCGTCGATCGGCACGCGCCGCCCGCGGTCCACGTCGCGCGCGAAGGCGTCGTAGGCGCGCTGGAAATCGCGCGCCCATTCCTGCTGCCAGGCGCGCGGCAGCGGCGGGGTGCCGTCCATCGCGCCGTCGAGCGCGTCGAGCTTGTGCGCCATCTCGTGCACGGCCACGCAGAAGCCGCTCCACGGATCGGCGATGTCGGCCTGCACGTCGGCCCACGACAGCACCAGCGGGCCGGCGTCCCAGGCTTCGCCGATCAGTTCGTCCTGCCACTCGTGCAGCACGCCCGCGGCGTCGACGTGGCTGCGGTCGACGCGGAATGCGTCCGGATACACGATCAGCTGCGACCAGCCGTGCAGGCCTTCGGCGCCGAAGCCGAGCAGCGGCAGGCAGCACAGCGCGGCGAGGCGGACGCGATCGGCATCGGCCAGTTCGAGGCCGCCGAGCGGGGTGATCGCCTTGCGCCGCAGGAAGCCGGCGGCCAGCGCCGCGAGCGCGTCGTCGGCGCCGGGCGGGAGGGCGCGCAGCCACGGCAGCGACGCGGCGGCTTCGCGCCACAGCGCGGGATCGATCGGCTCGGGAGTGCGGCGCAGCCGCCGCAGCAGTGACGTCAGAGGGCCCAATGCATTCGCGCGCGCGACCCGCCGCCCGGCAGCCGCGCTGCGCTCAGCGGAACATGCCCGGCAGGAAGCTGTGCCAGCGCGGCGCGTGGACGCTGCCGGTGTCGTCGCCGCCGCCACCGCCGCGCACGGTCACGACCGGCTTGATCCGGGCAGGCGTGGAGGCGACCGGTTTCGGCGACGCGGAAGGCTTGGCGCTGGTGGCCGCCGGCGTGTCGGCCGTCGCATCGGTCGCGGCCGCGTCGGTCGCGGTGCACTCGCCGCCGTCGCCGCCGGGGCCATGCATGCGCGGTTCGCGGGTGCCGGCGGCCGCCGCGGATGCGGCGAAGAGCAGGCACAGCGCAAGCAGGGCGGGCGTGTGGCGGGATGCGTTCATGGCGGCGATCCTCGAGGGACGCACGGGGCCGGAAGCGGTCCCGCACTATAGCGTGGATGCGGCGTGAATGCGGAAGGTTGCAATGCTGCCCTGCAGCAGACAGGGCGCCGGGCTTCCGGCAGACTGCCGCGGTGCCGGACCCCGCGCCCTCCCCATGAACGAACGCGATCTCCTCGCCCGCCTGGCCGCCGGCCCGGCGAGCGGGGCCGAGCTGGCCCGCGAGGCCGGCCAGACCCGGGCCGCGGTCTGGAAGCACATCGAGGCCCTGCGCGCCGCCGGCGTCGCCATCGCGGTCGCCCCGGGCCGCGGCTACGCGCTGGAGCGGCCGCTGTCCCTGCTCGATGCGGACGCGATCCGCGCGGCCATGGCCCCGGCCGCGCGCGACCGCCTGGCGTCGCTCGAGGTGGCCTGGAGCATCGACTCGACCAACTCGGCGCTGCTGGCGCGGGAAACGCCCGCCGACGGCGCCGCCGTGCTGCTCGCCGAGCGCCAGACCGGGGGACGCGGGCGCCGTGGTCGGGCCTGGGCCTCGCCGCTGGCCGCCAACGTGTACCTGTCGCTGGCCCGCCGCTTCGGCGGCGGCCTGGCGCGCCTGGCCGGGCTGAGCCTCGTCGCGGGCGTCGCGGCGGCGGAGGCGCTGCAGGATCTCGGGTTCGAACGGGTGCGGCTCAAGTGGCCGAACGACCTCGTCGTCGAGGGGCCCGGCGGGCTGCGCAAGCTCGGCGGGCTGCTGGTCGAGGGCGGCGGCGAGGGCGGGGGGCCGGCGCGCGCGGTGGTCGGGTTCGGGCTCAACGTCGCGATGCCGGCCGCGCAGGCCGCGGCCATCGACCAGCCGTGGATCGATCTCGCCGGGCTTCGCGGCGGCGTCGCGCCCTCGCGCAACGACGTGGTCGCGGCGCTGCTCGATCGCTGGCTGCCGGCGTTCGATGCCTTCGATGCCGAAGGGCTCGCGCCGTTCCTGCCGCGCTATGCGCGCCTGGATGCGCTGGCCGGACGGCCGGTGCGCGTGCACGCCGCCGACGGCGCGCGCGACGGCGTCGCGCTCGGACTTGCCGCAGACGGATCGCTGCAGGTGCGCGATGCCGGCGGCAACGCGTTCTCGGTCCACGCCGGCGACGTCAGCGTGAGGGTCGCATGAGCCCCGCGGCGGGCGCCTGGCTGTTCGACCTCGGCAACAGCCGGCTGAAGTGCGCGCCGCTGGGCGACGACGGGCGCATCGGCGCAGTGCAGGCGATCGCGCACGACGGCGCCGCGTTCGAGCCCGGCTGGGAAACGCGGCTGCCGGCGCGATGCGAGGTCGCGTGCGTCGCGAGCGTCGCGTCGCCGGCCTTGCGCGTGGCGCTGCTCGACGCGCTCGCGGCGCGCTGCCGCCGCATCCACCTGGCGCGCACGCTGGCGGCGTTCGCCGGCGTCCGCATCGCGTACGCCGAACCGTCGCGGCTCGGCGTCGACCGTTTCCTGGCGCTGCTCGGCGCGCACGCGCGCGGCGACGCGCCGTCGCTCGTCGTCGGCGTCGGCACCGCGCTGACGATCGACCTGCTGGATCGCGGGCAGCACCTCGGCGGGCGCATCGCGCCTTCGCCGGCGCTGATGCGCGAAGCGCTGCACCGTCGCGCGCCCGCGCTTCCGGCGACAGGCGGGACATACGCGCCCTTCGCCGCCGACACCGCGGATGCGCTCGCCTCCGGTTGCGAAGGCGCCGCCGTCGCGCTGGTCGCGCAGAGCGTGGACGCGGCCGCCGCCCGTGCCGGGCGCCCGCCCGCGCTGCTGCTGCACGGGGGTGGCGCGACCGCGCTGCGCGCGCATTTCCCCGATGCGGTCGAGGCGCCGGCGCTGGTCCTCGAGGGACTCGCGCAATGGGCGCGCGCGGCCGCATAGAATCGACGCATGCCCACGCGCGCCGCGATCGTCCTGCTCGTCGTCCTCAACCTCGGTGCCGCCGCCTGGTGGTGCCTGCATGCGCCGGCACCGGCCGAAGCGCCGCCGTCGCCGCCCGCCGGCGCGGCGCGGCTGCATCTCGCGGGCGATGCGGGCGCCTCCGCGCCCGTCCCCGCCGTGCAGGCCGCCGCGCCATCGCGCCCGCGGCGCGCGGCGCCGCCGCCCGCGCAACTGCCGCGCGCATCGGCGGCCGCAGATACGGCTTCGCCCGTGTCCGGGCCCGGACCGGCCCTCGCGTGCGAAGGCGGCGACGGCGCCGCCGCGGGCTGGCGCGTGTACCTGCCGCGCCTACCCTCCGCGGACGCCGCGCAGGCGACGGCCGCGCGCATCGCCGAATCGGGTTTCAGCGATTACATGGTGGTCCG
>JBQCJF010000052.1:0-6754 GCA_051953015.1 Luteimonas sp.
GATCTCGTCGATGAAGATGATGCACGGCGCGTGCTTCTTCGCCTGCTCGAACATGTCGCGCACGCGCGAGGCGCCGACGCCGACGAACATCTCGACGAAGTCGGAACCGGAAATCGAGAAGAACGGCACCTTCGCCTCGCCGGCGATCGCCTTGGCGAGCAGCGTCTTGCCGGTACCGGGCGGGCCGACCATCAGCACGCCGCGCGGAATCTTGCCGCCGAGCTTCTGGAACTTGGACGGATCGCGCAGGAACTCGACCAGCTCGGAGACTTCCTCCTTCGCCTCGTCGCAACCGGCGACGTCGGCGAAGGTGACCTTGGTCTGGTCCTCGTTGAGCAGCTTGGCGCGCGAGCGGCCGAAGGACATCGCGCCCTTGCCGCCGCCCTGCTGCATCTGCCGCATGAAGTACACCCAGATGCCGATGAACAGCAGCCACGGCAGCACGTTCACCAGGATCACGCCCAGCGACATCCCGCTCGACGGCGGCGTCTGCACGGTGGTCACGCCGTGGCGCAGCAGGTCGTTGACCAGGTCCTTGTCGGCCGGCGCGTAGGTGGTGAACCCGGTGCCGTCCTTGCGCTTGCCGCTGATCGTGGTGCGGTCCTCCGCGATCTTCACCTCCGACACGCGGTCGCCCTGCACCTCCTGCACGAACTGGTCGTAGGTCAGCGGCTGGGTCGCCGCGGACTTCGGGCTGAAGCTCTGGAACACCACCATCAGGACGACGGCGACGACGACCCAGAGCAGCAGGTTTTTCACGAGGTCGTTCATGGGGTACGGCTATCCGGGAAGGGGTGTGGCGCGCTTGTCCTGGGCGAGTGCGTATACCTCGGGCGAGCGCTTGCGCGAGGCGGCGGGCTTGCGGATCGAGACTTTCGCATACCGCCGCCGCAGGTCGCGAACGTACTGGTCGAACCCCGTGCCCTGGAACAGCTTGATCAGGAACGTGCCGCCGGGGCGCAGGTGGTGGTCGGCGAAATCCATCGCCAGCTCGGCCAGGTGCATCATCCGCGGCTGGTCCACCGCGTCCATGCCACTTTTATTGGGGGCCATGTCGGAAAGGACAAGGTCCACGACCGCCCCCGCCAGCGTGGCTTCCAGGGCCGATAGGACCGCATCCTCCCTGAAGTCGCCATGAAGGAACTCGACGCCGGCCAGGGTGGGCATCTCGAGGATGTCGAGCGCGACGACGCGCCCCGGCCTGCTTCCGGATGTGGTGCCCTTGGACATCTCGTCGAGGGCCTGCCGGATCCACTGCGACCAGCCGCCCGGCGCCGCGCCGAGATCCACGACCACCATGCCCGGCTTCAGCAGCCGGTCGCGCTCGACCAGTTCCTCGAGCTTGTAGGCCGCGCGCGAGCGCATCCCTTCCGCCTGCGCCTTCTTCACGTAGGGGTCGGAAAAGTGCTCCTTCAGCCAGCGCTGGCTGGACTTGCTGCGGGTGGCCATGGTCGGCGCCATGATACCCTGACCGCCTTCCCCGCTCCCCTTCCGGCCTCCCGATGTCGACCGCCCTGACCAACGCCCAGACCCGCTTCCTGCGCGGCCAGGCGCACGGCCTCAAGGCGATGCTCCAGGTCGGCGGCAAGGGCATCAGCGACGCGCTGGTGGCGGAGGTCGACGGCGCGCTCGAGCACCACGAGCTGATCAAGGTGAAGATCGCCGCGGAGGACCGCGAGGCCCGCGACGCCATGGTCGAGGAGCTGGCGCAGCGCGCCGGCGCCGCGCTGGTCCAGCGCATCGGCCACACGGCGGTGCTGTTCCGGCCGTCGAAGGACAACCGGCGCATCGTGCTGCCGCGCGCCTGACGGCCGCCCACCCCGCCGTCCCGATGCAGCTGCACCTCGAACGACCCGACTACGCGTACTTCCTGCGCGGGGCCGACGGCGCGTCCGCCCTGGTCAACGACCGCACGCTGCACCGCAGCTTCTGCGTGTCGCCGGAAACCCTCATCGAGGACTGGCCGTACCGCGACGCCGCGACGCTGCCGCCCGAGGCGCTCGAGCCGCTGCTCGCGCTGCGGCCCGAACTGGTCGTGCTCGGCACCGGCGGCGCGCAGGCGTTCCCGCCGCCCGCGACGCTGGCCGCGGCGCTGCGCCGCGGCGTCGGCCTCGAAGCGATGACGAATGCAGCGGCCGCGCGCACCTACAGCGTGCTCGCCGGCGAAGGGCGGCGGGTCGTCGCGGCCTTCGTGCTGCCGGGCTGAGGCGCGCCGGTCAGGGCGCTGGCGCGGCTTGCGGGGCGAACGAGGCGGCGACCCAGGCCGCGATGCCCGCATCGTCGTCCCCGCCATCGCCTGCCTTGTCGTCCCCGGCCGGCATCTTGCCGCCATGGCGGACTGCGGCGATCCGGCCCGTTTCGTCGAGAAGGACCAGGGTGGGATAGGTCTGCACGCCGAGCGCATCGAGATACGCGTTCGCATCGGCGACCACAGGCAACTGCAGCCCGCGCTGCGCGACGAAGGCCTGCGCTGTCGCAGCGTCGTCGAACGTCACCGCGTACACGCCCATTTCCGGGTGCGCGGCGGCGAGACGGTTGAGCTCCGGAACCTCCGCGATGCACGGCAGGCATTCGGCGAAATAGAGGCTGAGCAGCGTGCGGCGCCCTTGCAGCTCGGCGCTTCCGAACGCGTGGCCGTCGAGCGTGCGCAGGCCCTCGGGCGCGGGCAGCGCCTGGCCCACCTGCAACGCCTGCGGCGCGGGTTCGTCCGCGTCGTCGTGCTTGCTGCCGATCCGGACGGTGGCGAGCGAATGGTCGCTGTCTTTCTCGATCGAGAACGACTTGCCGGCCGGGATCGCCCGCAGGAGGTCTTCGAAGGTGATCGCGTTGCCGGCCTCGTCGCGGAATTCCACCCGCGCGTAGTCGTCGAGCATCAGCTGGTGGCGGAAGGCGAGCTCGCTCGCCGACGGCGAGGCCTGGCTGCCGGGCTTCGCCGGTTGAGCCTCCTGGGCCGACGCGGCGGCGGCCGACAGGCAGCCGGCGAGGACGATCGACAGCGGGACGATCCGGTTCATGGTCTTCCTTGACGGTTGGCGAAATGGAATCAGCGGGCCGGCAGGTAGCGCAACGGATCGACCGGCTTGCCGTTGTAGCGGATCTCGAAATGCAGCATGTCGCGCGCCGCGCCGGTGTGGCCCATCTCGGCGAGCTGTTGCCCGGCCTTGACCACCTGGCCCTCGTTGACCATGCGCGCGCGGTTGTGGCCGTAGGCCGACAGCCAGTTGTCGTCGTGCTTGACGATCACCAGTTCGCCGTAGCCGACGAGGCCCGAACCCGAATACACGACGACGCCGTCGGCGGCCGCGCGCACCGGCGTGCCTTCGCCGTTGCCGATGTCGACGCCCTGGCGCGTCGCGTTGCCGGCGACGTAGGTCGAGAGCAGCGTGCCCTCGACCGGCCAGCGCCATGCGAACGGACTTGCGGCGGGCGCGGTGCGCGCCACGGGGGCCGGAGTCGACGTCGCGGCCGGACGCGAACCCTGGCTGCGCGCGGGCGCGGACGATGCGGTGCGCGCAGCGCTGGCCGCGCCGCGCGCCGGCGGATACAGCCGCAGCGTCTGGCCCGGGAAGATGGTGTACGGCGGATCCACGTCGTTCCACGCCGCGAGGTCGCGCGCGGTGATGCCGTTCTCGGTGGCGATGCGGTACAGCGTCTGGCCGGCGCGCACGGTGACCGCCTTGCCGGGTTTGGGCACGGAGACGCGCACCGGCCGCAGGTCGTCGCCGCCCGCGCGGCGGACGACGTGGGAGCTCGCGCAGCCGGCGAGCAGCGCGACCGCGGTCGCTAGCAGGGCGGCGTGCAGCATGCGGCCGGCTCCAATGCGGCGAGGCACGATGCGCTTGTTCCGGATGTTCATCCCGCGTAAGCCCTCCATCCCAGCCAGGCGACGAACACCGCCAGCAACGCCAGCGCGATCCAGCCCACCGGCTCGATCCAGCGGTGCAGCGCGGCTTCCGCGCGCGGCCCGCCGAGCCTGATCGCCCCGGCCAGAAGATACACGCGCTTGCCGCGGCCGATGAACATGCTGGCCATGAACGGCAGCAGCGGCACGCCGACGATGCCCGAGGCCCAGGTGAAGAATTTCAGCGGGATCGGCGCGAAACCGCCGAGCACCAGGACCCAGAACGCCTTCCACGGCGATTCGACCACGATGCCGCGCAGGTATTCGACCTGCTGGTCGACGTGCGCGGCCCAGCCGAGCCTGGCGAACAGCGGCTTCACCAGTTCGTAGGCGTAGTGCCCCAGCGCGTAGCCCAGGAGCGCGCCGGCGAGCGAGCACACGAGGCTGATCGTGGCGTAGCGGAACGCACGCTGCGGCCGCGACAGCGCCATCGGCCCCAGCATGAATTCCGGCATCACCGGGAAGAACACGGCTTCCGCGAAACTCAGCAGCCCGAGCAGCGCCGGCGCGTTGCGATGCTGCGCCCAGCGCAGCGCGCGCTCGTAGAGCGGCGCGAAGAGCTTCAATCGACCATCCCGGACAGCAGCGGCACGAACACCACCGGCCCGAGGTCGTCGCGGGCCACGTTGCCCGCCGCGTCCTTGCGCAGGCGCAGCAGCGACTGCGCGCCCGCGGGCCCGACCGGGGCGACCAGGGTGCCGCCCGGCGCGAGCGGCGCTGTGAGCGCGTCCACCAGCGCCGGCGCCGCGGCGGTGACGACGATCGCGTCGAACGGCGCTTCCTCCGGCCAGCCGATGCGCCCGTCGTCGTGCTTGCTGCGCACGTTCAGGCCGAGCGTGCGGAAGCGCTTGCGCGCGGTGCGCAGCAGTTCGCCGATGCGCTCGACCGTGTACACCTGCAGGCCGAGGGCGGCGAGGATCGCGCCCTGGTAGCCGGAGCCGGTGCCGATCTCGAGCACCTTCGAGGGATGCGCGCCGTCGAGGAACAACGATTCGGTCATGCGCGCCACGACCCAGGGCTGCGAGATCGTCTGGCCGTGGCCGATCGGCAGCGCGGTGTCCTCGTAGGCGCGCGACGCGAACGCCTCGTCGATGAACAGGTGCCGCGGCACGGTGCGGATGGCGTTGAGCACGCGTTCGTCGGCGATCCCGGGGTTCTGCGTCGACCCGGCGCGGAGGCGCTCGATGAGGCGGTCGCGCACGCGCTGCGAGGTCATGCCGAGGCCGACGGCCTCCGGTTGCAGGCGCATGCGCGCGGTCATCGCGCGGCCCCGCCCGCTTCGCGGCGCGGCCCGGCGTGCGCGTCCGGCGCGCCGAGCGCCGCCTCGAGGCCGCCGACCCAGCTCGCGACCTGCTCCAGCGCCTGGTAGCGGGTCAGGTCGACCTGGATCGGGGTGATCGAGATGTGGCCGGTGCGCACCGCGTGGAAATCGGTGCCGGGGCCCGCATCGTGCTCGGCGCCGGCGGCGCCGATCCACCACCAGCTGCGGCCGCGCGGATCCTCCTGCTGCACGCAGGGCTCGGCGCGATGACGGTTGCCCAGGCGCGAGACCTCGAAGCCGCGCACCGATTCCCACGGGATGTCGGGCACGTTGACGTTGAGGATCGTGTCGGCGGGGAGCGGATCGACGAGCAGCCTGGCGATGATCTCCACCGCGGCGCGCGCGGCGGTCGCGTAGTGGCGCTCGTCCGCGTCGCCGCGCGCCAGCGACATCGCCACCGCCGGCAGGCCGAGGAAGCGCCCTTCCATCGCCGCGGCGACGGTGCCGGAGTAGATGACGTCGTCGCCGAGGTTGGCGGTGTTGTTGATGCCCGACACCACGATGTCGGGCTCGAGCGCGAGCAGGCCGGTGATCGCGACGTGCACGCAGTCGGTGGGCGTGCCGTGCACGCACCAGGTGTCGCCGGCGCGCTGGACCACACGCACGGGCATGTCCAGGGTCAGCGAGTTGCTCGCGCCGGAGCGGTCGCGGTCGGGCGCGACCACGAGCACGTCGTGGCCGGCCGCGCGCAGGCCTTCGGCGAGGATCCGGAGGCCCGGGGCGTCGACGCCGTCATCGTTGCTGACCAGGACGCGCATGCACGAATGATAACCGGGAAGGGTTAGGCTTTGCGCCATGTCCCGACGCCGCGAAACGCCGCCGCAGCCGTCTCCGCAGCCCGTCGACCAGGACGACGCCGCCCTGTTCCGGGAGGCGATCGGCCCGGTGCGCGAATTGCCGGCGCCGCCCGCGCCGCCGCGCCCGCCGCCGCCGCGCGCGGTGCCGCGGATGGCGGCGCGCGACGACGCGCAGGCGCAGGACGAGTTCCGGCGCATGCTCGCCGCCGACACGATCGAGGCCGGCGACGCGCTCGCCTGGCGCCGCGACGAGGTGCCGGGCCGCGTGCTGCAGCGCCTGCGCCGCGGCCAGTACGCGGCGCAGGACGAGCTCGACCTGCACGCGGCCGACGCCGCGCGCGCCGAGGCGATGCTGCGCGCTTTCCTCGCCGATGCGCGTCGCGACGGCTTCGGCTGCGTCCGCATCGTCCACGGCAAGGGCCTGCACTCGGACAGCGGCGTGCCGGTGCTGAAGAACCTCGTGGACCGGATGCTGCGGCAGCGCGCCGACGTGCTCGCGTTCGCATCGGCGCCCGCCGCGCAGGGCGGCCACGGCGCGGTGCTCGTGCTGCTCAGGCGCCCCCGGTGACTTCGGCGAGCACCGCGGTGGCGTAGGCGCCCGGCGGCAGCTCGAAACGGAGTTCCAGCATTTCCGGGTCCTGCCATTCCCACGCGAGGTCGCGCGGCCGCAGCCGCGTGGCGCGCCGCTCCTGCTTGAGGCCGGCGGCCTCCAGGCCCGCGCGCAGCGCGAGCGAC
>JBQCJF010000053.1:0-7741 GCA_051953015.1 Luteimonas sp.
GGGCGTGGACGCCGCGGCCCTCGCCGCGCGGTTGGCGACGCTGCCCGGCGCGGTGCCGCGCCGGCGCGCGTCCGATCGCCGGCCGCGCCCGCGCAGCCGCGCCTACCTGAGCCTCGGCAGCAACCTCGAGCCGGAAGCCAACCTCGCCGCCGCGGTCGCCGCGCTGCGCGCGCGCTTCGGCGAGGTCGTGGTGTCGCCGATCTACCGCTCGCCGCCCGACGGTTTCCACGGCCCCGACTTCCTCAACGCGATCGTCGCCGTCGACAGCGACATCCATCCGTTCGCGCTCGACGAGTGGCTGCACGCGCTGGAGGAAGCGCACGGCCGCGACGCGCGCGACGCCGACTACAGCAACCGCCCGCTCGACGTCGACATCATCTACTTCGGCGAGCTGGTGCTCGACGGCCCCGGGGATTTCCAGCTGCCGCGGCCGGAGCTGCACCACGCGTTCGTGCTCAAACCGCTGGCCGACATCGCGCCGGACTTCGTCGACCCGATCCGGCACAAGACGCTCGCGCAGCTGTGGGCCGCGCATCCGCGCCGCGACGATCCGCCCGTGCAGGTGGATGTCGTACTCTAGCCGCATGACGGAAAAACGGCCTTCGGTAGTGGTGACCGGCGCGTCGCGGGGCATCGGCCTGGCGATCGCGAAGCGCTTCCATGCGGACGGCGCGCACGTGACGATCTGCGCGCGCGGCCAGGCGGCGCTGGAGGACGCGATCGACGCGATGCCGGGCCTGCGCGCGCACGCCTGCGACATGGCGCGGCGCGACGACGTCGAGCGCTTCGCCGACACGGTGCTCGCCGAGACCGGCACGCCGGACGTGCTGGTGAACAACGCCGGCGCGTTCCTGCCCGGCGGCATCGGCAGCGAGGCGGAGGGCACGTTCGACGCGATGATCGCGATCAACGTCGCCAGCGCCTACCACCTGACCCGCGCGCTGCTGCCCGGCATGATCGCGCGCGGCAGCGGCACCATCGTCAACGTGTGCAGCACGGCGTCGATCACGCCGTACCCGAACGGCGGCTCCTACGGCATCGCCAAGCACGCGCTGCACGGCTTCTCGCGCACCCTGCGCGAGGAACTCAAGCACCACGGCATCCGCGTGGTCGCGCTGCTGCCGGGCGCGACGCTGACCGATTCCTGGGCCGGCGCGGGCCTGCCGGACGCGCGCTTCATGCCTGCCGAGGACGTCGCCGAGGCGGCGTACATGGCCTGGCGCCTGTCGCCGCGCACGGTGGTCGAGGACATCCTGCTGCGGCCGATGCTCGGCGACATCCCGGCGGACTGACGGAGCGACCGATGCCCGGACAGACCGTCACCCTCCGCCTGGCCAAGGAGAACATGAAGTTCTCCGCCGGCCATTTCACGATCTTCGGGCCGGGCTCGCGCGAGCGCGTGCACGGCCACGACTTCCGCGTCGCGGTGCGCGTGCGGGCGCGCGTCGGCGACGACGGCCTGTGTTTCGACTACGGCCTGCTCAAGCGCCGCATCGTCGAGCTGTGCCGCGAGCTCAACGAGTGGATGCTGCTGCCGGGCGAATCGCCGCTGCTGCGGATCGAGCGCGACGGCGCGCTGCTGCACGCGGTGTTCGGCGAGGAGCGCATTCCGTTCCTCGCGGCGGACGTCAAGGTGCTGCCGCTGGCCAACATCAGCGTCGAGGAGCTCGCGCGCTGGTTCCAGGGCCGGCTGCTCGAGGACCGCGCGCAGGTCGAGGCGTTCCGCATCGACGCGCTGGACGTCGAGGTCGCCTCCGGCCCCGGCCAGGGCGCAACCGTTTCGTGGACGATGGGATAGGTCATGGGCAAGTTCGCGCGTAGCTGGGCGTTGGCGAAGGCGAGCATGGAGGTGCTGCGCGCCGACAAGGAATTGCTGGTGTTCCCGCTGGTCTCCAGCCTGGTGACGCTGGTCGTGGCGGCAAGCTTCCTGCTGCCGCTGTTCGGGCTGGGCCTGCTGAAGGACGCCGACGTCAACGGCGGGCCGACGGTGGCGCTGTACCTGCTGCTGTTCGCGTTCTACCTGGTGCAGTACTTCGTGATCTTCTTCTTCAACACGGCGCTGGTCGGCGCGGCGATGATCCGGCTCGACGGCGGCGACCCGACGGTCGGCGCGGGCCTGCGCATCGCGGCCGGCAAGTGGACGACGATCCTGGGCTACGCGGCGATCGCCGCGACGGTCGGCATGATCCTGCGCGCGCTGGCCGAGCGCGCCGGCTTCCTCGGGCGCATCGTGGTTTCGCTGATCGGAGTGGGCTGGACCATCGCGACCTACCTGACGGTGCCGGTGCTGGTCGCGCGCGACGTCGGGCCGATCGACGCGGTGAAGGAAAGCGCGTCGCTGCTCGGTCGCACCTGGGGCGAGAACCTGATCGGCCAGGGCGGCATCGGCATCGCCTTCTCGCTGGTCTACATCGCGCTGGGCATCGCCGGCGTCGGGCTCGTGGTCCTGCTCGGCGTGCAGAAGATGGTCGTCGCGGCGATCGTCGTGGCCTGCCTGCTGGTGGTGGCGTTCCTGCTGCTCGCGCTGGTGCAGGCGGCGCTGGCGGGCATCTACTCGGCGGCGCTGTACCGCTTCGCGGTGGCCGGCGACGCGCCGGCCGGCTTCGACGGCGCGCTGCTGCGCAACGCGTTCCAGCGCAAGGCCTGACCCGCGCCGTGTCGTCGCTTCCCCCGCCCGGCGACGCGGCGCGCGCGCACAGCGCGCACCTGCGCGAGGTCATCCAGGAGCAGGTCATCGCCGCGGGCGGCGCGCTGCCGTTCTCGCGCTTCATGGAGCTGTGCCTGTACGCGCCGGGGCTGGGCTATTACAGCGCGGGCGCGGCCAAGTTCGGCGCGGCCGGCGACTTCGTGACGGCACCGGAGCTCGGGCCGCTGTTCGCGGCCTGCATCGCCGACGCGCTGGCGCCGGTGCTGCGCCAGGTCGGACCGGAAGCGCAGTTCGTCGAGCTCGGCGGCGGCAGCGGCGCGTTCGCCGAAGTCGTGCTCAAGCGCCTGCTCGCGCTCGATGCGCTGCCGTCGCGCTACGCGATCCTCGAGCCGAGCGCGGACCTGCGCGAGCGGCAGCAGTCGCGCCTGCGCGAACGGCTCAATCCGCTGCTCGGCGACCTCGTCGAATGGCTGGACATGCCGCCGCAGGAGCCGTGGTCGGGCGTGCTGTTCGCGAACGAGGTCGTCGACGCGCTGCCCACGCCGCGCTTCACCCTGCGCGACGGCGAGGTGTTCGAGGAACACGTCGCGCTCGACGGCGAGGGCCGCTTCCTCCGCCAGGACCGCCCGGCCGACGCGCTGCTCGCGGCCGCGGTGCGCCACGTCGAGCGCGATCTCGGCGCGCCGTTCGCCGACGGCTACCGTTCCGAGCTTCTTCCGCAGCTGCCGTACTGGCTGCAGGCGGTGATCGGCGGCATGCGCTCCGGCGCGCTGCTGTTCACCGACTACGGCTACGCGCGGCGCGAGTACTACCAGCCGCAGCGCAGCGACGGCACGCTGCGCGCGTTCCGCCAGCACCACGTGGTGGCCGACGTGCACGACTGGCCGGGCCTGCAGGACATCACCGCGTCGGTCGACTTTACCGCGCTGGCGGAAGCGGGCACCGGCGCGGGCTTCGACCTGGCCGGCTACTGCAGCCAGGCGAGCTTCCTGCTCGGCAACGGCCTGGCCGAGCGGCTGCAGGAAGCGGAGTCGCGCGCGCGCGACGAGGCCGCGCTGCAGCGCCTGCGGCAGGAAGCGAAGCAGCTGACGCTGCCCGAGGCGATGGGCGAGCGCTTCCAGGCGATGGGCTTCGCGCGCGACGTGGAATTCGGCGCGGCCTTCCTCGCCGGCGACCTGAGCCATCGCCTGTGAGCGGCGCGGCGGCGGGACGTCGCTGGGTGAAGCCGCTGCGGCATCGCGGCGCGTGGCTCGCGCTGTGGCTGTGCGGGGTGACGGTGCTGGTCGTCGTCTGCCTGTTGCCGAGCCCGGACCTGCCGAACCTGAAGGTGAGCGACAAGCTCGAGCACGCGCTGGCGTTCGCGCTGCTGTCGGGGTCGGCGGTGCAGCTGTTCGAGCGCTGGCGCGCGCTGCTGTTCGTGGCCTTCGGGCTGCTGGCGCTGGGCATCGGCATCGAGCTTGCGCAGGCCGCGTTCACGACCACGCGCGCGATGGAGTCCGCCGATGTCGTCGCCGACGGGATCGGCATCGTCGCCGGCCTGCTGGTCGCGCTGACGCCGCTGCGCGACCTGCTCCTCCGCATCGCCGGCCGCGCCTAGCGGCGCAGGGTGCGGGCGGCGGCAATGGCGGCGATCCGGGCGCGGCGGAGGGCTTCGCCGAGCTTCGGGCCTTCGAGGCCTTCGGCGGCGACGTCGGCGGCACGCACGGATTGCGCGGCGGCGAGCAGCCGCAGCAGCTCGGGGCCCTGCGGGTAGGCGTCCTCCCGGTGGCCGGTGCGGCCGCGCTTGTCGGCCTCGCACACCAGCGCGAGCTGCGCGATGCGTTCGGGCTGCCGGAACGCATCGCAGCGCTGCAGCAGGTCGTGCACGGTGTCGTCGCGGAGCTCGGCGAGGCGATGCACGTTGAGGTGCTCGCGGCAGGCGACCTCGGCGAGGCGGCGATGCGCGACCGGCACGCGCAGGCGCTCGCACAGCGCGGCCAGCGGCTTCAGTCCGGCGTGTTCGTGGCCGATGTGCTTCGGCAGCACGTCGGCGGGCTTGCGGGCCTTGCCGAGGTCGTGCACCAGCGCGGCGAAGCCGACGACGGCGTCGCTTGGCGCGAGCGCGGCGGCCATGTCGCAGACGAGCTCGACGTGCACGCCGGTGTCGACTTCGGGATGGTATTCGGCCCGCTGGGGCACGCCGTAGAGCGCGTCGACCTCGGGCAGCACCACGGCGAGCGCGCCGCAGTCGCGCAGCGTGCGCAGGAACGCGGACGGCGCGGCGTACGCCAGCGCGCGCGCGAGTTCCTGCCAGACGCGCTCGGGCACCAGCTCGGAGACTTCGCCGGAGGCGACCATGTTTCGCATCAGCGCCACGGTCTCGTCGGCGACGCGGAAGCCGAGCGGCGCGAAGCGGGCCATGAAGCGGGCGGCGCGCAGCACGCGCAGCGGGTCCTCGGCGAAGGCCGGGCCGACGTGCCGCAGCACGCGCGCCTCGAGGTCGCGCACGCCGCCGAACGGGTCGACCAGCGTGCCGTCCTCGCGCTGCGCGATCGCGTTGATGGTGAAGTCGCGGCGCGCGAGATCCTGTTCCAGCGTCACCGAAGGATCGGCGTCGACGACGAAGCCGCGGTAGCCGCGGCCCGACTTCCGCTCGGTGCGCGCGAGGGCGTATTCCTCGTGGGTATCGGGGTGCAGGAACACGGGGAAGTCGCGGCCGACCGCGCGGAAGCCTCGCGCTTCCATCGACGCCTGGGTCTGCCCCACGACCACGTGGTCGCGGTCGCCGCCCGGGATCCCGAGCAACGCATCGCGGACCGCGCCGCCGACCAGGTAGACCTCGAACCCGTCCATCCCGCGATTCTAGGGCGTGGCGAGGGGGCAGGCGAAGGGTTTGCGGGGGGCGTCCAGGACACCGGCCATGCGCGCGTCCAGCGGCAGGGCGGTGCCGTTGAGGCGCCAGTCGTAGACGGTGCTGAAGGCGAGCACGCGCGCCACGTAGTCGCGCGTTTCCTTGTAGCTGATCGTCTCGATCCAGAAGTCCGGGTCCATGCCCGGCCGTTGCGACTGCCAGCGCTGCAGCGGGGTCGGGCCGGCGTTGTAGCCGGCGATGGCGAAGTAGGGCTTGCCGCCGAAGCGGTCGAGCACCTTGCGCAGGTAGGCGCTGCCGATGGCGATGTTGGTGTCGGGGTCGTACAGCGTTTCGGCGCCGTGCCAGGGCAGGCCCAGGCGCTTCGCCTCGGCCGCGCCGGTCGCCGGCACGACCTGCATCAGGCCGCGCGCGTTCGCGGCCGAACGCGCATTGGGGTCGAACACGCTTTCGGCGCGGATCTCGGCCGCGACCCACGACGGATCGAGGTCGTTGCGCGCGGCTTCGCGGCGGATCGTCGCGTCGTGGTGCAGCGGGAAGCGCAGCGCGTAGAGGCGGCGCTCGTCGGGCGTGCGGCCGAGGCCGAACACGCCGCGGTCGAACCAGCCGTTGTCCTCGGCGATCTCGACGGCGAGCCGTCGCTGCGGATCGTCGAAGCGCGACAGCGCGTCCTTCCACTCGCGCTCGGCCCAGTCCTTGCGCTCGATGCGGTACAGCCGCACCGCGCGCGACAGCGCGGGATCGGCGGCGACCTTCGCCTTGGCCGCGGGATCGTCCGGCGGCAGCCACGGGCACAGCGCGTAGGGCGCGTCGATGCGGTCGGCCGCGAGGAAGCCGTGGAATTCGGGCTCGCGCGCGGCGCGCTGCCCGGCCGCGCGCGCGCCGGCGGCGTCGCCGGTGAGGGCGAGCAGCCGGCCTTCGAAGTAAGTCCAGCGCGCGTCGGCGCGCTGTGCCGCGGGCATCGCGCGGATCGCGGCGAGCGCGGCCGGCCAGTCCGATCGCGCCATCGCCTCGCGCGCCTGCCATTCGTGCAGGCGCTCGTCGTACGCCGACGCGGGCACCGCCGCGAGCCGCTGCTGCGACTTCGGCAGGTAGGACGCGACCGTCCACAGCGCGACCTGGTACAGCACGCGGCCGTTGTCGGCCTCGCCGAAGCCGAGCGCCTTCGCGATCGCCGGCAGCTTCGCTTCCGCCGCGTCCGGGTCGTCCTTCGCAAGCGCGGACAGCGCCTGCACCGCCACCGCGCGGCTGCGGTCCGTGGCGGGCCAGGCGAGCGCATCGGCGCCGGCGGCGGACGATGCGGGCTTGTCGAGGAACGCAACGTAGCGCCTGGCGAGCGCGGCATCCGGATCGGAGAGCCCGGCGGCCGCGTCGCGCATCGCCGCGGCGCTGCCCTCGGCGACGGCCTTGTCGAAGCGTTCCCAGCGCAGCGCCGGCGTGAGCCCGCCGTCGCGCGCGGCCAGCGCCGCGTACACGGGATCGCAGTTCGACGGCAGCGGCTTGCCGCTCGCGCGCCACAGCGCCTGCGCGTCGGAGACCCACTGCGCGTCCGCGGCGCCGGTCGCCAGGCGCGCGTTCAATTCGGCGCAGCGCATCTCGACGGGCTGCCCCGCGGGCGACCACGCCGCGCGGAACGCCTGCCATTCCTCGCGCCGCGACAGGGCCGGCAGCCAGACCGAACGGAACGCGGCGCCCACCGCGTCGGCGGGATGCTTCGCCAGGAAGGCCTGGCCGTCGGCGACGGGCAGCGTGTCCGCGTCGCGGCGCAACGCCGCGTACTCGATCCACGGATACAGCGGGTCGTTCGCGAGGGAGGCGTAGCGCGCGGCGTTGAAGTCGCCGCGCTCGGCCGCCTCGATCGCGTCGCGCCCCAGCGCGAGCCGCGCATCCACGGCGGGAACGGCCGCGAACCCGACCGGCGCCAGCGCGAGCATGGCGAGGAGGGCGGCGAGCAACCGGGCGTTGCGGAGGGGGCGCAGCGTCATGCGCGCGACTATAGCCGGGCGCCGATGAACGCGGCTTTCGCGCGGCCTCAGGCGGCGCGCACCGCGTGCGCGGGCACGTCCAGTTCGATCGACAGGGCCAGGTGGTCCGAATCGGCCGCGGGCATTGCTCGCATGCCCTGCAACGCGAGGGGCGCGCTGACCAGGATGTGGTCGATGGCGCGCTGCGGCCGCCAGCTCGGGAACATGGGCACGCACCGCGACGGCGGCTGCAGGTGCGTGCGCTTGTACAGGATGTCCATC
>JBQCJF010000054.1:0-8521 GCA_051953015.1 Luteimonas sp.
CCTGGACACGCAGGCGCACGCCGGCGACGCCGCGCTCGAAGCGCTGGTCGCCGGCGGCGACTGCGACACCGTCGTCGCCGCGATCGTCGGCGCCGCCGGCCTGCCGTCGACCCTCGCCGCCGCGCGCGCGGGCAAGCGCCTGCTGCTGGCGAACAAGGAGTCGCTGGTGCGGGCCGGCGGGCTGCTCGGGGCCGCGGCGCGCGCGGCCGGCGCGCTCGTCGTGCCGGTGGACAGCGAGCACAACGCCATCTTCCAGTGCCTGCACGGCCGCTGCGGCCCGGGCGAGCGCGTGGACGCCAGCGGCGTCGCGCGCATCGTGCTCACCGCGTCCGGCGGCCCGTTCCGCGGCCGCGCGCGCGACAGCCTCGAGGACGTGACGCCGGCGCAGGCGGTCGCGCATCCGAAGTGGTCGATGGGCCCGAAGATCTCGGTCGACTCGGCCACGCTGATGAACAAGGGCCTGGAAGTGATCGAGGCCCACCACCTGTTCGGCCTGCCCGGCGAACGCATCGGCGTGCTCGTGCATCCGCAGAGCCTGGTGCATTCGCTGGTGGAATTCGTCGACGGCTCGACCCTGGCGCAGCTCGGCCTGCCGGACATGCGCACGGCGCTCGCGGTCGGGCTCGGCTGGCCCGAGCGCATCGCTTCCGGCGTGCCGGGCCTGGACCTGCTCGCGCAGGGCCGCCTCGAATTCGAGGCGCCGGATCTGGACGCCTTCCCCAGCCTGCGCCTGGCCTACGCCGCGCTGGCCGCGGGCGGCACGGCGCCGGCGGTGCTCAACGCGGCGAACGAAGTCGCCGTTTCATCCTTCCTTCAGGGCCGCATCGGTTTCCTGTCGATTCCCGCGCTGGTCGAGGACTGCCTCGCCGCGCTGCCGGCGGCGCCCGCCGCGTCGCTGGACGCGCTGCTCGCCGCCGACGCGGAAGCGCGCGCGCGCGCCGCGGCCCGCATCGCGACGGGGACGCTGCAATGAGCATCGCGCCAATGGAGCCATCCGCATGAGCAGCTTCCTCGGTTCGGTGTGGTGGATGATCGTCAGCCTCGGCGTGCTGGTGACCTTCCACGAATTCGGCCACTACTGGGTTGCGCGCCGCTGCGGCGTGCGCGTGCTGCGCTTCTCGGTCGGCTTCGGCAAGCCGCTGTGGCTGCGGCGCGGCCGCGACGGCACCGAATACGCGATCGCGGCGATCCCACTCGGCGGCTACGTGCGCATGCTCGACGAGCGCGAAGGCGACGTGCCGCCGGAACAAGCCGCCGAGGCCTTCAACAACAAGCACGTGCTCAAGCGCATCGCGATCGTGGTCGCCGGCCCGCTCGCCAACCTGCTGCTGTGCGTGGCCCTGCTGTGGGGCATGTTCGTGATCGGCCGCCCCGACTACCAGCCGGGGGTCGGCCAGGCGCAGGGCCTGGCCGCGCAGGCCGGCCTCGCCCGCGGCGACACCCTGCTGTCGGTCGACGGCCGGGCGACGCCGACCTGGACCGAAGCCGCGCTGGCCGTCGCCACCGCCGCCATGGACCGCCGCGACTTCGCGCTGCAGGTCCGCACCGCGGACGGCGCGGCCGCCGACCGGCGCCTGCCGCTGTCGCGCCTGCCCCCCGGCGCCAGCCAGGACGAGGCGATGCAGGCGGTCGGCCTGGTCCCGCGCTTCCAGCTCCTGCCGCCGGTCGTGGGCCGGGTCGAGCCCGGCACGGCGGCCTGGGGCGTGCTCGCCGAGGGCGACCGGATCACCGCGATCGACGGCACCCCGGTCTCCACCTACGACCAGGTCGGGCCGCTGGTCCAGGCCGTGGGCGGCCGCACGGCCATGATCGAGGTCGACCGCGAGGGCCAGCGGCTGGCGCTGGAGGTCACCCCGCGCCGCTTCCAGGACCCGCAGGACGCCGCGCGCGGCAGCTTCTGGGCGCTGGGCATCGTCGCCGCGCCGGCGGAGCTGCCGCCCTACGACGCGACGCTGCGCGCGGGCCCGCTGGCCGCCGTGCCCGCCGCGGTGCGCGAAGCCTGGAAGCTCGGCAAGGATTCGGTGGCGATGATCGGCCGGCTCGTCAGCGGCCGCGCCTCGGTCGAGAACATCTCGGGGCCGATCACCATCGCCCGCTACGCCAACGCCTCGGCCCAGCTCGGCCCGGCGTGGTTCCTGAACTTTCTGGCCCTGTTGTCGCTCAGTCTGGCGGTGATCAACCTGCTGCCGATTCCCGTCTTGGACGGGGGACACCTGCTGTATTACCTTATCGAGCTCGCCAAAGGCAGCCCGTTGGGCGAACGGGCGATGGTCGCGGGCCAGTACGCCGGGCTCGCCCTGCTCGCCGGGTTGATGGGCCTGGCGTTCTCCAACGACATCCTGCAACTGCTCCGCTGACGCCCCCCCACCGGAAGTGACGATGACGCGACTCCCCCCACGCCGCCTGCTCGTCCTCGCCCTCGCCGCGGCGGCGTCGGCCACCGCGCTGCCCGCGCTCGCGCAGGCCGGCACCCCGTTCGGCGCCGCGCCGGCCCAGGCCGCGCCCGCGCCGTCCTTCGCCGCGCCGCCGGCCGCCGATCCCGACGCGTTCGTCGTCTCCGACATCCGCGTCGACGGCCTGCAGCGCGTTCCCGCCGGCACCGTGTTCACCTATCTGCCGATCGAGCGCGGCGACCGCGTCGACGGCAGCCGGATCGCGGAAGCGATCCGCGCGCTCTACAAGACCGGCTTCTTCGAGGACGTCCGCGCCGACCGCCAGGGCGACATCCTGGTCATGACCGTCGTCGAGCGGCCCGCGATCAACAAGCTCACGATCGAGGGCAACAAGGACATCAAGACCGAGGACCTGACCAAGGGCCTCAACGAGATCGGCCTGTCCGAGGGCCAGACCTTCAACCGAGTTGACCTGGACCGCGTGGTCCAGGAGCTCACCCGCCAGTACAACAACCGCGGCAAGTACAACGTCGCGGTCAGCCCGACCGTCACCCGCCTCGACCGCAACCGCGTCGACATCAAGATCGCGATCCAGGAAGGCAAGGCGGCGAGCATCCGCCACATCAACCTGGTCGGCAACGAGGCCTACAAGCAGGACGACATCCTCTCGGTCTGGGAGTCGAAGGAGCACAACTGGCTCAGCTTCTACCGCCACGACGACCAGTACTCGCGCGAGAAGCTGTCGGGCGACCTCGAGAAACTCAACTCCTGGTACCTGGACCGCGGCTACGTCGACTTCAGCCTCGACAGCACCCAGGTCGAGATCAGCCCGGACAAGCGCGACATGTTCATCGTCGCCGGCCTCACCGAGGGCGACCAGTACCGCGTCTCGAAGGTCGAGCTGACCGGCGACACCGTGCTGCCGAAGGAGGACGTGGAGAAGCGCCTCATCGTGCGCGAGGGCCAGGTGTTCTCGCGGCGCGCGATCGACTTCACCTCCGATTCCATCAGCCTGATGCTGTCCAACATCGGCTACGCGTTCGCCAAGGTCGACGTGGTGCCCGACGTCGACCGCGACAAGCGCACCGTCGGCCTGACCTTCCGGGTCGTGCCGGGGCCGCGCGTGACGGTCCGCCACATCGTGTTCAAGGGCAACAGCCGCACCTCCGACGAGGTCCTGCGCCGCGAGATGCGCCAGTTCGAGGGCGCGTGGTACTCGCAGGCCGCGATCGACCGCTCCAAGGTGCGCCTGCAGAACCTGGGCTACTTCGAGACGGTGGACGTCGACAAGGCGCCGGTGCCGGGCAGGAACGACGCGGTCGACGTCACCTACACCGTCAAGGAAACCACGTCCGGCAGCTTCATGTTCGGCGTCGGCTATTCCCAGCTGAGCGGCGTGAACACCTCGGTGTCGCTGTCGGAATCCAACTTCCTCGGCACCGGCAACCGGGTCTCGGTGGCGGCGCAGAAGAGCTACTACCAGAAGGCGTACAACTTCTCGTTCACCAACCCGTACTTCACCGACGGCGGCATGTCGCTGGGCTACAACCTGAGCTGGAGCCAGTTCGACTACTCCAACTACAACGTCGCGCAGTACTCGACCAACTCGCTGGCCGCGCAGGCGATCATGGGCATCCCGATCACCGAGTGGGACGGTTTCTCGGTGATGTTCGGCGTGGACAGCAACGAGATCGTGCCGCTGGGCGGCGCCACGCCGGCGGTGATCACCGATTACGTCAAGGCGGTGGGCCAGTACACCTTCCACGCCTGGCGCACGCAGCTGGCGTGGTCGCGGGACACCCGCAACGACTACTTCATGCCGAACGTCGGCACCTACCAGCGCGCCTCGCTCGAGGCGACCCTGCCGGGCTCGACCGCCCAGTACTTCAAGGCCGAATACGAGTACTCGCGGTACTGGCCGCTTTCGAGCGCGCTGATCCTGCGCACCGGCGTCGACCTCGGCTACGGCGACAGCTACGGCGACGTGGCGACCCGCGCGATCTGCTTCACCGCGCCGCCGCCGCCGACCACGCAGAACCCGAACCCGACGTCGCCGCCGTCCAGCGACCCCTGCCTGCCGACGTCGCCCGACTACGTGAAGACGGTGACCGCCGAGGGCCTGCCGTTCTTCGAGAACTTCTACGCCGGCGGCATCAGTTCCGGCGGGCGCGTGCGCGGCTTCGTGGACAACACGCTCGGGCCGCGCGCCGCCAACGCCTTCGGCTATGCGCGCCCGATCGGCGGCGCGGTCAAGACCGTCGGCTCGGTCGAGATGTTCTTCCCGAAGCTGTTCGACACCAAGGCCGCGCGCATCTCGGCGTTCGTGGATGTCGGCAACGTCTACAAGGACTGGCAGAGCTTCGACGCCAGCCTGCTGCGCGCCTCCACCGGCATCGCGCTGCTGTGGCGCTCGCCGATGGGCCCGATCTCGATCAGCTACGCCCTGCCGCTGCGCAAGCAGGACGACGACGAGCCCGAGCGCCTGCAGTTCTCCTTCGGCGGGCAGTTCTAGCGCGGCCGGCATGGAATTCACCGCCGCGCAGCTCGCCGGACGCCTCGGCCTGGCCGTGCACGGCGATCCCGCCGCCCGCGTCTCGGGCGTGGCCACGCTGGCGCGGGCCGCGCCCTCCGATCTCTCCTTCCTCGCCAACCCGCGCTACCGCTCGCAGCTCGCCGCGAGCCGCGCGGGCATCGTGGTGATGCGCGAAGACGACGCCGGCGGCCACGCCGGCACCGCGCTGGTCGCGCGCGATCCCTACGCGGCCTTCGCCCGCGCGGCCGCGCTGTTCGAGGCGCGGGAAGCTGCGGCGCCCGGCGTGCACGCGAGCGCGGTGGTGGATCCGTCCGCGACGATCGATCCCGGCGCGCACGTCGGCGCGTTCGTGGCGATCGGCGCGCGCAGCGTCGTCGAGGCCGGCGCGATCGTCGGCGCGGGTTGCGTCGTCGGCGAGGACTGCATCGTTGGCGCCGGCAGCGAACTGGTCGCCCGCGTGACCCTGGTGCGGCGCGTGCGCCTCGGCCGGCGCGTGCTCGTGCATCCCGGTGCCGTGCTCGGCGCAGACGGCTTCGGCCTGGCGATGGAGCGGCCGGAGGCCGGCGGCGAGCCGCGCTGGCTGAAGGTGCCGCAATTCGGCGGCGTCGTCGTCGGCGACGACTGCGAGATCGGCGCCAACACCACGATCGACCGCGGCGCGCTCGACGACACCGTGCTCGAGGAGGACGTGCGCCTCGACAACCAGATCCAGGTGGGCCACAACGTCCGCATCGGCGCCCACACCGCGATGGCGGGCTGCTCGGCGGTAGCCGGCAGCGCCACGATCGGCCGCTACTGCCAGATCGGCGGCGCGGCGGGCGTGCTCGGCCACCTGGAGATCTGCGACCGGGTCACGGTGACCGCGATGAGCCTGGTCACCCACTCGATCCGCGAGCCCGGCGAATACTCTTCCGGCACGCCGCTGATGGACAACCGGGCCTGGCGCAAGGCCGCGGCCCGTTTCAAGCAGCTCGACGCCCTTTTCCGCCGGCTCGGCGCTTTGGGCGATAATCGCGGCTAGCCCCAGCAAGACCAGGACGGACCCGTGGAAACCGTGCAACTGCCGCTCGACGTCATCGGCATCCAGAAGCTGCTGCCGCACCGCTACCCGTTCCTGCTGGTGGACCGGGTGGTCGCGTTCGAGCGCAGCAGGAGCATCGTCTGCCGCAAGAACGTGTCGATCAACGAACCGTTCTTCCAGGGCCACTTCCCGTCCCAGCCGGTGATGCCGGGCGTGCTGCTGATCGAGGCGCTGGCGCAGGCCGGCGGCCTGCTGACCCACCTGTCGAGCATCACCGACTCCAGCGGCAAGGTCTTCTACCTGGTCAAGGTCGACAACGCGAAGTTCAGCCGCATGGTGGTGCCGGGCGACCAGCTCGAGCTCTGCGTCTCGCTCAAGCGCACGATCCGCAACATGGCCCTGTTCGAGGGCGTGGCGAAGGTCGACGGCGAACAGGTCGCCTGCGCGGAGATCCTCTGCGCGGAAGCGAAGTGAGATGAACCTCGCGCCGGGGATCCATCCCAGCGCCGTGGTCGATCCGGAGGCGCGGATCGGCGCGGACGTGCGGATCGGCGCGTTCACCCTGGTGGGGCCCGGCGTCGAGATCGGCGACGGCACCTGGATCGGCCCGCACTGCAGCGTGCAGGGGCCGACCCGGATCGGCCGCGAGAACCGCATCCACGGCCACGCCGCGATCGGCGGCGATCCGCAGGACAAGAAGTTCGAGGGCGAGCGGACCGAGCTCGTCATCGGCGACCGCAACGTCGTCCGCGAGTACGTCACGATCAACCGCGGCACCGGCAACGGCGGCGGCGCCACCCGCATCGGCGACGACAACTGGCTGCTCGCCTACGTCCACGTCGCCCACGATTGCATCGTCGGCAACGGCTGCATCTTCTCCAACAACGCCACCCTCGCCGGCCACGTCGAGGTCGGCGACCAGGTGATCCTCAGCGGCTTCGCCGGCATCCACCAGTTCTGCCGGATCGGCGCGCACGCGTTCATCGGCATGGGCGCGTTCGTCAACGGCGACGTGCCGCCGTTCGTGCTGGTCGCGCAGGAGGACTACGGCCGTCCGCGCGGCGTCAACGTGGAAGGGCTCAAGCGCCGCGGCTTCGATGCCGAACGGCTGGCGGCGATCCGCCGCGCCTACCGCGCGCTGTACCTGTCGGGCGCGAAGCTCGACGAGGCGCGCGTGCAGCTCGCGGAGATGGCGCGCGACAGCGCCGACGTCCGCGCGCTGCTCGATTTCATCGACGCGGGACAGCGCCCGCTGCTGCGATGAGCGCGCCACGCCGCGCGGGCGGACGCCGGTGAGCGGTCGCGCGCCGCGGATCGCGCTGGTCGCCGGCGAGGCGTCCGGCGACCTGCTCGGCGCCGGCCTCGTCGCCGCGATCCGCGAGCGGCATCCCGATGCGGTGTTCGCCGGCGTCGGCGGCGACGCGATGCGCGCCGCGGGCGTGGAGGCCTGGCACGACGCGAGCGAACTCGCGGTGATGGGCCTGGCCGAAGTGCTGGCGCACCTGCCGCGGCTGCTGCGGTTGCGCCGCGCGCTGCGCGAGCGCGTGCTGGCGTGGAAGCCCGACGTGTTCGTCGGCATCGACGCGCCCGACTTCAACCTGGGGCTCGAGCGCTGGCTCAAGCGCCGCGGCGTGCGCACCGTGCACTACGTCAGCCCGTCGGTCTGGGCCTGGCGCGAATCGCGCGCGGCGAAGATCGGCGCGAGCGCCGACCGGGTGCTGTGCCTGTTCCCGATGGAGCCCGAGATCTACGCGCGGCACGGCGTGGACGCGCGCTTCGTCGGCCACCCGCTCGCCGACGCGATCGCGCTCGAGCCCGACCGCGGCGCGGCGCGCGCCGCGCTGGGGATTCCGTTCCACGCGCCGGTGCTGGCGGTGCTGCCCGGCAGCCGGCTCGGCGAGATCGAGCGCATGCTGCCGGCCTTCCTCGAGGCCGCCGCGCTGGTCGCGCGCGACGTCGACGACCTGCGGGTGCTGGTGCCCGCCGCGAACGCGCAGTGCCGCGCGGCGATCGAGCGCGCGCTGTCCGCCTCGCCGTTCCCCGCCTCGCGCTGCCTGCTCCTCGACGGCGGCGCGCAGCAGGCGATGGTCGCGGCCGACGTCGTCCTGCTCGCCTCCGGCACCGCCGCGCTCGAGGCGATGCTGTGCAAGCGGCCGATGGTGGTCGGGCACCGCATCGCCGCGTCGACCTACCGGGTGGTCAAGGGGCTGGGGCTGCTGAAATCGCGCTTCGTCAGCCTGCCGAACGTGCTCGCCGGCGAGGCGCTGGTGCCCGAGCTGCTGCAGGAGGACTGCACGCCGCCGAAGCTCGCCGCCGCGGTCCTCGCGTGGTTCCGCGAACCCGAGGCGGTGGCCGCGCTGCGGCCGCGCTTCCGCGCGATCCACGAAACGCTGCGCCGCGACGCGTCCGCGCGCGCGGCCGAGGCGGTGCTCGAATGAGCATGGACGCGACGACGGCCGCCGCGACGCTGTTCGCGGGCGTCGACGAGGCGGGGCGCGGGCCGGGCGCCCGGGCCGGGGGGGGGGGCGGCGGGGGGGTGGCGCCGGGGCGGCCGCCCGGCCCCCGCGGGGGCGC
>JBQCJF010000055.1:0-13438 GCA_051953015.1 Luteimonas sp.
CTCGCGCAGGGAGGGCTCCGGGGCCGGGCGCCGCGGGCCCCGAGGGCGCGCGACCGCTGCGGCGCGCGCGGGGTGGATCCGGCGCGGCGAGATCTCGCCGAACGGCAGGTGCGGCGACAGCCGCGAGGTGCCGTGCCGCGCGGGCAGGTCGCGCGCGCGGGCGTAGTCGCCCAGCGCATCGTCCGCGAAGATCTCGAGCAGTTCCGCGGCGCCCGCTTCGCCGGGCCGCCACGCGTCGGCTAGGCCACCGGCCCAGTCGATGCGCGGCAGCAATTGCAGCGCGTCGACCGCGAGCGACCCGGGCAGCGCGCGCCAGCCCCGGATCCGCGGGGCGGGCAGGGGGGCTTCGGTCGCCAGCCGCGCGCGCAGCTTCCGCCAGAACGGCGTGAACACGCGGTACGGCTTGCCGGATTCGTTCGCGATCTCCCAGGGTTCGCACCACAGCGCCGCATTGTGGCTGTGCACCTCGGCGCCGAGCGCGCGCAGCGCCGCCATGGCGCGCCGGTCCGCGTCGATCGCACCGGGCTCGTAGCGCCGGTTCCAGTACACCGCGTCGGCGCCCGACGCCGCGAGCAGCCTGCGCAGCACCTCGAACGTGTCGCCGCGCTCGACGTGGAGGCCGCCGCCGATGCCGCGCAGGCGCGCATCGAGCGCGCGCAGGGAATGGTGCAGCCACCACCGGCTTGCCGCCCCCTCCACCCACGCGCCCTGGTCGCGCGGCGCGTGCACGTAGACCGGCAACACGATGTCGTGCGCCGCGCAGGCCGCGTGCAGCGCCGGATTGTCCTCGATGCGCAGGTCGCGCCGGAACAGGACGATCGCGGCGCCCATCGCGCCGTCAGAACCGCAGGAAGGGCTGCAGTCCGCGCGCGAGCCAGCCGGAGAACCGCAGCGGCGCATCCAGCGCGGCGACGCAGACGCAGGGCACGCCCTCCGTCGTCACCGGCTGGTGGCGCACGTTTTCGTCGAGGTCGGCGACGTCGCCGGGGCCGAAGTGGCCGAGCATGTCGGTATACGCACCGTCCAGGATCAGGGTCAGTTCGCTGCCCTGGTGGCTGTGCAGGGGCAGGCGGCTGCCGGGCGCGATGCGCAGCAGGAAGAGTTGCCCGCCCGACACGCCGTGCGCGCTGATGCGCTGCACGCCCGGTGCGACGCGACGCCAGCGCAGCGCGCGCATGGAGTCGCCGAACCAGGGATGGAGGGCGGCCGGCAGGCGATCGGGATCGGGCGCGGCGAACGGATCCGGCGGGGAAGGCGGCATCGGATCCCGCGGTGTGTCCTCGAGCAGGGCCAGCATCGCCTCGCGTGCGCCCGGCGCAAGTTCCGCCGGTTGCTGCAGGCCGACCAGCGCGCCGCCGACCCGGTCGGCCTCGCCCAGTCGCCCGCGGCAGTGGGCGCAATGTTCCATGTGCGCGCAGGCGACCACGGCCAGCGCCTGCGAGAGGGCGCCCGCGGAATAGGCGAGCAGGGTGGCATCGTCGAGATGGCGGTTCGGGGTCATGCCGGCGCTCCCATCGCCGTGCGCAGGCGCTCCATGGCGCGGTGCAGCGCCGACTTCACCGAGCCGATCGGCATGCCGAGCGCCTGCGCGATCTCGCGGTGGCTGTGCGCTTCGAGATAGGACATCCGCACCAGGCGCGCCTGCAGCGCCGGCAACCGGTCGATCGCGGCGCCCAGGGCGCGCTGGTCGACGAAGCCTTCCGGCGCCGGCTCGAGCGCCGCCATGCAGGCGGCATCGAGCTGGTCGAGGCCCTCCTGCAGCGGCCGCCAGTGCGGCTCGCGGCGCGCCCGGTCGATGTGCAGGTTCCGCGCCACGCGGAACAGCCACGCGTCCAGGCTCGCCCGCGCGGGGTCGAACAGCGCGGCTTTCCGCCACAGCGCGAGCATCGTGTCCTGCACGAGCTCGTCCGCCTGCGCGCCGCCGGCGCCGAGGTTGCCCAGGTAGCGCCGCAGCCGCGGCGCGAAGTGGTCGTAGCTGCGCATGAAGGCCGCCCGGTCGCCGCGTTCGGCGACGGCCACCGCCAGCACGGCCCATGCGCCCGAATCCAGCGCCTCCGCGGCGCTGGTCGTGCCCGCGCGGCGCCGGGCGGCGTCGGCAGGCAGCCGGTTCGGGGATGGCTCGCGGTCGTCCATTGACCCACTCTACGCGGGAAGGGGCGATCCGGTTCCGTCCTTCCCGCCGCGCCCCGCCGGACCCCGGCCGCCTATTCCACGGTGACCGATTTGGCCAGGTTGCGCGGCTTGTCCACGTCGGTGCCGCGCGCCAGGGCGGCGTGGTAGGCGAGCAGCTGCACCGGGATCGCGTGCACCACCGGCGACAGGATGCCGACGTGGCGCGGCGTGCGGATCACGTGCACCTGTTCGGATTCGCCGAAGTTGCTGTCGGCGTCGGCGAACACGAACATCTCCCCGCCGCGCGCGCGCACTTCCTGGATGTTGGACTTCACCTTCTCCAGCAGCGCGTCGTTCGGCGCGATCACCACCACCGGCATCGCCGCGTCCACCAGCGCCAGCGGACCGTGCTTGAGCTCGCCGGCCGGGTAGGCCTCGGCGTGGATGTACGAGATTTCCTTGAGCTTGAGCGCGCCCTCGAGCGCGATCGGGTAATGCACGCCGCGGCCGAGGAACAGCGCGTGCTCCTTCGGCGCGAACATCTCCGCCCAGGCCACGATCTGCGGCTCGAGGTTGAGCGCGTGCTGCACGTCGCCGGGCAGGTGGCGCAGCGCCTCCAGCAGCTCAGCCTCGCGCGCGTCGTCCAGGCGACAACGCAGCTTCGCCAGCGTCGCCGCCAGCGTGAACAGCGCGACCAGCTGGGTGGTGAACGCCTTCGTGGACGCCACGCCGATCTCGGCGCCGGCGCGCGTGTAGTACACGAGCCGGCTGGCGCGCGGGATCGCGCTTTCGGGCACGTTGCAGATCGACAGCGTGCGGTCCTGGCCCTGCGCCTTGGCGTACTTCAACGCCTCCATCGTGTCCAGCGTCTCGCCGGACTGGGAAATCGTCACCACCAGCTGCTTCGGGTTCGCGACGACCTCGCGATAGCGGTATTCGCTCGCGATGTCGACCGCGCAGGGGAGGCCGGCCAGCGCCTCGATCCAGTAGCGCGCGGTGAGGCCTGCGTAGTAGCTCGTGCCGCAGGCGAGGATCTGCACCGATTCGATGTCGCCCAGCACCGCGCCGTCGCGATCGTTGAACAGCTCCGGCCCGAACGCGGCGTTGTCCACCAGCGCCTCGATGGTGTCGGCGATGGCGCGCGGCTGCTCGTGGATCTCCTTCTGCATGAAGTGCCGGTACGGGCCCAGCTCGAGCGAGGCCAGCGACACGTCGGACACGTGGGTCTCGCGCTGCACCGGCGCGCCGGAAGCGTCGAACACCTGCACCGAGGCGCGCGAGAGCTCCGCGGTGTCGCCCTCCTCGAGGAAGATCACGCGGCGCGTCGACGAGACGATCGCCGAGACGTCCGAGGCGACGAAGTTCTCGCCGTCGCCCAGGCCCAGCAGCAGCGGGCAGCCCATGCGCGCGGCGACCATGCGGTCCGGGTCGCGCCGGTCGATCACCGCGATCGCGTAGGCGCCGTGCCGCTCGCGCACCGTCGCCTGCAGCGCCTGCAGCAGCGACAGGCCCTGCTGGCGGTGGTGGTGGATCAGGTGGGCGATGACCTCGGTGTCGGTCTGCGATTCGAACGCGTAGCCGAGCTGCTGCAGGCGCTCGCGCTGTGCCTCGTGGTTCTCGATGATGCCGTTGTGGACCAGCGCCAGCTCGCCGTGGCTGATGTGCGGGTGCGCGTTGCCCTCGGTCACGCCGCCGTGGGTGGCCCAGCGGGTGTGGCCGATGCCCAGCCGCGCGTGGAAGTGCTCGGCCTCGGCGGCCGCTTCCATCTCGGCGACGCGGCCGGTGCGGCGCACGCGGCGGACGTCGTCGCCGTCCACGACCGCGATGCCGGCGGAGTCGTAGCCGCGATATTCGAGGCGCTTCAGGCCCTCGATCAGGACCGGCACCACGTCGCGATCCGCGATCGCACCGACGATTCCGCACATGGACCGGGTCTCCTGGGGGGCAGAGGGCGAGTTTAGCCGGGCCGGCCGTCCGCCGGACGTGTCCGCCGGACGCCGGACACCCGGTCGCCGGAAGAAATCCCAGCAACGGCAACGCTTCGGGGTTGGCACGCATCCTGCTTTGGTACAGGGCAGGACCGCACCACCCCCGACAGGAATCCGATGAGCATCCGCGACACCTCCGCCCAGGACCGCCCCGTCTCCACCGGCGGTCACCCGCGCAACCGCAAGCGCCGGCAGACCCTCGTCGCCGCCGGCGTCGCAGCGGGCGTGCTGCTGCTCGCCGTCTGGCTCGTGACCGGCTGGACGGCGGGCAGCCGCTCGTTCGACGCCTCGCGCGTGCGCATCGCCGAGGTCAAGCGCGGCGACCTGGTCCGCGACATCTCGGCCGACGGCCGGGTGATCGCCGCCAACAGCCCGACCCTGTACGCCATCGCCGGCGGCACGGTCACGCTGAAGGTCGTGGCCGGCGACGCGGTGAAGGCCGGCGACGCGCTCGCCGAGATCGACAGCCCGGAGCTGCGCAGCAAGCTCGCGCAGGAGGAGGCCACGCTCGCCAGCGTCGAGGCGGAGGCCAGCCGGGCCCAGCTCGACGCCGAGCTCGCGCGCTCCACCGCGCGCAAGGCCCTCGACCAGGCGCAGATCACCCGCCAGGCCGCGTCGCGCGACCTGGAGCGCAACCGCAAGGCCTACGAAGGCGGCGCGGTCGCGCAGGTCGACGTCGCCCGCTCGGAGGACGCGCTCAAGAGCGCCGACATCGGCCTGCAGCACGCGCAGCAGGACTACGGCCTGCAGTCGAAGGGCGCCGGCCTGGACATCCGCAACAAGCGCCTGCTCGCCGATCGCCAGCGCGAGGTCGTGGCCGAACTCCAGCGGCAGGTCGACGCGCTGACCCTGCGCGCGCCGTTCGACGGCCAGGTCGGCCAGGTGCAGGTCGCGCAGCGCGCCAACGTCGCGATCAACGCGCCGGTGCTGAGCGTGGTCGACCTGTCGAAGTTCGAGGTCGAGATCAAGGTGCCGGAAAGCTTCGCCCGCGACCTCGGCATCGGCATGCCCGCCCAGCTCACCAGCGGCAGCGGCCAGCCGTACGCCGGCGAGGTCAGCGCGGTCTCGCCCGAGGTCGTGAACGGCGAAGTGACCGCGCGCCTGCGCTTCAAGGACCGGCAGCCGCCGGGCCTGCGCCAGAACCAGCGCCTGTCCGCGCGAATCCTGCTCGACACCCGCCGCAACGTGCTGATGGTCGACCGCGGCCCCTTCCTGGAGCAGGGCGGCGGGACCAGCGCCTACGTCATGGACGGCGACGTCGCGGTCAAGCGTCCCATCCAGACCGGCGCCAGCAGCCTCGGCGCGGTCGAGATCGTGTCCGGCGCGAAGGAAGGCGACCGCATCGTCGTCTCCGGCAGCGATCTGTTCGGCGACGCCGAGCGCGTAAAGATCAATTGAGTCCGTAGAGCCGACCCATGGTCGGCGCCAACCCACCCCCTAGCCGAGCATGGCTCGGCTCTACAGAAGAGAGGAAACACGCCATGCTCGAGATGCGCCAGGTCAGCAAGGTCTACCGCACCGAACTCGTCGAGACGCACGCCCTGCGCGCGCTCGACCTGCACGTGCGCGAAGGCGAATTCGTCGCGGTCACCGGCCCCTCGGGCTCGGGCAAGACCACGTTCCTCAACATCGCCGGCCTGCTGGAGACGTTCACCGGCGGCACCTACCTGCTCGACAACCAGGACGTCAGCGGCCTGTCCGACGACGCGCGCAGCAAGCTGCGCAACCAGAAGATCGGCTTCATCTTCCAGAGCTTCAACCTGATCCCGGACCTCAACCTGTTCGACAACTGCGACGTGCCGCTGCGCTACCGCGGCATGAACGCGGCCGAGCGCAAGCGCCGGATCGAGGAAGCGCTGGGCCAGGTGGGCCTGGCCTCGCGCATGAAGCACTACCCGGCCGAGCTGTCGGGCGGCCAGCAGCAGCGCGCCGCGATCGCCCGCGCGCTCGCCGGCACGCCGCGCCTGCTGCTCGCCGACGAGCCGACCGGCAACCTCGACTCGCAGATGGCGCGCGGCGTGATGGAGCTGCTCGAGGACATCAACGCCAAGGGCACGACCATCGTGATGGTGACGCACGACCCGGAGCTGGCCGCGCGCGCCCAGCGCAACGTGCACATCGTCGACGGCATGGCCACCGACCTGAGCGTCGAGCCGAGCCTGAGCCGCCTCGCTTCGGCGTCGCTGGCCGAAACGCAGGGCTGAACCGGAGAACCGCCAATGTTCGCCTACTACTTCGACCTCGCGCTGCGCAGCTTCCGGCGCAACCGGATCCTGACCGCGCTCATGGTGCTGGCGATCGCGCTCGGCATCGGCGCGAGCATGACCACGCTGACGATCTTCCACGTCCTCTCGGGCGAGCCCAACCCGCAGAAGAGCGACCGGCTGTTCACGCCGCAGCTCGATCCGGCGACGATGAACGGCTACACCGCGGGCGAAGAGCCCGACGACCAGATGACCCGCTACGACGCCGAGGAGCTGCTGCGTCAGAAGCACGGCCTGCGCCAGGCGATGATGACCGGCGGCAGCGTGGCGGTCGAGCCGCAGAAGGCGGGCCTGGATGCGTTCTACGTCGACGCCCGCTACAACAGCGCCGACTTCTTCCAGATGTTCGACACGCCCTTCCTCTACGGCAGCGGCTGGAGCGCCACCGAGGACCAGCGTCGCGATCGCGTCGTGGTCCTCGCCAGGGAGCTCAACGACAAGGTCTTCGGCGGCGCCAACAGCGTCGGCAAGACGATCCGGATGAACGGCAACGAGATGCGCGTGGTCGGCGTGCTCGACAAGTGGCGCCCGGCGCCGAAGTTCTACGACGTCAACTCCAACCGCTTCGGCGAGCCGGAGCAGGCTTACATCCCGTTCTCGACCTCGCGCGAACTGAAGCTGGACCGCAACGGCAGCATGAACTGCTGGGACAGCAACGAGAGCGACGATCCGGAAGGCGAGACCGGCGTCAACGCGCCCTGCAGCTGGATCCAGTACTGGGTGGAGCTCGATTCGCCGGCGAAGGCCGACGAGTACCTGCAGTACCTGCGCAACTACTCCGACCAGCAGCGCGCCAACGGCCGCTACCAGCGCCCGACCAACGTCCGCCTGCGCAACGTGATGCAGTGGCTGGACTACCAGAAGGTCGTGCCCGGCGACGTGCGCATGCAGGTGTGGCTGGCGTTCGGCTTCCTGCTGGTGTGCCTGCTGAACACGGTCGGCCTGCTGCTGGCGAAGTTCCGGCGCCGCTCGAGCGAGATCGGCGTCCGCCGCGCGCTCGGCGCCTCGCGCCGCGCGATCTTCGCGCAGTGCCTGGTCGAGGCCGGCACCGTCGGCCTGGCCGGCGGCATCCTCGGGCTCGCGCTCGCGTGGCTCGGCCTGTGGGCGATCCGCCAGCAGCCGACCGGCTTCGCGGACCTGATCCACCTGGACGTGCCGATGCTCGCCACCACCTTCGTGCTCGCGATCGCCGCCAGCGTGCTCGCCGGCCTGGTGCCGGCCTGGCAGGCCTGCCAGGTCACGCCCGCCATGCAGCTCAAGTCGCAGTAACGCGCCCTTTCCGGAGAATCCACATGGAACTGCGCCCCATCCTTTCCACGCTGCGCCGGCACAAGACCGCCTCCGCGCTGATCGTGCTCGAGATCGCGCTGAGCTGCGCGATCATCTGCAACGCCCTGTTCCTCATCGCCGGCCGCCTCGACCGCATGCAGCGCCCGACCGGGCAGGCGGAAAACGAGATCGTCCGCATCCAGATCACCGGCATCGGCACCGACGACAACGCCGCGGCGCTCACCCGCAGCGACCTCGCGGTGCTGCGCGCGCTGCCCGGCGTGACCTCGGCGAGTGTCACCAACCAGGTGACCTTCGGCGGCGGCTCCTGGAACAGCTCGGTCAACCTCGCGCCGGACCAGACCCACCAGACCCTCAGCTCCACCGTCTACCTCGGCGACGAGAAGCTCCCGCAGACGATGGGCCTGAAGCTGGTCAAGGGCCGGTACTTCAACGCCGACGAACTGCTCGACTGGGACACCATCAACAAGCCCGGCACCAACGTGGCGGTGCCGACCGCGATCATCACCACGGACATGGCAGAGAAGCTGTGGCCCGGCCAGGATCCAATCGGCAAGACGCTCTACAGCTGGGGCGACGACAGCGGTTCGCGCGTGGTCGGCGTCGTCGACAAGCTCGCACGCCCGAACAACCAGGGCGGCCCCGAGGCGTACCACTACTCGATGATCCTGCCGATCTGGACGCCGTACACCGTGGGCGGGAACTACCTCGTGCGCGTGGCCGATCCCTCGCGCCGCGGCGAGGTCCTGAAGGCGGCCGTGGAAGCGCTGCAGAAGAACGGGCCGCGCCGCATCGTGCTCGAGCAGCAGACGATGGAGGAGATGCGCGGCGACTTCTACCGCGCCGACCGCGCGATGGCCTGGATGCTGGTGATCGTGTGCGTCGCGCTGCTGGTGGTGACTGCGCTCGGCATCGTCGGCCTCGCGAGCTTCTGGGTGCAGCAGCGGACCAAGCAGATCGGCGTGCGCCGCGCCCTCGGCGCGACCCGCGCGCAGATCCTGCGCTACTTCCAGACCGAGAACTTCATCCTCGCCACCGCCGGCATCGTCATCGGCATGCTCCTGGCGTACGGCCTGAACCAGGTGATGATGTCGAAGGCGGAGCTGCCGCGGTTGCCGGCGCTGTACCTGCCGGTGGGCGCGCTGGTGTTGTGGCTGCTCGGCCAGCTGTCGGTGCTCGGCCCGGCGCGACGCGCCGCGGCCGTGCCGCCGGCGGTCGCGACCCGCAGCGTCTGACCGGAAGCGCCGCGCATGTTCGGCTACTACCTGCAGCTCGCGATGCGCAGCTTCCGGCGCAACAAGGCGCTGACCGCGCTGATGGTGATGGCGATCGCGCTGGGCATCGGCGCGAGCATGACCACGCTGACCGTGTTCTACGTGTTGTCCGGCGACCCGATCCCGGCGAAGAGCGGCAAGCTCTTCTATCCGCGGATCGAGCCGCGCAGCCTCGGCAAGCAGGGCAAGCCGGAGCCCGAGCCGATGGAGCAGATGACTCGCTACGACGCGGAGGAACTGCTGCGGCAGAAGCGCGCCGACCGCCAGGCGGTGATGACCGCCGGCGTCGCGGTCATCCTGCCGGAAGGGCAGGTGGCCAAGCCGTTGCGTGCGCGGGCGCGGTACACCAGCGCCGACTTCTTCCCGATGTTCGAGCCGCCGCTGGTGCAGGGGCGTGCGTGGACGGCGGCCGAGGACGAGGCGCGCGCGCGCGTGGCGGTGATCGATCGCAAGCTCGGCGAGAAGCTGTACGGCGAGGGCGACTACGTCGGCCGCAGCTTCCGCACGCCGGAAGGCACGTTCGAGGTCATCGGCGTGATGGGCGACTGGCCGCTCAATCCGCGCTTCTACGACATGAGCAACCGCCAGTTCGGCGGCACGGAGGAAGTCTTCGTGCCGTACTCCACCGCCATCGAGCTGAAGATGGGGACGCAGGGCAGCATGTGGTGCTGGGCCGACAGCAGCGCGGATCCCGCGGGTCCGCGCGGGCCCAACGCGCCGTGCGCGTGGCTGCAGTACTGGGTCGAGCTGGACCGGCCCGGCGACGTGGCCGCCTATCGCCAGTACCTGGTCGACTACTCCGAAGCGCAGCGCAAGGCCGGCCGTTTCGAGCGCCCGGCGAACGTGCGCCTCGACGACGTGATGGGCTGGCTCGACTTCAAGCAGGTCGTGCCGGAGGACGTGCGCATGCAGACCTGGCTGGCGTTCGGCTTCCTGCTGGTGTGCCTGTTGAACATGATCGGCCTGCTCTCGGCGAAGTTCCTGCGCCGCGCCGGCGAGATCGGCGTGCGCCGGGCGCTCGGCGCGCCGCGCACGGAGATCTTCAAGCAGTGCCTCGTCGAAGCCGGTTGCGTCGGCGCGGCCGGCGCCGTGCTCGGGCTGGGATTCGCCGCGCTCGGCCTGTGGCTGGTGCGGCAGCAGCCTGACGACTACGCGCAGCTCGCGCACCTCGACGCGCCGATGCTGCTCGTCACCTTCGCGCTGGCGCTGTCCGCGAGCCTCGTCGCCGGACTGCTTCCGGCGTGGCGGGCGATGCAGGTCGCGCCCGCGCTGCAACTGAAGGCCCAATAGGGGAGCCGCCTTGGAAATCCGCCCGATCCTCTCCGCGCTGCTGCGCCACAAGACCGACGCCGCGCTGATCGTGCTCGAGATCGCGCTGAGCTGCGCGATCGTCTGCAACGCGGTGTTCATCATCGGCAGCCGCGTGGAGCACATGCACCGCGCCAGCGGCATCGTCGAGGACGAACTGGTGGACATCCAGGTGTCGAGCCTGTCGTCGAACGACGACGGCGACGCGGCGCGGCGCGCGGACGTGGCGGCGCTGGCGGCGATCCCGGGCGTCAAGGCGGTGACCAGCGTCAACGAGATCCCCTACGGCGGCAACGTCTGGATGACGGGCGTGTCGCTGCAGGCGGGCCAGCCGGAAGCCAACCTCAACCCTACCCAGTACATGGACGACGGCAACCTGCTGCAGACGCTGGGGCTGCGCGTCGTCGAGGGCCGGGCGTTCGCGCCCGACGAATACCGCGACGACAGCCGGATGCGCGGGCCCGGGGGCGTCGCCCCGGTCATGCTCGTCACCCGCACGCTCGCCCGGCACCTGTTCCCGGACGGCAAGGCGCTGGGCAGGAACGTCTACATCTCCGATTCCGCGCCGACCCGCATTGTCGGCGTGATCGACGACCTCGTCGCGCCCGGCTCGGCGATCGACCCGTCGAAGGATTACGACGCGATCGTGATTCCGCAGCGCGTGTCCAACGGCGAGTACGTGCTGCGCACGGATCCGGCGCGGCGCGCGGAGGTGCTCGCGGCCGCGGCCGAGACCCTGGCGCGCGTCGATCCCAACCGCCTGTTCGGCGACGCGAAGACGCTGGAGGAGATGCGCCACGAGTTCTACAGCCGCGACCGGTCGGTGGTCTGGCTGCTGCTCGCGGTCTGCATCGCGCTGCTGGCGGTGACCGCGCTCGGCATCGTCGGCCTGGCGAGCTTCTGGGTGCAGCAGCGGACCAAGCAGATCGGCGTGCGCCGCGCCCTCGGCGCGACCCGCGGCCAGATCCTGCGCCACTTCCAGACCGAGAACTTCATCCTGGCGACGCTGGGCATCGTGCTCGGCCTCATGCTCGCCTACGGGATCAACCAGATGCTGATGGGCAAGTACGAGCTGCCGCGCCTGCCCGCGATCTACCTGCCCGTGGCCGCCGTGCTGCTGTGGTTGCTCGGCCAGCTCGCGGTGCTCGGCCCGGCGCGGCGCGCCGCCGCGGTGCCGCCCGCCGTCGCCACCCGCAGCGTCTGACAACGAGGAGAGACGAAATGGACGACCTGCTGACCCTGCTGCTCGCGCTGGTGCTGGCGCCGTTCCTCGCCCTGTCCCGCATCGGCGACATCCTCCGCGCGGGCTGATATAAGGCGGCATGCCCACGATCCTGGTCATCGACGACAACCCGGCGGTCGCCACCGCGCTGGAAACGCTGTTCTCGCTGCACGACGTCGCCACCCGCGCCGCGACCACGCCGGAGGAAGGGCTGGCGATCCTGGGTCGCGAGCGCGTCGACCTCGTCGTCCAGGACATGAACTTCCGCGCCGACACCACCTCGGGCGAGGAGGGCGCGGCGCTGTTCGCCCGGATCCGCGACGCGCATCCGGACCTGCCGGTGATCCTGCTCACCGCCTGGACGCACCTGGAAGCCGCGGTGGAACTGGTCCGTGCCGGCGCCGCCGACTACCTGGCCAAGCCGTGGGACGACCGCAAGCTGCTGGCCAGCGTCAACAACCTGCTCGAGCTCGCGGAGACGCGGCGCGCGCTGTCCCAGGCGCAGGGCCGCGAGCAGCGCCGGCGCAGCGCGCTCGAGCGCGACCTCGACCTGCGCGGCGTCGTCTTCGCCGACGCCGCCAGCGAGCGCGTGCTCGCGCTGGCCGGGCAGGTCGCGCGCTCGGAGCTGCCGGTGCTGGTGACCGGTCCCAACGGCGCCGGCAAGGAGAAGATCGCCGAGATCCTGCACGCCAACTCGGCGGTGAAGGACGGCCCGTTCGTCGCCCTCAACTGCGGCGCGATCCCCGCCGACCTGGTTGAGGCCGAACTGTTCGGCGCCGACGCGGGCGCCTACACCGGCGCCTCGAAATCGCGCGAGGGCAAGTTCGAGGCCGCCGACGGCGGCACCCTGTTCCTCGACGAGATCGGCACGCTACCGGCGGCGGGGCAGGTGAAGCTTCTGCGCGTGCTCGAGACCGGCCGCTTCCAGCGCCTGGGCAGCAACCGCGAGCAGCAGGTCAAGGTGCGCGTGGTCAGCGCGACCAACGCCGACCTGCCGGCGCTGATCCGCGCGGGCCAGTTCCGCGAGGATCTCTATTACCGGTTGAACGCGATCGAGCTGCGGTTGCCGCCGCTCGCCGAGCGTCCCGACGACATCCTGCCGCTCGCCCGCCATTTCCTGCCGGAGGGCAAGCGCCTGTCCGAGGGCGCGGCGCGCGCGCTGCTCGCGCACCCGTGGCCCGGCAACGTGCGCGAGCTGCGCAACACGCTGCAGCGCGCCGGACTGCTGGCGCGCGGCCCGGAGATCGCCGCGTCCGAGCTCGGGCTGCCGGAACCGGCCGCGTCCGCGCCGGCGGCGGGCGCGGGAAGCGATGCCGGCGCGCCGGCCGCCGAGCCGGATCGCGCGGAGATCGAAGCGGCCCTCGAGCGCAACGGCGGCGTGCTCGCCCAGGCCGCGGCCGAGCTGGGCCTGTCGCGCCAGGCGCTGTACCGGCGCATGGAACGCCACGGCATCACCCGCAACGGCGGCGGCAGCGCCGACTGACCCGGGATCCCGCATGTTGCGCCTGCGCCAGCGCGTTCCCCTGAGCCTGCAGTTCACCGGGCTGGCGCTCGTCTACCTGGTCGCGGCCGCGTCGCTCGCGGTGGTGCTCGCGCACTGGCTGCGGCCGGTGTGGGCCGCGCTGGTCGCGGCGTTCGGGCTCGCGCCGCTGCTCGCCTACCACGTGCGCCGCGCGTTCGCGCCGATGCAGTCGCTGTTCCGCGCACTCGCCGGCAGCGTCGCCAGCTACGAGGACGGCGACTTCGCCTTCGGCGTCCGCTGGGACGGCCGCGACGAACTCGCTGAGCTGGTCGCCAGCCACAACGCGCTCGGCGATTCGCTGCGCGCGCAGCGCCTGAGCCTGGTGCAGCGCGAACTGCTGCTCGACACGATGGTGCAGAACACGCCGGTGGCGATGCTGCTGGTGGATCCCTCGCGCCGCGTCGTGCACGCCAACCTCGCCGCGCGCAAGCTGCTGGGCGACGGCCACAAGCTCGAGG
>JBQCJF010000056.1:0-24936 GCA_051953015.1 Luteimonas sp.
GCCGACGGCGGCGCCTCCGAAGGCCGCCGCGGCCGCCGCCCCCGCCGCGAAGCAGGAGGCGCCGACGGCCGCCGCCGGCAACGCGCAGCTGCCGCCGGGCGCGCGCTTCGCCGCCGAGACCTCCGGCGTCGACGCGTCGAACGTCGAAGGCACCGGCCGCCGCGGCGCGGTGACCAAGGAAGACATCGTGAACTACGCCGCCGGCCGCACGGGCGGCGTGAGCGGCGGCGCGCGCCCCGAGGAGCGCGTGCCGATGACCCGCATGCGCGCCCGCATCGCCGAGCGCCTGATGCAGTCGAAGAACTCGATCGCGATGCTGACCTCCTTCAACGAGGTCAACCTGGCCAACGTCATGGCCATGCGCAAGCAGCTGGGCGAGCAGTTCCAGAAGGAGAACGGCATCAAGCTCGGCTTCATGAGCTTCTTCGCCAAGGCCGCCGCGAACGCGCTGCAGAAGTACCCGGTGGTGAACGCCTCGGTCGACGGCAACGACGTGATCTACCACGGCTACGCCGACATCTCGATCGCGGTCTCGACCGACCGCGGCCTGGTGACGCCGGTGCTGCGCAACGTCGAGCGCATGTCCTTCGCCGACATCGAGAAGGGCATCGACGGCTACGCGAAGGCGGCGCGCGAGGGCGGCCTCAAGCTCGAGGACCTGCAGGGCGGCACCTTCACCATCACCAACGGCGGCACCTTCGGCTCGCTGATGTCGACGCCGATCGTCAACCCGCCGCAGTCCGCGATCCTCGGCATGCACACGATCAAGGAGCGCGCGATCGTCGAGAACGGCCAGGTGGTCGCCGCGCCGATGATGTACATCGCGCTGAGCTACGACCACCGCATCATCGACGGCAAGGACGCGGTGCTGTTCCTGGTCGACATCAAGAACCAGCTCGAGAACCCGCACCGCATGCTGCTCGGCATGTAAGCAAGAAGGAATCGGAACGACATGGCTGAACAATTCGACGTCGTCGTCATCGGTGCCGGCCCCGCCGGCTACCACGCCGCGATCCGCGCCGCCCAGCTCGGGCTGAAGACCGCGTGCATCGACGCGGCGCTGGGCAAGGACGGCAAGCCCGCGCTCGGCGGCACCTGCCTGCGCGTGGGCTGCATCCCGTCCAAGGCGCTGCTCGATTCCAGCCGCCAGTTCTGGAACATGGGCCACCTCTTCGACCAGCACGGCATCAGCTTCGAGAAGCCGGCGATCGACGTGAAGAAGATGGTCGCGCGCAAGGACGGCATCGTGAAGCAGTTCACGGGCGGCATCGCGTCGCTGTTCAAGGCGAACAAGGTCACGGCGTACTACGGCTACGGCGTGCTCCACCCCGGCAACGTGGTCAAGGTCAAGCAGCACGACGGCTCCGAAGTCGAGCTGCACGGTACCAACGTCGTGATCGCCGCCGGCTCGGATTCGATCGAGCTGCCGTTCGCGAAGTTCGGCGAGCACATCATCGACAACGTCGGCGCGCTCGACCTGGAGAAGGTGCCGAAGCGCCTGGGCGTCATCGGCGCCGGCGTGATCGGCCTGGAGCTGGGCAGCGTCTGGAACCGCCTCGGCAGCCAGGTCACGATCCTCGAGGCGCTGCCGACCTTCCTGGCGGCCGCCGACGGCGAAGTGGCCAAGGTCGCCGCGCGCGAGTTCAAGAAGCAGGGCCTGGACATCAGGCTCGGCTGCAAGGTCAGCGGCACCGAGGTGAAGAAGGACGGCGTGCACGTCGGTTACACCGACGACAAGGGCGCGGCGCAGGAGATCGTGGTCGACAAGCTGCTGGTCTGCGTCGGCCGCCGCGCGGCGACGAAGGGCCTGCTGGCCGACGGCACCGGCGTCAAGGTCGACGCGCGCGGCGTGATCGAGGTCGACGACCACTGCCACACCGGCGTCGACGGCGTGTGGGCGGTCGGCGACTGCGTGCGCGGCCCGATGCTGGCGCACAAGGGCTTCGAGGAAGGCATCGCCGTCGCGGAACTCATTGCCGGCCTGCCCGGCCACGTCAACTACGACGCGATCCCGAACGTGATCTACACCGAGCCGGAGATCGCCTGGGTCGGCAAGACCGAGGAGCAGCTCAAGGCCGATGGCGTGCAGTACAAGGCCGGCAGCTTCCCGTTCGCCGCCGTGGGCCGCGCGGTCGCGATGGCCGAGCCCGCGGGCTTCGTGAAGATCCTCGCCGACGCGGAAACCGACCGCATCCTCGGCATGCACCTGGTGGGCGCCAACGTGTCCGAGCTGGTGCACGAAGGCGTTCTGGCGCTCGAGTTCAAGGGCTCCGCCGACGACCTGGCGCGCATCTGCCACGCGCATCCGTCGCTGTCGGAAGCCGTGCACGACGCCGCCATGGCCGTGCACAAGCGCGCCATCCACAAGGCCAACTGATCCCGGCATGCGTTCGGTCTGCGTCTACTGCGGGTCGAACGCCGGTTCGCGGCCGGTCTACGCCGAGCGCGCGAAGGCGCTCGGGACGCGCCTCGCGAACGAAGGGCTCGCGCTGGTCTACGGCGGCGGCAACGTCGGCCTGATGGGCATCGTCGCCGACGCCGCGCTCGCGGCCGGCGGCGAAGTCGTCGGCGTCATCCCCGAGCAGCTGGTCAACTGGGAAGTCGCGCACCGCGGCGTCACCCGGCTCGAGGTCGTCGCCAACATGCACGAGCGCAAGGCGCGCATGTTCGACCTGTCCGACGCCTTCGTCGCCCTGCCCGGCGGCTTCGGCACGATGGACGAGATGTTCGAGATGCTGACCTGGCGCCAGCTCGGCCTCGGCGACAAGCCCTGCGCCTTCCTCGACGTCGACGGCTTCTACGCGCCGCTGGTGGCGATGATGGACCGCATGGTCGCCGAGCGCTTCCTGCACGCCGACCAGCGCAACGACCTCTGGCACGGCGAGGACATCGACGCGATGGTCGCGTGGATGCGCGCCTACGTGCCCGCCCACGCCGACAAGTGGCTCGACGAGAAGCGCCGCGGGGACATGCGCTGACGATGGCGACGGTGCCCGCGAGCTTCGACGCGTTCCGCATCCACAGCGACGCCGCCGGTTACCGCAGCGGCCTCGAGCCGGTCTCGCTGGACGAGCTGGCGCCGGGCGAGGTCGTGATCGCGGCGGAGTGGTCGTCCGTGAACTACAAGGACGCGCTGGCGGGCACCGGCCAGGGCAGGATCCGGCGCCGCTTCCCGCTGGTCGGCGGCATCGACGTCGCCGGCCGCGTCGTCGCCTCGACCGACCCCGCGTTCCGCGAGGGCGACGCCGTCCTCGCCACCGGCTGCGGACTCAGCGAGACCCGCGACGGCGGCTACTCGCAGTACGCGCGCCTGGAATCGCGCTGGACCATCCCGCTGCCCGCAGGGCTGACGCTGCGCGAGAGCATGGTGCTCGGCACCGCCGGCTTCACCGCCGGGCTGGCGCTGCATCGCATGCTCGACAACCGCCAGTCGCCGGACATGGGCCCGCTGTGCGTGACCGGCGCCACCGGCGGCGTCGGTTCGCTGGCCATCGACATCTTCACGCGCGCGGGCTTCGAGGTGCACGCGATCAGCGGCAAGGCCGGCCAGCACGACTACCTGCGCGCGCTCGGCGCGCGCGAGGTGCACGGCCGCGACGCGCTCGCCACCACGCGTCCGCTGGAGTCGGCGCGCTTCGGCGGCGGCCTCGACAACGTCGGCGGGCCGATGCTCGCCAGCCTGATGGCGCAGACCGCCCCCTACGGCAACGTCGCCAGCGCGGGCCTGGCGGCGACCGCGGACCTGCGCACGACGGTCATGCCCGGCATCATCCGCGGCGTCTCGCTGCTCGGCGTGGCCTCCGCCGGCACAGCCCGCGACATCCGCGACGCCGTCTGGGCGCGCCTGGGCGGCGACTGGAAACCGGCGCACCTGGACCGCATCTGCACCCGGGAAGCCGGCCTCGCCGAGCTGCCGGACGTCTTCGCGCGTATGCTGGCCGGCGGCTCGCTCGGCCGCACCGTCGTCCGCATCTGAAGGTACAATCCCGGCGCAACCCCTGGGGAACACTGCATGGCCCGCATCCTGATCGTCGACGACTCTCCCTCGCAGCTGATGGGCATCCGCCGCATCGTGGAAAAGCTCGGCCACGAGGCGCTCACCGCCGAGGACGGCGCCGCGGGCGTCGAGCTCGCGAAGAAGGAATTGCCCGACCTGATCCTGATGGACGTGGTGATGCCGAACCTCAACGGCTTCCAGGCCACGCGCTCGATCTCGCGCGAAGCGTCCACCAAGCACATCCCCGTGATCCTGGTGACCACCAAGGACCAGGACACCGACCGGATGTGGGGCATGCGCCAGGGCGCCCGCGCCTACCTCACCAAGCCCTTCAGCGAGGAAGAGCTGTCCGAGGTGATCACGAGCCACCTGTCGGGCGGCCCGTCCGAACCCACCGCGGCCTGATCCCCCTACTCGCGGCGCCAGTCGCTTCCGAACGCGTCCCGCAGCCTCGCGTAGGCTTCGCGCTCCCCGTCGTTGTGCGCCTTCGGCGCCAGCACCTCCAGCTCGACGATCTGGTCGCCCGCCGGCGTCCCCGGCAGCCCGCGCCCGCGCAGGCGCAGCTTGCGCCCGGCTTCCGAGTCCGGCGGGATCCTGAGTTCGACCGCGCCGCCCAGGGTCGGCACGCTCACGGTCGCCCCCAGCGCCGCTTCCCACGGCGCCACCGGCAGCACGTGGATGATGTTGCGGCCGTCCACCTCGAACTGCGGATGCGCCGCGTATTCGATCTCCAGGAACAGGTCGCCGCCCTGGCTGCCCTGCCCCGCGAGCCGGATCGCCTGCCCCGGCTTCACGCCCTTGGGGATGCGCACCTCCAGGGTCTTGCCGTTGACGCCGATGCGCACGCTGTCGCCGCGATAGACCGACTCCAGCGGCACCGCCAGGCGCGCCCGCGTGTCGCCGGCCGGCTGGGGCCCGCGGCCGAAGCCGGGTCCCGCGCCGCCCGCGCCGCGCCGCCGTCCGAACAGTTCCTCGAAGAAGTCGCTGAAGCCGCCGCCCGCGCCGCCACCGGCGAAGATCTCGTCGAAGTCGAACCCGTTGCCGCCGGGCCCGCCCGGCCCGCCGAAGCCGCCCGGGGGCGGCCGCACCTCGTCGCCCGGCCGGTAGCCGCGCGTGCGCAGCTCGTCGTAGGCCTTGCGCTTGGCCGGGTCGCGCAGCGCCTCGTAAGCCTCGTTGACCGCCTTGAAGCGCTCCTCGGCGTCCTTCTCCTTGCTGACGTCGGGGTGGTATTTCCGCGCCAGGCGCCGGTAGGCGGTCTTGATCTCCGCCTCGCCCGCGCCCGGTTCGACGCCGAGTGTTTCGTAGTAGTCCTTGAACTGCATCGACCGTCCCGCCGCATCCACGACCGGCGCATTATCGCAGCCTGCCGCGGCGGGCGTTGACGCCGCCTTGCCGGGCCGCGACGTTAGACTGGCGTGAAACCACGGAGGCTGCATGACCATCCAAGCCGGCGATCGCCTGCCCGAAGTCCCGCTGCAACGCATCCGCGACGGCGTCGAGAACGTCGACACCCGCGAGCTGTTCGACGGCCGCAAGGTGGTGATCTTCGCGGTGCCCGGCGCGTTCACGCCGACCTGCTCGGAGCGCCACCTGCCGGGCTTCGTCCAGCACTTCGACGATTTCCGCAAGCGCGGCGTCGACGTCGCCTGCGTCGCGGTCAACGATCCGTTCGTGATGAAGGCCTGGGGCGACAGCCAGCACGTGCCCGACGGGCTGATGATGCTGGCCGACGGCAACGGCGACTTCACCCGCGCGCTCGGCCTCGAGATGGACGCGAGCGCTTACGGCATGGGCACGCGCTCCAAGCGCTACGCGATCTACGCCGAGGACGGCGTCGCCAGGCAGGTCATGGTCGAGGCGCCCGGCGAATTCCGGGTGTCCTCCGCCGAGAACGTGCTGACCAAGCTGTCCTGAACAACGAACCAAGGAGCCCCGACATGGCAGGGAACAACAAGAAGGCCGCCGGCGGCACCGGCGCCCCGGCGAAAGCCGGCACCGCCGGCCTGACCGACGTGCAGACGCTGCGCCGCAGGGCGCGCGAGCACATCGACCAGGGCGCGGTCACGCCGAGCTACAGCGCCGACCGCGACACGGTCGTGAAGCTGCTCAACGAGGCGCTGGCCACCGAGTGGGTGTGCGTGCTGCGCTACTACCGCCACTACTTCAGCGCCTCGGGCATGTTCGCCGACGCGGTCAAGGCCGAGTTCCACGAGCACGCGCAGCAGGAGCTGGAGCACGCCAACCTCATCGCCGAGCGCATCGTCCAGCTCGGCGGCGAGCCGGATCTCGATCCGGCGACCCTCACCGCCCGCGCCCACGCCGAATACAAGCCCGGCACCGACCTGCGCGACATGGTCCGCGAGGACCTGATCGCCGAGCGCATCGCGATCGACAGCTACCGCGAGATGATCGACTACATCGGCGACCGCGACACGACCACGAAGCGCATGCTCGAGCACGTCCTCGCCCAGGAGGAAGAGCACGCCGACGACATGAAGGACCTGCTGGACGGCTGGATCGGCGAATAGCCTTCCGCTCAGGCGGTGGGTGCCGCCTGTTCCGTCGACGCGGCCGTATCGCCGGCATCGCTGCCAGCGGCCTCGGCTTCGTCCTCGAGCGAGGCGTCGACGCGCTCGATGGCCTGCAGGCTCTCGCCCTCGCCCAGCCGGATCAGGGTCACGCCCTGCGTGTTGCGGCCGACCTGGGCGATTTCCGAGGCGCGCGTGCGCACCAGCGTGCCGCCGTCGGAGATCAGCAGCACCTCGTGGTGCTCGCTGAGCTGGATCGCGCCCACCAGCCTGCCGTTGCGCTCGGTGGTCTGCAGCGCGATCACGCCCTGCGTGCCGCGCCCCTTGCGCGGGTAATCCTCGACCGGCGTGCGCTTGCCGTAGCCGTGCTCGCTGGCGGTGAGGATGTCGCCCTCGCCGTCGAGCACGATGAGGCTGCGCACTTCCTCGCCGTCGGCCAGCTTCATGCCGCGCACGCCGGTGGCGGTGCGTCCCATCGGCCGGACCGTGTTGCCGGCGAAGCGCACGGCCTTGCCGTTGCTCGCGAACAGCATGATGTCGCGGGTTCCGTCCGACAGCGCGACGCCGACGAGCGCGTCGCCCTCGTCGAGGTTGATCGCGATCTTGCCGCGCTGCAGGCGGTAGGCGTACTCGGGCAGCGGCGTCTTCTTGACCGTGCCGTTGCGGGTGGCGAAGAACACGAAGCAGTCCTCGCTGTACGCGCGCACCGGCAGTACCGCCTGCACCTTCTCGCCTTCCTCCAGCGCGATCCAGTTCACGATCGGGCGGCCGCGCGCGTGCGGCCCGGCGTCGGGCAGCTGGTGCACCGGCAGCCAGAACACGCGGCCGTTGCTGGTGAACGTCAGCAGCGTGTCGTGCGTGTTCACCAGCCACAGCTGGTCGATGAAATCCTCGTCCTTGGTCGCGGCGGCGTTGCGGCCGCGGCCGCCGCGGCGCTGCGCGCGATACGCGCTGACCGGCTGCCGCTTGGCGTAGCCAGCGTGCGACAGCGTGACCACCACGTCTTCAGGCGCGATCAGGTCGAGGATGTCGAGGTCTTCCTCGCTGGCCCGGATCTCGCTGCGGCGCGCGTCGCCGAACACGGCCTTGAGCGTGCGCAGCTCGGTGCGGATCACCTCGAGCAGCACGTCCGGGTTCTCGAGGATCTCGATCAGGCCGCGGATGGTGTCGAGCAGCTCGCGGTATTCCTCGGTGAGCTTCTCCTGCTCCAGGCCGGTGAGGCGGTGCAGGCGCATCTCGAGGATCTGCTGCGCCTGGGTCTCGGTGAGCTGGTAGTTCCCCTGCACGAGGCCGACGCCGGGAGGCAGGTCTTCCGGACGCGACGCCTCGGCGCCCGCCGCGGCGAGCAGCGTGCCGACCAGTCCCGGCTGCCAGACCCGCGCGAGCATGCGCTCGCGCGCCTCGTTCGGGTTCGCCGAGGTCTTGATCAGCTCGATCATCTCGTCGATGTTGGCGAGCGCGACCGTCAGGCCTTCGAGGATGTGCGCGCGGGCGCGCGCCTTGCGCAGCTCGAAGATCGTCCTGCGCGTCACCACCTCGCGGCGGTGGCGCACGAACGCCTCCAGCATCTCCTTCAGGTTCAGCAGCTGCGGGCGGCCCTCGACCAGCGCCACCATGTTGATGCCGAACACCGACTCCATCGGGGTCTGCGCGTAGAGGTTGTTGAGCACGACCTCGGCCGACTCGCCGCGCTTGACCTCGATGTAGATGCGCATGCCGTCCTTGTCGGACTCGTCGCGCAGCTCGCTGATGCCCTCGAGCTTCTTTTCCTTCACCAGCTCGGCGATTTTTTCTATCAGTCGAGCCTTGTTGACCTGGTAGGGGATCTCGGTGACGACGATCGCCTCGCGGCCGTTGTCCGCGACCTCGACGTCGGCCTTGGCGCGCATGCGCACGCGGCCGCGGCCGGTGCGGTAGGCCAGGTGGATGCCGCCCACGCCGTTGATGATGCCCGCGGTCGGGAAGTCCGGACCCGGGATGTGCTGCATCAGGCCGTCGACGTCGATCGCCGGGTCGTCGATCAGCGCGATCGTCGCGTCGATCACTTCCGACAGGTTGTGCGGCGGGATGTTCGTCGCCATGCCGACCGCGATGCCGGCCGAGCCGTTCACCAGCAGGTTCGGGAAGCGCGACGGCATCACCGTCGGCTCGAGTTCCTTCTCGTCGTAGTTGGGCTGGAAATCGACGGTGTCCTTGTCGATGTCCGCCATCAGCTCGTGGGTGAGCCGGGCCATGCGCGCCTCGGTGTAGCGCATGGCCGCCGCGTTGTCGCCGTCGATCGAGCCGAAGTTGCCCTGCCCGTCCACGAGCATGTAGCGCAGCGAGAAGGGCTGCGCCAGGCGCACCAGCGTGTCGTAGACCGACTGGTCGCCGTGCGGGTGGTACTTGCCGATGACGTCGCCGACGATGCGCGCCGACTTGTAGTACGGCTTGCCGGCGTGCGCGCCGAGTTCGTTCATCGCGTGGAGGACGCGGCGGTGCACCGGCTTGAGGCCGTCGCGCACGTCCGGGAGCGCGCGCCCCACGATCACGCTCATCGCGTAATCGAGGTAGCTGCGGCGCATCTCGTCCTCGAGGTTGACCGGGATGATTTCCTTGGCGGTTTCGGCCATCTGGGATCCGTTCTGGGGATGGTTCCGGAGGCCGCTGACGGCGCCCGAAAAACGACGTGAAAGGATACCACGCGACGGGCCGGAATGCACCCGTTTTTGGCTCAGAACTCAATGACTTAGCGGGGGTCCGACCGGCCTGCCGCGGGACCGGCGGCGGGCCCTGCGCGAACCCCTTCCCGAGGGCCTTCCGAAGTGCCGCGCGGCTCAGCCGAACGCGGCCCGCATGGCGGCCTCGTCGGGCGCCTGGACCACGCCGCGCTCGGTCACGATCGCGTCGACCAGGACATGCGGCGTCACGTCGAAAACGGGGTTCCAGGCGGCGATGCCCTCGGCCACCGTGCGCACGCCGCCGAGCGCGTGCAGCTCGCCCGCGGCGCGCTCCTCGATCTCGATCAGGTCGCCGGAGGGCGTGTCCATGTCCACCGTCGACGAAGGCGCGACGACCATGAACTTCACCCCGTGGTGGCGCGCGGCGATGGCGAGCTGGTAGGTCCCGATCTTGTTGGCGACGTCGCCGTTCGCGCAGATGCGGTCGGCGCCGACCACGACCCACTGCACCTGCCCCGTTTTCATCAGGTGCGAAGCCGCGGCGTCCGCGATCAGGGTCGCGTCGATGCCGTCCTGCTGGAGTTCCCACGCGGTCAGGCGCGCGCCCTGCAGCCACGGGCGGGTTTCGCCGGCGTCCACGCGGGCGATGCGGCCCTGCGCCACGCCGGCGCGGAACACCCCGAGCGCGGTGCCGAAGCCGGCGGTGGCGAGCGAACCGGTGTTGCAGTGGGTCATCACGCCGCTGCCGGGCGCGATCAGCGCGGCGCCGAGCATGCCCATGCGCCGGTTCGCGGCGAGGTCCTCGCGCTCGATCGCGGCAGCCTCGGCCTCGAGCGCGGCGCGCCAGTCGCCGGCGCCGTCCATCGCCGCGCGCGCCAGCGCCGCGCGCATCCGCGCCAGCGCCCAGGCCAGGTTCACGGCCGTCGGCCGCGCGGCGTTCAGGCGCTGCAACGCCGGCTCCAGCGCCTGCGCGGCGTCGCCCGCCGTCTCCGCGGCGACGTCGCGGGCCGCGAGCACGACGCCCCAGGCCGCGGCGATGCCGATCGCCGGCGCGCCGCGCACCGCCAGGTCGCGGATCGCGCTTGCGACCTCGTCGCTGGTCGCGCAGCGCAGGTACTCCGTTTCGAACGGCAGCCTGCGCTGGTCGAGCAGCTCCAGCGCGTCGCCGGTCCAACGGATCGGGCGGATGCGGTCGTAGCGCGCGTAGTCGATGTCGGCCATGCCGCGATTGTATCCGTTCGGCCGTCGCCGCCCGGTGGCCGCGGCGTCAGCTGCGCGCGAAGTCGAACGCGAGCGCGTCGGCGATGCGTCCGGTACCCAGCATCGCCATCAGCAGGCGGTCCACGCCCAGGGCGACGCCGGCGCAATCGGGCAGCCCGTGCGCGAGCGCAGCGAGGAAGGCTTCGTCCAGCGGCGGCTGCGGCGCGCCGCGCCCGCCGCGCACCGCGAGGTCGCGTTCGAAGCGCGCGCGCTGCTCGGCGGCGTCCGCGAGCTCGTGATAGCCGTTCGCCAGCTCGACCGGGCCGAGGTAGAGCTCGAAGCGCTCGGCGACCGCGATGCCGTCGTCGCCGCGGCGCAGGCGGGCGAGCGCGCACTGCGTCGCCGGCCAGTCGTGCACCGCGAGCAGCACCGCCGGATCGAACGCCGGCTGCAGGCGGTGCGTCATCAGCAGGTCGAGCCAGTCGTCGCGCACCAGCCCGCGCGGATCCACCGCGACGTCGCCCAGCGCCGCCCGCAGTTCGCCGTCCGTCGCCAGGAACGGATCGATGCCGAGCCTGTCGCGATACAGGTCGCGGTAGGCCACTTCCTCCAGCCGCGCGTCGCGCCCGACCAGCGCGAGCGCGGCGCGCACCAGGTCCGCCGTCTCGCCGGCCAGCCGCCGGTGGTCCCAGCCGACGCGGTACCACTCGAGCATCGTGAACTCGGGGTTGTGGCGGCCGCCGGCCTCGCCGTCGCGGAACACGCGGCCGAGTTCGTAGCAGTCGCCGACGCCGGCGGCGAGCAGCCGCTTCAGCGCGTATTCGGGCGACGTGCGCAGCCAGCGCGCGCGCGGCGCGCCGTCGGTGCGGCCCGAGAATTCCAGATGGAACGGCGCGATGTTGGGCTCGGTGTTGCCGCCGCGCGAGAACACCGGCGTCTCGACCTCGAGCACGTTCCGTCCGGCGAAGAACGCGCGGATCGCGGCGTTGAGCCGCGCGCGCAGCCGCAATGCGTCGATCCCCGCCGTCGGCTCCCAGGCGTCCAGGCGCGTCAGCCGCCGTGCGACTGCAGGAACGCGAGCAGGCGCGCCTCGTCCCACACGTCGATGCCGAGCTCGCCGGCCTTCGCCAGCTTGCTGCCCGCGGCCTCGCCGGCGACGACGAAGCTGGTCTTCTTCGAGACGCTGCCCGCCACCTTCGCCCCCAGCGCCTCGAGCCGGTCCTTCGCCTCGTCGCGGGTCAGCGCGGAGAGCGTGCCGGTGAGCACGACCGTCTGCCCTTCGAGGGGACCGGCTTCGACCTCGCCGGCGTGCGCGACCGCGGCTTCGAGCCGCGCCACGGCCTCGCCGGTGCGCCGGGCCAGGGCCTTGCCTTCCGCGCCATGGAACCAGGCGTGCACGGCCGTCGCCGAATCCTCCGGCAATCCGGCGTCGGCGAGCGCGGCCGCGCCGGCCGCGGCCACCGCCGCGACCGAATCGAAGCGCGCGGCCAGCTGCTCCGCGCGCTTCGCGGTGAGCTTCGGCACCGACATGCGCTCGAGCACGTTCGCCAGCGCCAGCGCCGGCCGCAGCTTCGCGATCGGCGGGTGCGCATCGCGGATGCGGACGCCGCGCGCGAGCAGGTCGTCGATCACGCGCTGGTTGCCCGGCTGGCCGAAGAACGCGTCGATGGCCTTCGCGACCTCGTCGCCGATGTCGGGCACGAGCTTGAGCAGCGGCCACGGCAGGTGCCTGAGCAGCGCGAGCTCGCCGAACCACGCGGCCAGCGCCTTGGCCGTGCTCTCGCCCACGTGCTGGATCCCCAGCGCGTAGAGGAAGCGTTCCAGCGTGGTGTCGCGGCTCTTGTCGATCGCCTCGATCAGGTTTTCGGCCCACCTGGTCGCGACCTTGCCGCCCTTCACCGTCTCCGGCGTCGTGCCGTCGCGTTCGTCGGCGCGCCGCTTCATTTCCAGCAGGTCGTCGAGCGTCAGCCGGTACAGGCCGGCGACGGAATCGAGGTAGCCGAATTCCCCGAGCGCCTCGATGTAGCGTTCGCCGAGGCCGTCGACGTCCATCGCCCGGCGGCTGGCGAAGTGGAACACCGACTGCGTGCGCTGCGCGGCGCAGGCGAGCTCGCCCGTGCAGCGCGCGACGACTTCGCCCTCCTCGCGCACGATGTCCGACCCGCACACGGGGCAATGCGCCGGCATCGCCCACGGCCTGGTGCCGCGCGGGCGCTCCGACGCCACGACCGAGACGACCTCGGGGATGACGTCGCCGGCGCGGCGCACGATCACCGTGTCGCCCACGCGCACGTCCAGGCGCGCGACCTGGTCGGCGTTGTGCAGGGTCGCGTTCGTCACCGTGACGCCGCCGACGAACACCGGCCGCAGCTTCGCCGCCGGCGTGGCCGCGCCGGTCCGGCCGATATTGACGATGATGTCCTCGACGACCGTCGTCTGCTCCTGCGCCGGGAACTTGTGCGCGATCGCCCAGCGCGGGGTGCGGCCGACGAAGCCGAGCTCGCGCTGCGCCGACAGGTCGTCGACCTTGTAGACCACGCCGTCGATGTCGAACGGCAGCGTGTCGCGTTCCGCGCCGATCTTCGCGTAATAGGCCAGCAACCCCTTTTCGCCGCGCGCGGTCCCGACCAGCGGGCTCACCGGGAAGCCCCATTCGCGCAACTGCGCGAGCACCTGCGAATGCCGCTTCGGCAGCGCGCCGCCTTCCACCGCACCGAGCGCGTAGGCGTAGAACGCGAGGGGCCGCGACGCGGTCACGCGCGGATCGAGCTGGCGCAGGCTGCCCGCGGCCGCGTTGCGCGGGTTCACCAGCGGGCGGATCCTGCCGTCGGAGGCGCGCGCCTGCTCGTTGTAGGCCTCGAAGCCGGCGCGCGGCATGTAGACCTCGCCGCGCACCTCCAGCACGTCCGGCCAGCCCTTGCCGCGCAGCTGCAGCGGGATCGCCCGGATCGTGCGCAGGTTGGCGGTGACGTCCTCGCCGGTCTCGCCGTCGCCGCGGGTGGCGCCCTGCACGAACGCGCCGCGCTCGTAGCGCAGGCTGATCGCCAGCCCGTCGAACTTCGGCTCGACCGAGAACGCCGGCTCGGCCACGTCCAGGCGCTCCACGACCTTGCGCACGAAGTCGTCGACTTCCTCGTCCGTGAACGCGTTGGCGAGCGACAGCATGCGCACTTCGTGGCGCACCGGCGCGAAGCCACCCGAAGGCGCGGCGCCGACGCGCCGGGTCGGCGAATCGGGCGTTGCCAGTTCCGGGTGGTCGGCCTCGAGCGCCTCGAGCTCGCGCATCAGCCGGTCGTAGTCGGCGTCGGTGATCGCCGGCTCGTCCAGCACGTGGTACCGGTAGTTCGCGTCCTCGAGCTGCCTGCGCAATTCCTGCGCGTGCTCGGCGGCTGGAAGTTTTTTAGCCACGGATTTCACAGATCACACAGATTGGGTCCGCACGGTCGACAGTCTCCACGATCGAACCGAACCAAACTGTGTTCATCTGTGGAATCTGTGGCTAAAAGGCGCTTTCGATGGAGAACTACCAGCGGGCGCGTGAAGGCGGCGGCGCCTCGTGCTGGCGGTCCCAGGCGCGCAGCTCGTCGCGCAGGTGCTGGATGCGCTGGCGGCCGAGCGCGTTGCGCGATTCGTCGAGCAGCACGCCGTCGAGCAGCTCGGCCATGCGCTGCGCGGTCGGCAGCATCGTTTCCCATGCATCGAGGGCCGGCACCGGCGCGGGCAGGGTCAGGAAGAAGGCGATGGCCGGCGTCTCCAGCGACTGGATCGTCGCCATGTCGAAGCCGCCGGGCTTCATGATGTTCGCCACGCTGAACACGGGACCGCGCTCCGGGTGGCCCTCCACCAGGCGGTGGAAGATGTTCATGTGCCCGTAGGTCAGGCCGGTCTTCTCGGCCGCGACGACGATGTCGGGACCGCGCAGCTTCGCGCCGGCGCGCGCGGCGATGTACAGGGTGACGATCTTGTCGAACTCGTCGCTGACGCGGCGCCCGGCGCCGCTGCCCGCGGCGGGCGCGCCCAGGTCCATTTCCGACTGCGGGTCCGCGTCGGCGGCGCCCTCGCCGGCGACGCGCTCGTCGGCCATCATCTCGCCCAGCGTCGGTTCCACCCGGCCGCCGTCGGCGAAGCCGCCGCCGCGCGACGCGCCTTCCACGCGCCTGCCCTGTCCCGGCTTGCGCGGGCGGCCGAAGAAGTAGATCGCGGCGAGCAGCAGCGCGCCGGCGACGATGATCGCGGTTCGCAGCATCCACGCGTCGGTCATGCGCCTCCTCCCCTTCCGTTCGTGCGACCGCTCAGGCGGCGCCGGCCAGGCGCGCGGCCTCGGCCAGGTCCACCGACACCAGCCGGCTCACGCCGGGCTCGCGCATGGTAACGCCGGACAGCTGCTGCGCGGCCTCCATCGTCGCCTTGTTGTGGGTGACGAAGAGGAACTGCACGTGCTCGCTCATCTCCGAGACCATCGCCGTGAAGCGGCCGACGTTGGCTTCGTCGAGCGGCGCGTCCACCTCGTCCAGCAGGCAGAACGGCGCCGGGTTCAGGCGGAAGATCGCGAACACCAGCGCGACCGCGGTCATCGCCTTCTCGCCGCCCGACAGCAGCGAGATGTTGGACACGCGCTTGCCCGGCGGGCGCGCCATGATCGCGACGCCGGTGTCGAGCAGGTCCTCGCCGGTGAGCTCGAGGTAGGCGTGGCCGCCGCCGAACAGGCGCGGATACAGCTCCTGGACGCCGGCGTTGACGCGGTCGAAGGTGTCCTTGAAGCGGCCGCGGGTCTCGCGGTCGATCTTGCGGATCGCCTCCTCCAGCGTCTCCAGCGCGCTGACGAGGTCGGCGTCCTGCGCGTCGAGGTATTCCTTGCGCTGCGCGGCCTCGGCGTGCTCCTGGATCGCGGCGAGGTTGACCGGCTCCAGCCGGCGCAGCTTCGCGTCGAAGTCGACGACCATTTTCTCCCACGCGGCGACGTCGGCGTCGTCGGCCAGGGTGGAGATCACCTCGTCCATGGCGAAGCCGGCCTCGACCACCGCGGCCGAGAGCTGGTCGGCCTTGATCGCGAGTGCCTGCTGGTCGAGCTTGCGCTGGCCGATGCGCTCGCGCTGGGCGAGCGCCTGCTCGTCGCGCTGGTGGCGGGTCTGCTCGTAGCCGCGCAGTTCGTTGTCGATGCCTTCGAGATGGGCGCGCGCCGAGGTCAGCGCCTTCTCGCTGGCGACGCGGGCCTCGAGCGCCGCCTGGCGCTCGGCTTCGAGCGCGCGCACCGGCGAATCGCCGTCCGCGAGCTGCGAGGCGAGATCGCCCAGGCGCGCGTCGAGCTGGCCGCGCTGGCCGCCCATGCGATCCAGGGATTGCGCGATGGCGGCGACCTGGGCGCGCTGCGTCTCCACCGCCAGGGCGATGGCGTGCGCGGCGTCGCGCGATTCGCGCGCGGCAAGCCGGGCGCTGTCGCGCGCTTCCTGCAGGCCCGCGCGCTCGGCGTCGAGGTCGCGGCGCGCGGATTCGAGTTCACCCATGCTGCCGACCGCGCCTTCCAGGCGGCCGCGCGCCTCGCGCGACAGCCCGCGGCTGGCGTCCAGCGTCTCCGCCAGCTGCGCCAGTTCCGCGTCGATCTTCTCGATGCGGGCACGCGCCGAATCCAGCCGGCCCTGCTGCCCCTGCAGCTGGCCCGCGAGTTCCGACACGTTGCGATGCGCGAGGTACAGCGCGCGCTGCGCGTCCTCGCGCTGCTGCTCCGCCACCAGCGCGCGGTCGCGCCACGCGGCGAGCCCGCGATCGAGCTCGGACTCGCGCTGCTGCAGCGTGGCGATCTCGTCGCGCAGCGCCTGGATCTCGCGTTCGCGCAGCAGCGCGCCCTGCTTGGCGGCGCCGGAACGCAGCACGCGCACCCAGCCCGCGCCCATGCGCTCGCCCGCGCGGGTGATCACCGACTCGCCGTCGCCCAGGCGCGGCAGCAGCGCGCGCGCCTCGGCCAGCGTCTCGGCCGAGTGCAGCTTGGTCAGGATCCGCAGGATCGCGGCCGGCCCCTTCACCTTCGCCGCCAGCGACGTCGGCGCGAACACCGCGCCGCCCGTCTTCGGCTCGACCAGCGTCAGCCGGCCCTCGCCGAGCTCGCCCAGCGCGTCGACGAGCGCCTCCGGCGCCTCGACCAGCACGCCTTCGATGAGCTGCCCGAGCGCGGCCTCGACCGCGTTCTCCCAGCCCGGCTCGACGACCAGCTTCTCGCCCACGCGCGCCGCCGAATCCAGGCCGCGCGCGCGCAACCACTCCACGGCGGCGCCCTGCTCCTGGCCGAGCGCGGCGTGCTGCAGCGCTTCGAGCGAGGCGAGGCGGCCGCGCTTTTCCTGCGCCTGCTTGCGCACCTCGGCCAGTTCCGACTGCGCCGCGCGCTGCTGGTCCTGCATCTCGACGACGGCCTGCTTGCGGCTTTCGACCTCGGCCGTCATGCCGTCGAGCGCGGCCTTCTTCTCGTCGTGCTGCGCGCGCATGGCGGCGAACGCCTCGGCCAGCGCGGCCACGTCCAGCCCGGCGCGCTCGGCCGACAGCTGCTCGCGGCGGCGCTCGGCCTCGAGCGCCTGGCGATCGAGCATCTCCACGCGCGTGCGCTCGACGTCGCCGGTGCGCGCGGCCTCGGCCTGGGCCTTCGCGTGCGCGTCCCAGCGCTGCTGCCACTCGGCCAGCTTCGTTTCGGCGTCGCGCAGCGCTTCCTGCACGGACGCATCCTGCGACTGCAGCCGCGCCAGTTCCGGCTCGGCCTGCGCGATGGCTTCGCGCAGGGACGCCAGCCGCGCCTCGTCGCCGCTGATGTGGCCGCCGATCTCGGCGAGCTGCGCCTGCGCTTCCTCGCGCGCCCGCTGCAGGCGCTGCGCCATTTCCTGCTGGTGCGCGATCTGCTGCTCGATGCGCGCGAGCGTGCCGCCGACCTGGTAGACCTCGGCCTGCGCCTTGTTCAGCGCTTCGGCGGCCTCCTCGCGGCGCGCGCGGTCCTCCTCGATCTTGCGCTCGGCCTCGCGCTGCTCGGCGATGAGCTGTTGCAGGCGCGTCTCGTCCGACGCGAGCTTCTCGCGCAGGCCCTGCAGGCGCGCGTCGAGGCCGCGGAACTCGAGGGCCTTCCACTCGGCGTCGCGCACGCGGCGCTCGGCCTGGATCGACTGGTACTGCTCGGCCTGCCGCGCCTGGCGCTTGAGGTGCTCGAGCTGCTTGCCGACCTCGTCGCGCAGGTCGGTCAGGCGGTCGAGGTTCTCGCGCGTGTGGCGGATGCGGGTTTCGGTCTCCTTGCGGCGCTCCTTGTACTTGGAGATGCCGGCCGCTTCCTCGAGGTACACGCGCAGGTCTTCCGGGCGCGCCTCGATGATCTGGCTGATCATGCCCTGCTCGATGATCGAGTAGCTGCGCGGGCCCAGGCCGGTGCCGAGGAACAGGTCCGTGATGTCGCGGCGGCGGCACTTGGTGCCGTTGAGGTAGTAGTTGCTCTGGCCGTCGCGGCCGACGGTGCGCTTGACCGAGATCTCGTCGTAGGCGCCGTATTCGCCGGTGATCGTGCGGTCGGCGTTGTCGAAGATGAGCTCGACCGTCGCCTGTGACACGGGCTTGCGCGCCGACGAACCGGAGAAGATCACGTCGGTGAGCGAATCGCCGCGCAGGCGGCTCGCCGCGCTCTCGCCCATCACCCAGCGGATCGCGTCGATGATGTTGGACTTGCCGCAACCGTTCGGACCGACGATGCCGGTCATGTTGGTCGGCAGGTGCAGCGTGGTCGGATCGACGAAGGACTTGAAACCGGACAGCTTGATCGTGGACAGGCGCATGCGGCGTCGTCGGGCCCCGGCGGCGAAGGGCGTCGTGCCCACGGCCGCGAAAGTGAAAATGGTTGAATTTTTATCCGCAAGCCATTGATTTGGCATGCTGTCTACTGGCAACAACGCCAGCATCCCACGCGAGTATAGCGGGCTGTTGCAGCCTGCGTTTGCTATGGTCGGGAGGCCATGGCTTCCGCTTCCTCCACTGCGGCGCCCGTGCTGCTCGCCGACATCGGCGGCACGCATGCGCGCTTCGCGCTCGCCGACCCGGCGGCGCCGCGGCCGCTGCTCGCGGACACCGCCTGCGCCTTCCCCGTCGAGCGCTTCCCGTCGCTGGCGGAAGCCGCCCGCCACTACCTCGCGACCGCCGGCACCGCGGGCGCCGGCGTCGAGGCGCGCAGCGCCGTGCTCGCCGTCGCCGGCCCCGTGCGCGACGGCCAGGCGCGGATGACCAACCACCCCTGGGTCGTGTCGGCCGAACGCCTCGGCGAGGCACTGGGGCTGTCGGACGTCGCGCTGGTCAACGATTTCGTCGCCCAGGCGATGGCCGTGCGCCAGCTCGGCGACGGCGACGTGGTGCCCGTGGGCGGACCGGCCGGCGCGGCCGCTCCATCGCCGCCGGCGGAAGGCGCGGCCACCGTCATCCTCGGCGCCGGCACCGGGCTCGGCGTGGGCGTGCTGGTCCAGCACGCGGGCGGCTGGTTCGCGCTCGCCACCGAGGCGGGCCACGCCAGCTTCGCCCCCGGCACGCCGCGCGAGATCGGCATCCTCGAACAGCTGTCGCGCGACTTCGGCCGCGTCTCGAACGAGCGGCTCGCCAGCGGCGCCGGCCTCGTCAACCTCTACCGCGCGCTCGGCGCGCTCGCCGGCGAGGATCCCGGCAACCTCTCCCCGGAGGACGTGACCGCGGGCGCCGCGGCCGGCGATCCGCGCTGCGAGGAAGCGATCGACGCGTTCTGCGCGATCTTCGGCGCGATCGCCGGCGACCTGGTCCTCGCATTCGGCGCGTGGAACGGCGCCTATCTCAGCGGCGGCCTGGTGCCGCCGCTGCTACCGGCATTGCGCCGTTCCGGGTTCCGCCAGCGTTTCGAGGGCAAGGGGCGTTACGCTCCGACGATGGCCGCCGTTCCCACCCTTGCCGTGATGCATCCGCAACCGGGCCTGCTCGGCGCCGCCGTGATCGCCGCCGACCGCGCCGCCGGAGCCGGGGCGTGAACGCGGGCCTGCGCCCGCGCGGCAAGCCGCCGGTCTCGCTGCATGAATTCCGCAACGACGACCAGTGGTCGTGGGCCGCGGCGGTCGCGATCGCGGCCGCGCTGCGCCGCGACCTGGTGGTGCAGCCGCGGGCGCGCCTGCTGCTGTCCGGCGGCACCACGCCGGCGCCGGTGTTCCGCGCGCTGTCCCAGGCGCCGCTCGAGTGGGCGCGTGTCGACATCGGCCTGGTCGACGAACGCTGGCTGCTCCCCGAAGATCCGGACAGCAATGCGCGCCTCGTCGCCGACAACCTGCTTCGGGCGCACGCGGCCGAGGCGCGCTTCGAGCCGCTGACGCGTCCGGGCCGCGGCATCGGAGAAGCCGTCGCCGACGCGAACCTGCGCGCGTTGCAGGCACCGGGCGTGGCGGTGCTGGGGATGGGCGACGACGGGCACACCGCGTCGCTGTTCCCGCGCATGCGCGGGCTCGCCGCCGCGCTCGCCAGCCCCAATGCCTACGTCGCGGTCGACGCCACGGGCTGTCCAGGCGCCGGCCCATGGGCGCGCCGCATCAGCCTCACGCCGGCAGGGCTGGCGCCGGCGCACGCGCGCCTGCTGCTGTTGCGCGGCGCGGCCAAGCGCGCCCGCTTCGAACAGGCGCTCGCGGGCGACGACATGCAGGACATGCCGGTGCGCCTGGCGTTCCTCACGCCGGGCGCCGCGCTCCAGGTCTACTGGGCCCCCTGAGGCGCCCCGGGGCTGCCCCCGCCGGGCGGGGGCGCCGGAGCTACTGCGTCGTCCCGATGCGGCGCGTCGAGCCGCGCACCATCAGCTGCGGGCGGACGATCCGCGACGGCGGGAGCGAGCCGTCGGCCATGCGGTCGAGCAGCATGGTGAACGCGTCGGTGCCGAGCCGGGCGATGTCGATCTTCACGCTCGTCAGCGGCGGCGACGTCTGCGCCGCGAGCGGGATGTCGTTGAACCCCGCCAGGCCGATGTCCTCCGGCACGCGCAGGCCCGCGCGCTGGAACGCGAACATGCAACCGAGCGCCATCATGTCGTTGGCCGCGAACACGCAGTCCGGCCGGCGCGGCGCGGCGAGCAGCGCTTCGGCCGCGTGCGCGCCGGTCTGCACATCGAACTCGCCGTCGACGACCCAGGGTTCCGCGCCGGGCACGAAGCGGGCGAGCCCGTCGAGGTAGCCGCGCAGGCGCTCTTCCGCGTTGAAATGCGGACGCCGCCCGGAAACGAAGGCGATGTCGCGGTACCCGCAGTCGGCGAGGTACTCCATCATGTCCACCGCGCCCGCGTAGTTGTCGACGCCGAGCGTGGACACGCCTTCCGCGTTCGGGTCGCTGTCGAGCAGCAGCACCGGCAGCGAGGCCGGCAGCCGCGCCGCGGCGACGTCGAGGCCCGCGTAGGGCGAGATGGCGAGCAGGCCGTCGACGCGTCCGCGCATCACCCGCAGCGCCGCCGCCTGGCTTTCGGCGGAGCGGTGGTGGCCGGAGACCAGCAGTTGCAGGCCGCGCTCGCGGGCGGCGGCATCGATGCCGCACATCAGGCGGGCGAAGAATTCGCACGGCAGGTCCGGCAGGACCACGCCGATGGTGTGGGTGCGGCCGCGGCTCAGCGAGCGCGCCGCATGGTGCGGGCTGTAGTCGAGCGAGTTGGCGATCTCCAGCACGCGCTGGCGGACCGCCTCGGCCACGTTCTCATGGCCATTCAATGCCCGGGACACGGTGGCCACGGACACGTTCGCCAAGCGTGCGACATCCCTGATCGTCGGGCTGGCTGCGCCCATCCTTGGATCTCCGTTTCGGGGAAACAAGCCGCTCAACCTAAACGGAAGATGACCGGCCTGCAAAGGAAACGGTTCCAACGGCCCGGGCCGGAAAATGGTGGCCGGGTGGAAAATCCTTTTGCGTTGCGGGCTTGCCCCGACAAGCTGCCATACGGCCGATGCTGCATTGCAGCATCGCCCTGCGCGAACCGCCTCAGGGGAGCGCCGGCCTGAATGGGCGGACGTCCACGCGTTCGTACACGCCGGCCGCGGCGTAAGGGTCCGCCTGGGCCCACGCGCGCGCCTCTTCCAGCGACTCGAATTCGGCGATCACGATGCTGCCCGAGAAGCCGGCCGGGCCCGGGGCGACGGCGTCGATCGCCGGGCACGCGCCGGCGAGCATCAGCCTGCCCGCATCGCGCAGCGCATCCAGCCGGGCCAGGTGGGCCGGCCGTGCCGCCATGCGCGCGGCGAGGACATCCGCGCCGTCGTGCCCTTCGATCGCATACCACATGCCGCTGGCTCCTTCGTCCGCCGTGTCGTGCCGCGCCCGCGATCGGCCGGCGCGGCGATGGTAGCGGCCGCTGGACAGCCCCCGGCGCAGCCCGTAACCTGTCGGCATAGTCAGGGGCAGGACCGGTGGCGAGGCCACACGGTACGAGGTGCGGCAGGGATGCGCGCCACCGCCGATCCACCCTTTCGCCGACGACCGCCTTCCCGTCCGCCGCGCCCTCTTCGCGGCGCCCGACCCATGGCGCGCACGCCGCGGCACATGCACTGATCACCGGTCGATGACCCATCGATGACATCCGATAGCCCCAGCGGCACGGTCGCGGAAGCGCCCGCCGTCCAGAACGGAAACAACCACCCCCAGCAGCAGGAAATGCCGCTGGCGATGGTGCTCGGCCAGCCGGTGCTGCAGATCCCGCAGGACCTGTACATCCCGCCGGACGCGCTGGAGGTCATCCTCGACGCGTTCGAGGGGCCGCTCGACCTGCTGCTGTACCTGATCCGCCGGCAGAACCTGGACATCCTCGACATCCCGGTCGCGGAAATCACGCGCCAGTACGTCGACTACATCCAGGCCATGCACGAGATGCGCTTCGAGCTGGCCGCCGAATACCTGGTGATGGCCGCGATCCTGGCCGAGATCAAGTCGCGCATGCTGCTGCCGCGCTCCGAGCTGGCGATGGACGACGAAGGCGACCCGCGCGCCGAGCTGGTCCGCCGCCTGCAGGAGTACGAGCGCTTCAAGCAGGCCGCCGAGGACCTCGACGCCCTGCCCCGCCAGGACCGCGACACCACGCCGGCGTCCGCGTTCGTCCCCGATCGCGCCGCGGTGCGGCTGCCCCCGCCGGTGGACCTGCGCGAGATGCTGCTGGCCCTGCACGATGTGCTGCGCCGCGCCGAGCTGTACACGCAGCACGCGATCCGGCGCGACGCGCTCAGCGTCCGCCAGCGCATGGGCGAGCTGCTGGCGCGCCTGCAGGACGGCGCCTTCCATCGCTTCGAATCGCTGTTCGAGGTCGCCGAAGGGCGCCTCGGCGTAGTCGTCACCTTCCTCTCCATCCTGGAGCTGGCGAAGGAACGGCTGCTCGACGTCGTGCAGGAAGCGCCGATGGCGCCGATCTACGTGAAGTCGCTGGCCTCCGGCGAGGACGCCGGCGCGCCGCTCAACCTGTCCAGCGAATTCGACGACACCGACCCGGCGAACGACGCCTCCGTCAATGAATGACACCCGCAGCGAAGCCATGGACCAGATCCTGATCACCCGCATCGTCGAGGCGGCGCTGCTCGCCGCGAACCAGCCGCTGACCGTGGTCCAGCTCAAGGGCCTGTTCCCGCTCGACGAGCCGGCGCCCGAGGGCAGCATCGAGCAGGCGCTCTCCGCGCTGGTCGACGGCTGCGCCGACCGCGGCGTGGAACTGGTCGAGCTCGCTTCCGGCTGGCGCTATCAGGTCAAGGCCGACGTGCACGCCTGGGTCGCGCGGCTGTGGGCCGAGCGCCAGACCCGGTACACCCGCGCCACCCTCGAGACCCTGGCGCTGATCGCCTACCGCCAGCCGATCACGCGCGGCGAGATCGAGCAGGTCCGCGGCGTCGCGGTGAACAGCAACATCATCAAGGCGCTCGAGGAGCGCGAGTGGATCCGCGTCGTCGGCCACCGCGACGTGCCCGGCAAGCCGGAACTGCTGGCGACCACCAAGGGCTTCCTCGACTACTTCGGGCTCAAGCGCCTGGAGGACCTGCCGCCGCTCTCGGAGCTGAAGGAGATCGGCGAGCTCGAGCCGCAGCTGGCGTTCGAACCCGAGGGCGGCGCCGGCGCGATGCCGATCGGCGACATCGCCGCCGACACCGACGCCGACGCGGGCGACACCGACAGCGACAGCGCCGGCGACGACGCCGGCAGCGAAGACACCCCCACCGCCGACGCGGCGGACACCGATGACGACGCCGCGATGGCATCGTCGGAGCAGCAGGAACAATGAGCGAAAAGAAGAACGACGAAAAGAAGCAGGCCGCTCCGCGCCGCCTCACGCTGAAGCGCGGCGGCGGCGAAGCCGAGGGCGCGAACGCGCCGCGGCTCGAGGAGCGGCTGCACAAGGTGCTCGCGCAGGCCGGTCTCGGCTCGAGGCGCGCGCTGGAGCAGCGCATCGCCGACGGCCTGGTGCGCGTCAACGGCGAGGTCGCCACGGTCGGCATGAGCGTCGCCGGCGGCGACAAGATCGAGATCGACGGCCGCACGTTCGTCGCCAGCGCGCTGACCGAACCGGCGCGCGTGCTGATGTACAACAAGCCCGAGGGCGAAGTCACGACCCGCGAGGATCCCGAAGGCCGGCCGACCATCTTCGATGCGCTGCCCGCGCTGAAGGGCGCGCGCTGGATCGCGATCGGCCGCCTCGACATCAACACCACCGGCCTGCTGCTGCTCACCACCGACGGCGAGCTGGCCAACGCGATGATGCATCCCTCGCGCGAGGTCGAACGCGAATACGTGTGCCGCGTGCGCGCCCCCGAGGGCGAGGACGTCGTGTCCGACAAGCTCGTCGACCGCCTGCGCCGCGGCGTGGCCCTCGAGGACGGCCCGGCGAAGTTCGACGAGATCGAGCGCATCGGCGGCACCGACTCGCACGACTGGTTCCGCGTGGTCGTGAGCGAAGGCCGCAACCGCGAGGTGCGCCGGCTGTGGGAATCGCAGGGCTGCCAGGTGAGCCGCCTCAAGCGCACGCGCTACGGCAGCGTCGAGCTGCCGCAGCCACTGCTGCGCGGCCATTCGCAGGAACTCGCCGCCGACCGCGTCGAGGCGCTGCGCAAGTCGCTCGGCCTCGAGGACGGCGCGCCGTCGGCGCTGACGCTGCAGCCGGTGATCGGCCAGCGGCGCGCGGCGAAGTCGACGGTGCACGTCGGCGGGCAGCATCGCTCGCAGGGCTACATCGGCGGCCACAACACGGCGGACGAAGGGCGCGAGCTGCGCCGCTTCGACCACGTGCGCGAGGATCGTCGCGGGCGCGGCGGCAAGAAGCCCCACGGCGGCCTGACGGTGAGCGGCGAAGCCGCGGCCAAGCAGGCGAACAAGGCGTTCAAGCCGAAGGGCCCGCGCCAGCCGGGCCAGCGCGTGCGCGGCGGCAAGGGCGCGGGCGCGCAGGAGAACCCGGCCGCGTTCCGGACCTGGTACGTGCCGGACGGCGTCGACACCGGGCCGGCCGGTCACCGCAACCCCGACGGCGCGCGCGGCGCGCGGCGCGGCGCGGGGCGCAACGGCCCCGGCGGCGGCGGTCGCCCGCAGCGCG
>JBQCJF010000057.1:0-2541 GCA_051953015.1 Luteimonas sp.
CGCCATCGTCCGGCGCCGGCGAGGCGGCCCGGGCGTCCGCGGGCGCGGCGGCGGGCGCCTGCGCGCGGCAGGCGGGCAGGGCCAGGCACAGCAGCAACGAAGTCCGGGCGCTGCGCATGGCCGCCTTTATAGCCCGCTGCGCACCGCTTCGCCGCGGCGGCCGAACGAGGCCGCGCCGTCGTCGACCCGGATCGTGTTGCGCACCTCGCGCACGCCGCTGGCGTCGGCGGCGATGTCCTCGGCGCGGTGCTTCATCGCGCGCGCCGGCACGTTGCCGGTGAGCGTGGCGACGCCGCCTTCCACCGACAGCAGGATCTCGCGGGCGTCGATGTCGGGCGCGTCGGTGAGGCGGCCGATGATGTCGTCGGCGATGCGCTCGTCGGAACGCACGTAGCCGCTCGGCCCGCGCCCGCGATGGCCGCGGTCCGCCGGGCCGCCGCGTGCGACGTCGCGGTCGGCGTGCGACGGCGCGCGGCGCGTGCTGAAGTCGCCCCAGCCGCCCTGGCCCGGATAGCCGTAGCCGTAGGCGTCGTTCGAGCGGTCCTCGCCCCATTGCCGGTTGGTCGCGGAGGGCAGGCCGTCGTAGAGCGCGCGCTCGCGGGGCGAGGGCGCTCCCTGCAGCGGGTGGTAAGGCTTGCGGTCGCGATGCGCCATGGCGGACTCCTCGGCTCGGGCCTCCGAGGCTAGCCGCGGGCGCGTCGCGGCGGCGGCAAAACCGCGTGAACGCTTCAGCGGTAGCCGGCCGCCTGCAGCTCGAACAGCTCGGCGTAGCGCCCGCCCTGCGCCATCAGCTGCTCGTGCGTTCCGGACGCTTCGAGCCTGCCTTCGGCGAGCACCAGGATGCGGTCGGCCATGCGCACGCTGGAGAAACGGTGCGAGATCAGCACCGCGGTGCGCTGGTCGGACAGCTCGCGGAAGCGCTGGAAGACTTCGAACTCGGCGCGCGCGTCCAGCGCGGCGGTCGGCTCGTCGAGGATCATCACCTGCGCGTCGCGCATGTAGGCGCGCGCGATCGCGATCTTCTGCCACTGCCCGCCGGACAGGTCGACGCCGGTCTTGAAGCGGCGGCCGATGAGCTGGTCGTAGCCTTCCGGGAGCGAGGCGATCACTTCGTCGGCGCCGGAGCGGTGCGCGGCGGCCGCGATGCGCGCGCGATCGGTCATGTCCGTGATCTGGCCGACGCCGATGTTCTCGCCGGCCGTCAGGTGGTAGCGCACGAAGTCCTGGAAGATCACGCCGATGTTCGCGCGCAGGTCCTCCAGGTCGTAGTCGCGCAGATCGCGGCCGTCGAGCAGGATCCGGCCCTCGTCGGGGTCGTACAGGCGCGCCAGCAGCTTCACCAGCGTGGTCTTGCCGGCGCCGTTCTCGCCGACCAGCGCCAGCACTTCGCCCGCGCGCAGCTCGAAGTCGAGGCCGCGCAGCGCCCAGCGCGCCGCGTCCGGATAGCGGAAGCCGACGTTCTCGAACACGAAACCGCGGGCGATCGGCTGCGGGATCGGCGCCGCGCCGGGCTTCGAGCGGATCTCCGGCTGGATTTCGAAGAACGAATACAGGTCGTCGAGGTACAGCGCCTGGCCCGCCACCTGCGAGAAGCCGACGAGCAGGCCTTCGAGCAACTGCCGCAGGCGCCGGAAGCTGCCGGCCAGGAAGGTCAGGTCGCCGATGCTGAAGTCGCCGCGCACCGTGCGCCAGGCGATGTAGGCGTAGGCGACGTAGTAGCCCAGCGTGCCCAGCGCCGACAGCAGCGTGCCCCAGAACGCGCGCTTGCCGGCCAGCGCCTTGTTGGCGAGGTAGAACTTGTCCGACAGCTCGCGGAAGCGGGCGATGAAGAAACGGTTGAGGTCGAAGATCTTGACCTCCTTCGCCGTCTCCACGCTCGCCCCCATCTGCCGCAGGTATTCGAGCTGGCGCCGCTCCGGCGTCCAGGCGAAGTTGAGGGTGTAGTTGAGCGTGTTGAAGTGCGCCTCGCCGACGAAGGCCGGGATCAGCGCGACCGCGAGCAGCACGATCAGCCACGGCGCGTAGACGAGCAGGCCCGCGGCGAAGCTCACCACCGTCACGATGTCCTGCGCCTGGCCGAAGAGCTGGCTCAGCAGGCCCATCCGGCCCATCGTCTGCCGGCGCGCGCGGTCGAGCTTGTCCTGCAGGTCCGGATCCTCGAAGTCCTCGAGGTCGAGCGTCGCCGCGTGCTCCATCAGCCGGATGCTGGTCGCGTTGGTGAAGCGCTCCGACAGCAGCCCGTCGAAGTAGCTCACCATCCGGCCGGAGAGGTCGGAGGCGATCGCCAGCGCGAACTCGGCGGCGAGCAGCAGCGCGAGGTGGTCCAGCGCGCCGCCGTGCCAGGCGGAGGCGAGGTCGGCGAAACCGAAGCCGGCGCCGACCAGCCGCACCGCCTCGTCGATGATCAGCTTGCCGATGTAAAGCGTCGCGATCGGCATGAGCGCGCGCAGCAGGCGCAGGCCGAGGCTGGCCAGGGTCAGCGCGCGGCTGGTCGCCCAGATCTCGCGCAGGAACGGCGGCAGGTTGCGCAGCGCGCCGACC
>JBQCJF010000058.1:0-5294 GCA_051953015.1 Luteimonas sp.
GACGTGGACGCGGCGGTCGCCGCCGCGCTGCGCGCGGCGCCGGGCTGGGCGGCGCTACCCAACGCCGAACGCGCGGCCTGGCTGGAACGGCTGGCCGCCGCGGTCGAAGCGCGCATCGACGATTTCGCGCACGCGGAAGCGCGCGACGGCGGCAAGCCGCTGAAGCTGGCGCGCGACGTCGAGATCCCGCGCGCGGTCAGCAACCTGCGCTTCTTCGCCCATGCCGCGACCCAGTTCGGCAGCGAATCGCACCACGGCCAGGCCGGCCTGAACTACACGCTGCGCCAGCCGCTCGGCGCGGTCGCCGCAATCTCGCCCTGGAACCTGCCGCTGTACCTGTTCACCTGGAAGATCGCGCCGGCGCTGGCCGCGGGCAACACCGTGGTCGCGAAGCCGTCGGAAGTGACGCCGCACACGGCGACGCTGCTCGGCGCGCTGGCGGCGGAGATCGGATTCCCGCCAGGCGTGCTCAACATCGTGCACGGCCTCGGCCCGGAAGCCGGCGAGGCGATGGTCGTGCATCCCGCGCTGAAGGCGGTGTCGTTCACCGGCAGCACGGCAATCGGCCGGCGCATCGCGGGCATCGCCGCGCCGCTGCTGAAGAAGGTGTCGCTCGAACTGGGCGGCAAGAACCCGACCCTGGTCTTCGCCGACAGCGACTGGCGCGCGCAGTTGCCGGTGCTGGTGCGCTCGGCCTTCCAGAACGCCGGCCAGATCTGCCTCTGCGGTTCGCGGATCCTGGTCGAACGCGGCATCTACCACGAGTTCCGCGACGCGTTCGTCGAACGCGCGCGGGCGCTGCGCGTCGGCGACCCGATGGACTCCGACGCGGACGTCGGCCCGCTGGTCTCGCAGTCGCACTTCGACAAGGTCGTGGCCGCGATCGCCCGCGCGCGCGACGAAGGCGGGACGATCCTCTGCGGCGGCGAGGCGCTGGACCGGCCCGGCTGGTTCGTCGCGCCGACGGTCATCGAAGGCCTCGGGCCCGATTGCGCGACCAACCGCGACGAGATCTTCGGCCCGGTCGCCACGCTGCAGGCCTTCGACGACGAAGCGCAGGCCCTGTCCCTCGCCAACGCCGGCGACTACGGGCTGGCCGCGTCGATCTGGACGCGGGACCTGGATCGCGCCCATCGCCTCGCCTCGCGCGTGCGCGCCGGCATCGTCTGGATCAACACCTGGCTCATGCGCGACCTGCGCACGCCCTTCGGCGGCACGGCCCAGTCCGGCCTGGGCCGGGAAGGCGGCGTCGAAGCCATGCGCTTTTTCACCGAGCCGAGGAACGTATGCATCGCATTGCACGGATGAGCGCGGCCGCCGCCGCGACGGGCGCGCTGCTCGCCGCCGCCGCGCTGCAGGCCTTCGCCGCGGCGCCCGGGCAGGCGATCATCTCGACCCGGATCGCCACGTTCTTCAGCCGCCTCAACGCGCAGCCGGACAACTACGCGAGGCTGCGCTACGCGAACGTGCGCCGGTCCAACGCCGACCCGCAGCTGCGGCAGGTGGTGGACCAGATCCTGGTCACCGAATGGTCGATGTTCGGCCGCATCGGCGAGGCGGACGCCGCCTTCACCGTTTCCGAAAAGCGCCAGCCCACGGCCGAGCCCCTGCCCGCCGCCGATGCGTGGACCGCGGTGCCGGCCGCCGACTACATCGCCGGCGCGGTCGCGGACAAGCGCATCCTCGTGGTCAACGAAGCGCACCACCGCCCGCAGACGCGGCTGCTGACGCTGGCGCTGCTGCCGAAGCTGCGTGCGCTGGGGTTCGATCATTTCGCGGTGGAGGCTCTCGATCCCGCCGACACCGGCCTCGACGCGCGCGGCTATCCCACAGAGAAGTCGGGGTTCTACATCCAGGAGCCGCTGTACGGCGAGATCGTGCGCGAGGCGCTGCGCCTGGGATTCGCGGTGCACGCCTACGAGCCGCCGGACGCCGGCCTGCTCACGCCACAGGACCGCGAGACGCGGCAGGCGCAGGCGCTGCAGGCGATCCTGCAGCAGGATCCGCACGCGCGCCTGTTCGTGCACGCCGGTTACGCGCATGCGGACCACGCGCCCGGCCGCCTGCCGGGGAACGCCCGGCCGATGGCCGCGGAACTCGCGCGCCTCACCGGCGTCGAGCCGTACACGGTGGACCAGACCATGCTCGGCTCGGGCGACATGTCGGACGCCGCGTCGCCCTACCGCCACATGGTCGAGTCCTTCCCGGTTCGCGTCTCCAGCGTGCTGGTCCCGCGCGCGGGCGGAGCGGCCTGGTCCTACCATCCCGAATACCACGATCTCACCGTGCTGCTGCCGCGTCCGGATCCGTCGGAACTGCGTCCCGGCTGGCTCTCGCGCGACGGTCTCCGGCGGTCGCTCAGGATCAAGGCCGCCGCCTGCAACGGCAGCTTCCCCTGCCTGTTCGAGGCCTTCCACGCCTCGGAGGGGGACGACGCGATCCCCGCCGACCAGTTCGTGCTCCTGCGGACGAACGACGCGCGATGGCCGCTCTACCTTGCGCCGGGCCGGTATCGCCTGCGGGTCCGCGGCGAGAACGGGACGACGATGTCGGTGCGCCCGGTCGAGATCACGGAGACCCCCGCCGTGCAGGAGATGCCCGGCGACGCGACGCGAATGCCTTCGATGAGACCGTCCCTCCCCAACGACCGCTCGTCCACCCAGCCATGATGAAGACGACACTGCACGAACTGCTGCGCAACAACCGCGACTGGGCCGACGCCATCGTCCGCGAGGACCCCGGCTTTTTCGAGCAACTGTCGCGGCAGCAGGCGCCGAAATACCTGTGGATCGGGTGCTCCGATTCGCGCGTGCCCGCCAACCAGGTCATCGGCCTGGCGCCGGGCGAAGTGTTCGTCCACCGCAACATCGCCAACGTGATGGTCCACACCGACCTCAACTGCATGTCGGTGATCCAGTTCGCGGTGGACGTGCTGAAGGTGGAACACGTCATCGTCGTCGGCCATTACGGCTGCGGCGGCGTGCACGCCGCCCTGCACGGCACGCGCGTCGGGCTGGCCGACAACTGGATCCGGCACGTCGCCGACGTCGCGCAGAAGCACGAGGCGCTGCTCGACGCGATCGCCGAAGGCGAGCGCCACGACGCGCTGTGCGAGCTGAACGCGATCGAGCAGGCCGAGAACGTCTGCCTCACCACCGTGGTCGCGGACGCGTGGGCGCGCGGCCAGAAGCTCGCCGTGCACGGCTGGGTCTACAGTCTCGTCGACGGCAAGGTGCGCGAGCTGGACATGGACGTCGAGTCGGCCGATGCGCTGCAGCCCGCGTATCGCAGGGCGCTGGCCGGCCTGCGCGCGCGCCGCGGGGTTTCCGCATGAGCGCGGCCACGGGCGGCGGAATCCACGCCGCCGGCGCGCCGAAGGCCGTCGGCAGCTACCCGCACGCGCGCCGCGCCGGCGACCTGCTGTTCCTGTCCGGCATCGGGCCGCGCGAACCGGACACGAACGAAATCCCGGGCAACGCGCTGTTCGCCGACGGCCGCGTGCGCGCCTACGACATCCGCGCCCAGGCCCGCGCCGTGTTCGCCAACGTGCGCGCGGTGCTGGAGGCCAGCGGCGCGCGCTGGGAGGACCTGGTCGACGTGACCGTGTTCCTCACCGACATGGCGCGCGACTTCCGCGCGTACAACGAAGTGTGGGCCGAGCATTTCCCCGATCCGGCGCGCGCGCCCTGCCGCACCACGCTTGGCATCACCGCGCTGCCGACGCCGATCGCGATCGAACTCAAGTGCATCGCCGCCGCGCCCGCGCGCGCGGACGCCGACTGAAGGAAGCCTCCATGCCCCTGCCCGCCCCGCTGAACCTGCAGGCCTGGATCGAGGAACACCGCCACCTGCTCAAGCCGCCGGTCGGCAACAAGTGCGTGTACGACGGCGACTTCATCGTGATGGTCGTCGGCGGACCCAACCAGCGCACCGACTACCACTGGGACGAAGGCCCGGAGTGGTTCTACCAGCTCGAAGGCGAAATGGTTCTGCGCATCCAGGAAGCGGACGCGTCCGGCAAGCTGGCGGTCCGCGACATCCCGATCCGCGCCGGCGAGACCTTCCTGCTGCCCCCGCGCACGCCGCATTCGCCGCAGCGCATGCCCGATTCCGTGGGCCTCGTGATCGAGCGCAGGCGACTGCCGCACGAGGACGACGGCCTGCAGTGGTACTGCGAGCACTGCAACGCCAAGGTCTACGAGGAATATTTCCACCTTCGCGACATCGAGCAGGATTTCCCGCCGGTGTTCGACCGCTTCTATTCCTCGCGCGAGCACCGCACCTGCAAGGCCTGCGGCCACCTGAACCCCGCGCCCTCGCGCTACACGATGCCGGACACCTGAGGCGGCAGCGCGCGTGCTGCGCCCGCCGATGCCCGCCTCGCCGATGCTCGGCTCGCTGCTCGCACTGAAGCCGCGCGACGTGCCGGTGCGGGTCGCGGTCCGCAACACCCTCGCGATCGTCGTCCCGCTCGCGGCCGGCCTCGCCACCGGCCACGAAGCCGCGGGGCTGGCGGTGTCCACCGGCGCGCTCAACACCATGTTCACCGACCAGCCGGGGCCGTACCGGCTGCGGCTGCAGCGGATGCTGCTGGCCGCGTTCGCGGCGGGACTCGCGGCGCTCCTCGGCATCCTCGTCGGCGACAGCCTGTGGCCGCTCGCCGTCGCGGCGTTCGCCGTCGCCTTCGCCGGCGGCATGCTCGTCGCGCTCGGGCCGATGGCCGGCCGCGTCGGCCTGACCAGCATGATCGTGCTGGTGATCACCGCCTCGATGGAGATCCCGCGCGCGCAGGCCGCCGGCGTCGCCGCGCTGATCTGCGCCGGCGGCGCGCTGCAGGCGCTGTTCGCGATCGCGGCCTGGCCGCTGCAGCGCTACCGCCCGGAACGTTTCGCCCTGGCCGACGTGCTGGCGCAGCTCGCGGCGACCGCGCGGGCGCGGCCGGACGCGGCGCAACAGCCGGCGGTGTCGCAGGCGGCGATGGAGGCGCTGGTGCTGCTGCACGGCGATTACCGCGCGCGCGGCGAGGCGATGCGCGCGTTCCGGGTCATCGCCGAAGTGTGCGAGCGGGCACGCATCGACCTGCTCGCGCTCAGCGACCTGCACGCGCGCAGCGTCGCCCCGGAAGCGCGGCGCCGCATCGGCGACGTCCTGGACCAGGCCGGCGCGGTCTTCGAGGCGCTCGCCGCCGCCATGCGCAGCACCGTGCCACCGGCGGGCGCCGTGGGCCACCCCCCCACCAAACCGCTGCGCGTGCGGGGGCTCGCCCCCCACGACCGGGCGCGGGGCGACCGCGC
>JBQCJF010000059.1:0-3502 GCA_051953015.1 Luteimonas sp.
CCTGCTGCACGAGGCGCGCCGCCGCGCGCTCGCGCGCAGCGGCGACGCCGCCGACCTCGAGGGCCAGTCGCGGCGCCGCATGCTCGGCGAGCAGCGCGACCGCCTCGGCAACCTGTCGCAGCTGCTAGACGGCCTCGTGCACCTCGACCAGGACCAGGCCTCGGTGCTGGACCGGCGCATCCGCGAGCTCGAACAGGAGCTGCACGGGCTCATGCGCCGCGCGGTGGCGCCCGCCCTCGACGCCTGAGCCGCGCCGGCGCCGGCGGGCTCAGCGCTGCCCGAACAGGATCTTCTTCTCGTCGTCGGAGAGCGGCTTGCCCGCGTCCGGGTTCACGGTCCCCGACAGCGCGTAGGCGCGCTTCGCCGCCGGGCGCGCGGCGATCGCGGCGTGCCAGCGGCGCACCTCCGGGAACGGCTCGAGGTCGAGCGGCGCCCTGTCGTAGGGGCTGATCCACGGATGGCAGGCCATGTCGGCGATGCCGTAGTCCCCGGCGATGAACTCGCGTCCGCGCAGCTGCGTGTCGAGCACGCGCAGCAGGCGCCCGGCCTCGTTGCGGTAGCGTTCCTGCGCGTAGGGGATCGCCTCCGGCGCGTAGACGCTGAAGTGCCCGTGCTGTCCGGTCATCGGCCCGAGGCCCGCGGCCTGCCAGAACAGCCACTGCAGCGCTTCGTAGCGGCCGCGCAGGTCGGCCGGCAGGAAGCGGCCGCTCTTCTCCGCGAGGTACTGCAGGATCGCGCCCGACTCGAACACCGCCAGCGGCCCGCCGCCGCCGGCCGGCGCGTGGTCGACCAGCGCCGGCATCTTGTTGTTGGGCGAGACCGCCAGGAACCCCGCTTCGAACTGCGCGCCCCTGCCGATGTCCACCGGAACGACGCGGTACGCCTGCGGCGCGCCGGCTTCGGCCAGTTCCTCGAGCATCAGGGTGATCTTGTGGCCGTTCGGCGTGGGCCAGTAGTACAGGTCGAGCATGGCGGAATCCTGCGACGCGGGGCCTTCCAGCCTAGCGCGAAGCGGCCGGCACCGTTTACGCTGCACGGCCGCCCCGTATCCCCCCGCGCCCGCATGTCCGACCCGAACACTTCCGTCCGAGCCGCCTCGCTGACGCCGCTGTCCGCGCTGATCTTCTCCTCGCGCTGGCTGCAGCTGCCGCTGTACCTGGGACTGATCGTCGCGCAGGCGGTCTACGTGTTCCTGTTCGCGAAGGAGCTGTGGCACCTGATCCACGAGGCGCCGGCGCTGGGCGAGCAGGACATCATGCTGATCGTGCTGGGACTGATCGACGTGGTGATGATCTCCAACCTGCTGGTGATGGTGATCGTCGGCGGCTACGAGACCTTCGTGTCGCGGCTGCGGCTGGAGGGTCATCCCGACCAGCCGGAATGGCTGAGCCACGTCAACGCCTCGGTGCTGAAGGTGAAGCTGGCGATGGCGATCATCGGCATCTCCTCGATCCACCTGCTGAAGACCTTCATCGAGGCCGGCACGCTGGGCCTGCCGGTGTGCGCGGTCGTTCCGGCGGGCACGCCGTGCACGCGCTTCACCCAGGACGGCGTGATGTGGCAGACGATCATCCACTGCGTGTTCATTCTCTCGGCGATCGGCATCGCCTACACGGACCGGGTCATGCAGGCGACGTCGAGCCGCCGCGAGGAACACGCGCGCTGAGCCCCGGCGCGCGCGCCGTCGCAGCCTGCGCGCCCGCCGCCGGTAGAATGGCGGCATGGATGTCTCCCACCTGCTCGACGGGCTGAACCCGGCCCAGCGCGAGGCCGTCACCGCGCCGGCGGGCCACTACCTGGTGCTCGCGGGCGCCGGCTCCGGCAAGACCCGCGTCCTGACCCATCGCATCGCCTGGCTGCACGAAGTGCACGGCGTGCCGCTGCACGGCATCCTCGCGGTCACGTTCACCAACAAGGCCGCGGCGGAGATGCGCGGCCGCGCCGAACGCCTGCTCGAGCGCTCGGGCCGCGGCGGCGCGCGCGGCATGTGGATCGGCACCTTCCATGGCCTCGCCCATCGCCTGCTGCGCCTGCACTGGCAGGACGCGAACCTGCCCGAAGGCTTCCAGGTGCTGGATTCAGACGACCAGCAGCGCCTGGTCAAGCGCGTCGTGCAGCAACTCGAGCTCGACGAGGCGCGTTTCCCGCCGCGCCAGGTCGCGTGGTGGATCAACGCGCAGAAGGACGAGGGCCGCCGCCCGCAGCACCTGCAGCCGGCGAAGGAAGACGTCTGGCTCGACGCGATGCAGCGCTGCTACGCGCTGTACCAGGAGCGTTGCGACCGGGCGGGCCTGGTCGATTTCGCCGAGCTGCTGCTGCGCGCGCTGGAGTTACTGCGCGACAACCCGCAACTGCTCGCGCACTACCGGCGCCGCTTCGGCGAGCTGCTGGTGGACGAGTTCCAGGACACCAATGCCATCCAGTACGCCTTCATCCGCCTGCTGGCCGGCAGCGAGGGCCACGTGTTCGTGGTCGGCGACGACGACCAGGCGATCTACGGCTGGCGCGGCGCGAAGGTCGAGAACGTGCAGCGCTTCCTGGCCGACTTCCCGGGCGCGACGACGCTGCGCCTGGAGCAGAACTACCGTTCCAGCGCGAACATCCTGAACGCCGCGAACGCGGTGATCGTCCACAACCCGGACCGCCTCGGCAAGCAGCTGTGGACCGACAGCGGCGAGGGCGAACCGATCGACCTGTACGCGTCGTACAACGAGATCGACGAGGCGCGCTTCGTGGTCGAGCGCATCCGCCAGTGGGTGCGCGACGGCGGCAGCCACGGCGAGGCCGCGATCCTGTATCGCAGCAACGCCCAGTCGCGCGCGTTCGAGGAGGCGCTGCTCGCCGAGCAGATCCCGTACCGCGTGTACGGTGGCATGCGCTTCTTCGAGCGCGCCGAGATCAAGGACACGCTCGCCTACCTGCGCCTGGTCGCCAACCGCGACGACGACGCGGCCTTCGAGCGCGCGGTCAACACGCCCGCGCGCGGCATCGGCGAGCGCACGCTCGGCGAGGTGCGCCAGCAGGCGCGCGGGGCCGGGCTTTCGTTGTGGAACGCGGCGCGACGCTGCGCCGAGGGCGGCGCGCTGGCGGGGCGCGCGCGCAACGCGCTGGCCGGCTTCCTCGGCTTGATCGATGCGCTTGCCGCCGAGGTCGCGGAGTTGCCGTTGCCGGAGAAGATCGACCACGTCCTCGCGCGCAGCGGCCTGCGCGACCACTACGCCGCCGAGTCGAAGGGGTCGCTCGACTCGCGCACCGACAACCTCGACGAACTCGTCTCGGTCGCGGGGGGCTGGGTGCGGCCCCGACACCAACCAAGAACCCCCCCCCCCCCCCCCCGCCCGGCCGTATTATAGCATTACCCCGCCCCCGGCCGCACCCCCCCCGCTCCAGCCCCCCACCCCGCCCAGCCCGCGCCCCCCGCGCCCCGCCACCGCGCCGCCCCCCCCGCCCCGTCGCGCCGCGGGCCACCCCCAACCCCCGGCCCCGCGCCCCTGCGGGGGCA
>JBQCJF010000060.1:0-13462 GCA_051953015.1 Luteimonas sp.
CGTCAGCGACCTGATGGGCGTCCCGGCGCACATCAACGTCACCGAGGTCCGCAAGCCGGAGCTCGACGCGCAGCTGGTCGCCGAGTCGATCGCGCAGCAGCTCGAGCGCCGCATCATGTTCCGCCGCGCGATGAAGCGCGCGGTCGGCAACGCGATGCGCCTGGGCGCGCTGGGCATCAAGGTGAACGTGGCCGGCCGCCTGAACGGCGCCGAGATCGCGCGTTCGGAGTGGTACCGCGAGGGCCGCGTCCCGCTGCACACCCTGCGCGCGGACGTGGACTACGGCTTCGCCGAGGCGAAGACGACCTACGGGATCATCGGCATCAAGGTCTGGGTCTACAAGGGCGAGATCTTCGATTTCTCCCAGGTCGGCCAGGAGAAGCAGGACGATTCGCCGCGCGCCGAGCGCGGTGATCGCGAGCGCACCGAGCGTCCGCGCGGCCCGCGCCGCGACCGCGGCGACCGGAGCGAGCGCGGCGAGGCGAGGGAATAAACCATGCTGCAACCCAAGCGAACCAAATTCCGCAAGATGCACAAGGGCCGCAACGACGGCCTGGCCTGGAACGGCAATGCCGTCAGCTTCGGCGAGTTCGGCCTGAAGGCCACCGCGACCGGCCAGCTGACGTCGCGCCAGATCGAGGCCGCCCGCCGTTCGATCAGCCGCTACGTGAAGCGCGGCGGCAAGATGTGGATCCGCGTGTTCCCGGACAAGCCGATCACCAAGAAGCCGATCGAAGTGCGAATGGGCTCGGGCAAGGGCAACGTCGAGTACTGGGTCGCCCAGATCCAGCCCGGCCGCATGATCTACGAGATCGAGGGCGTGGACGAGGCGACCGCGCGCGAGGCGTTCCGCCTGGCGGCCGCCAAGCTCTCGGTGACCACCACTTTCGTTGCCCGGACGGTGCGCTGATGGACCTCAAGCAGATGCGTCAGAAGTCGGCCGCCGAGCTCCAGGCCCACCTGGTCGAGCTGCGCAAGGAGCAGTTCTCCCTGCGCATGCAGAAGGCCACGGGCCAGCTCGCCAAGACCCACGAAGCCCGCCGGGTGCGCCGCGAGATCGCGCGCGTCAACACCCTGCTCGGCGCGCAGAAGTAAGGAACGGCAGAGATGACCGACAACAACGGCAAGAAGCTGCACACGGTCGAAGGCCGCGTGGTCAGCAACAAGATGGACAAGACGGTGACGGTGCTCGTCGAGCGCCAGGTCAAGCACGCGCTGTACGGCAAGTACATCCGCCGCTCGACCAAGCTGCACGCCCACGACGCGGACAACGCCTGCAACACCGGCGACATGGTCCGCGTGGCGGAGTGCGCGCCGATGTCCAAGACCAAGAACTGGCGCGTGGTCGAGATCCTCGTCCGCGCGGCCGAATAAGGGAGGCCTTGCAATGATCCAGATGCAGAGCCACCTCGACGTGGCCGACAACTCCGGCGCCAAGGAAGTGATGTGCATCAAGGTGCTTGGCGGCTCCAAGCGCCGTTACGCCGGCATCGGCGACATCATCAAGGTGTCCATCAAGGACGCCATCCCGCGCGGCAAGGTCAAGAAGGGCGAGGTCTACGACGCCGTCGTGGTCCGCACCCGCAAGGGCGTGCGCCGCGCCGACGGGTCGCTGATCCGCTTCGACGGCAACGCCGCGGTGCTGCTGAACAACAAGCACGAGCCGATCGGCACGCGCATCTTCGGGCCCGTGACCCGCGAGCTGCGCTCCGAGAAGTTCATGAAGATCGTCTCGCTCGCGCCCGAAGTGCTCTGAGCGGAGGAAGCATATGAACCGTATCAAGAAGGGCGACCACGTGGTGGTCACCGCCGGCAAGGACAAGGGCAAGCGCGGCGACGTGGTGAGCGTCGCCGGCGACAAGGTCGTCGTCTCGAACGTCAACCTGGTCAAGCGCCACACCAAGCCGAATCCGCAGGCCAGCCAGCCGGGCGGCGTGATCGAGCGCGAGGCGCCGATCCATGTTTCGAACGTGATGCTCTTCAACCCGGCCACCGGCAAGGGCGAGCGCATCGGTACCAAGGTGCTGGAGGATGGACGCAAGTTGCGTGTGTTCCGCTCCAGCGGTGAGGCGATCGACGCCTGAGGAATGCCGAGATGACGACCCGACTGGAAGAGTTCTACAAGACCGAGGTGGTGCCGAAGCTGATGCAGCGCTTCGGTTACACCAACCCGATGCAGGTGCCGAAGCTGTCCAAGATCACGCTCAACATGGGCGTGGGCGAGGCGGCGGCGAACAAGAAGGTGCTCGAGAACGCGACGGCCGACATGGCCAAGATCGCCGGCCAGAAGCCGGTGGTCACCAAGTCGCGCGTCTCGGTGGCCTCGTTCAAGATCCGCGACGGCTGGCCGATCGGCTGCAAGGTCACGCTGCGCCGGAACCACATGTACGAGTTCCTGGACCGCCTGATCAACGTCTCGCTGCCGCGCGTCCGCGACTTCCGCGGCGTGTCCGGCCGGTCGTTCGACGGCCGCGGCAACTACAACATGGGCGTGAAGGAGCAGATCATCTTCCCGGAGATCGACTTCGACCAGGTCGACGCGCTGCGCGGCATGGACATCGCGATCACCACGACCGCCCGTTCGAACGAAGAAGCCAAGGCGCTGCTCGAAGCCTTCCGCTTCCCGTTCCGCAACTGATCCCGAGAGGACGAGACAATGGCAAAGACCTCCATGGTCAACCGCGAGGCGAAGCGCGAGAAGCTGGCGAAGAAGTACGGCGCCAAGCGCGACGCGCTGAAGAAGATCATCGCCAGCACCACGGCGTCCTACGAGGAGAAGATGGACGCCTCGGTGAAGCTGCAGAAGCTGCCGCGCGACTCCTCCGAGAGCCGCCAGCGCAACCGCTGCGCCATGACCGGCCGCCCGCGCGGCGTGTACAGCAAGTTCGGCCTCGGCCGCAACATGCTGCGCCAGGCCACCATGCGCGGCGACGTCCCCGGCGTCCGCAAGGCCAGCTGGTAACCCGTAAAACCCCAATCGTTTCGCAGAATCTTCTGCGGATATCGGTGCTTAAGAGGAACAAGCAATGAGCATGACTGATCCCATCGCCGACATGCTGGTCCGCATCAAGAATGCGGCCGCCGTCGGCAAGCAGACGGTGAAAATGCCGTCGTCCAAGACCAAGGTCGCGATCGCCAACGTCCTGAAGGGCGAGGGCTACATCGCCGACATCCGCGTGACCGAGAACGGCGCCAAGGCCGAGCTCGAGATCGTGCTGAAGTACTTCGAGGGCAAGCCGGTCATCGAGCGCCTGCACCGCGTGTCGCGTTCCGGCCTGCGCCAGTACCGCGGCAAGGACGCGCTGCCGAAGGTGCTCGGCGGCCTCGGCGTCGCCATCATCTCCACCTCCAAGGGCATCATGACCGATGCGCAGGCGCGCCAGCAGGGCGTCGGCGGCGAAGTCCTGTGCTTCGTGGCCTAAGGGAGCAGCAAGCATGTCTCGTGTAGCCAAGAAGCCGATCGCCCTGCCGAAGGGCGTCGAAGTCAACATCCAGGGCGGCAACGTCGTCGCGAAGGGCCCGAAGGGCACGCTGTCGATCGCCAAGCCCGAAGGCGTCGAGGTCAAGGTCGAGGACGGCAACGCGCTGCTCTCGGCGGCCGACCCGGCGCACGTGCCGATGGCCGGCACCCTGCGCGCGATCCTCGCGAACATGGTGAAGGGCGTGTCCGAGGGCTTCGAGCGCAAGCTCGAGCTCGTGGGCGTCGGTTACCGCGCCGCGATGCAGGGCAAGGACCTGAACCTGTCGCTCGGGTTCTCGCACCCGGTCCTGTTCCCGGCGCCGGAAGGCATCACCATCACGACCCCGACCCAGACCGAGATCCTGGTCAGCGGCGCCGACAAGCAGCGCGTCGGCGAAGTCGCCGCCAAGATCCGCGGCTTCCGCCCGCCGGAGCCGTACAAGGGCAAGGGCGTGAAGTACGCCGGCGAAAACATCATCCGCAAGGAAGCCAAGAAGGCCTAAGCGGCTTTCAGCTTCCGGAGACAGAAGACCATGGAAAAGAAGATCGCCCGCCTGCGCCGCGCCAAGTCGACCCGCGCGCACATCCGCGAACTCGGCGTGCCGCGCCTGTCGGTGCTGCGCACCGGCCAGCACCTCTACGCCCAGGTGTTCAGCGCCGACGGCTCGAAGGTCCTGGCTTCGGCCAGCACCACCCAGTCCGCCGTGCGCGAGGGCCTGAAGAACGGCAAGAACGCCGACGCCGCCGCCAAGGTCGGCCGCGCGATCGCCGAGAAGGCGCGCGCCGCCGGCATCGAGAAGGTCGCGTTCGACCGTTCGGGCTACCGTTACCACGGCCGCATCAAGGCGCTGGCCGACGCCGCCCGCGAGGGTGGCCTGCAGTTCTGATCTTGCGTCGCCTGCCGGTGCGGGTCGCACCGGACGGCACGGCCATTCGCGGCCGTGTCCGGAACACCCGATCCACTCCCCAACCATAAGCGGCCAAGCCGCAAGCAAACCCTCAAACAGACGGAATCACAGAGATGGCAGATGAACGTGCACCGCGGGGCCGCGATCGCGATCGCAACCGCGAGGAAATCGACGACGGCATGATCGAGAAGCTGATCGCGGTCAACCGCGTCAGCAAGACGGTCAAGGGCGGCCGCCAGTTCACCTTCACCGCGCTGACCGTGGTCGGCGACGGCGACGGCAAGGTCGGCTTCGGCTACGGCAAGGCGCGCGAAGTGCCGGTCGCGATCCAGAAGTCGATGGAGCAGGCGCGCCGCGGCATGTCCAGGGTCGAGCTCAACAACGGCACCCTGTGGCACGCGGTCAAGTCCAACCACGGCGCGGCCAAGGTCTACATGCAGCCGGCGTCCGAAGGTACCGGCGTGATCGCCGGCGGCGCGATGCGCGCCGTGCTCGAGGCGGTGGGCGTGAAGAACGTGCTGGCCAAGGCCACCGGTTCGCGCAACCCGATCAACCTCGTGCGCGCCACGCTGCGCGGCCTCAACGAAATGCACTCGCCGAGCCGCATCGCGGCCAAGCGCGGCAAGAAGGTCGAGGAGTTGCAGCATGGCTAAGAAGAACGAAACCGCCGCGCCGGCCGGCACCGTCAAGGTGCGCCTGGTGAAGGGCCTGCGGGGAACCCAGGCGCGCCACCGGTTGTCTGTGAAGGCCCTGGGCCTGAACAAGCTCAACGACGTGCGCGAGCTCAAGGACAGCCCGCAGGTTCGCGGCCTGATCAACAAGGTCCACTACCTCGTGCAGGTTGAGGAGTAATCGGATGAAGCTCAATTCGCTCAAGCCCGCCGACGGCGCCCGCCAGGAGCGCAAGCGCGTCGGCCGCGGCATCGGTTCCGGCCTCGGCAAGACCGCCGGTCGCGGCCACAAGGGCTCCTTCGCGCGCTCCGGCAAGGGCAAGATCAAGGCCGGCTTCGAAGGCGGCCAGATGCCCATGCAGCGTCGCCTGCCGAAGATCGGCTTCGCCTCGCTGAAGAAGAAGGACACCGCCGAAGTGCTGCTGTACCAGCTGGACAAGCTGGACGCCGGCACGATCGACTTCGCCGCGCTCCGCGCCGCGAAGCTGGTGCCCGCCACCGCGAAGCAGGCCAAGATCGTCAAGAAGGGCGAGATCGGCAAGAAGTTCGTGCTGAAGGGCCTGCTGGCCACGGCCGGCGCGAAGGCGGCGATCGAAGCCGCCGGCGGCCAGGTCGTCGAGGCGGCGGAGTAAGCCCGGGATGGCGCGCAGCGCAACCGCGATGGCCGGCCTGGCCGGCGCCGGCAAGTTCACCGAGCTGCGCCAGCGCCTGCTGTTCGTGCTCGGCGCGCTGCTGGTCTACCGCATCGGCTGCTACATCCCGGTCCCGGGCGTCAACCCGGACGCGATGCTGCAGCTGATGGAAGCGCAGAAGGGCACGATCGTGGACATGTTCAACATGTTCTCGGGCGGCGCCCTGCAGCGCTTCAGCCTGTTCGCGCTGAACGTGATCCCGTACATCTCCGCGTCGATCGTCATGCAGCTGATGGTGCAGATCCTGCCCAGCCTGAAGGCGATCCAGAAGGAGGGCGAGTCCGGCCGCCGCAAGATCACCCAGTGGTCGCGCCTGGGCGCGATCCCGCTGGCGATCTTCCACTCGGCGGGCATCGCCATCGCCCTGCAGACCACCGGCGCCAGCAACGGCATCCCGGTGGTCTATGCGCCGGGCCCGGGCTTCGTGCTCACCGCGGTGGTCGCGCTGACCGCCGGCACGATGTTCCTGATGTGGCTGGGCGAGCAGGTGACCGAGCGCGGCGTCGGCAACGGCGTGTCGCTGATCATCTTCGCCGGCATCGTGGCGGGCATCCCCGCCGCCGTGCTGGGCACGCTCGAGAGCGTGCGCAACGGCCAGATGAGCTCGCTGGCGGTGATCGCCATCGCCGCGGTCGTGCTGCTGTTCACCTGGTTCGTGGTGTTCATGGAAAGCGGCCAGCGCCGCATCACCGTGAACTACGCGCGCCGCCAGGGCGGCCGCAGCGCGTACATGAACCAGTCGTCGTTCCTGCCGCTCAAGCTCAACATGTCGGGCGTGATCCCGCCGATCTTCGCGTCGTCGATCATCATGTTCCCGGCCACCGCCTCGACCTGGTTCGGCCAGGCCGGCGCGGGCAACTGGCTGCAGCGCGCGGCGCAGGCGCTGGGCCCGGGCGAGCCGCTGCACATGATCCTGTACGCGGCGCTGATCATCGGCTTCACCTTCTTCTACACGGCCCTGGTCTTCAACTCGCAGGAGACCGCGGACAACCTGAAGAAGTCGGGCGCGCTGATCCCGGGCATCCGTCCGGGCAAGGCGACGGCGGACTACATCGATGCGGTGCTGACCCGGCTCACGGCCGCCGGCGCTGCCTACCTGGTGCTGGTCTGCCTGCTGCCGGAATTCATGCGCACCGAGCTGGGCGCCTCGTTCTACTTCGGCGGCACCTCGCTGCTGATCGTGGTGGTGGTGGTCATGGACTTCATCGCGCAGATCCAGGCGCACCTGATGTCCCACCAGTACGACAGCCTGCTGAAGAAGGCCAACCTGAAGGGGCGGGGCGGCTCCCGCTAGGCGGTAACGAAACACCAGGCCGGCTCCGACGAACGCGCGGACCGGCACATGGGCGACCCGGGCGGCGGTTCCGCACCCGGGTGGCCCGGGGCGGATCCGCGCGCCGGAGTAGCGCGCGGGCCGGGCAGGGCGGGCAACCGCCGGGCCACGGCCAGCCCCGGACCGTCGCCGGAGCATGGGCACGCTCCCCATGCCGGGTCCCGGGGCTTCGGCCCCGGGGCTTCCAGTAGTCACGGAACCTTGATAAACTTTCCAGTTCACTCGCCGGGCTTGCGTGCCCGGCCGCCAACCGTTTGGAGATCCGCCACATGGCGCGTATTGCCGGCGTCAACCTGCCTGCCCAGAAGCACGTCTGGGTGGGCCTGCAGAGCATCTACGGCATCGGCCGTACCCGTTCCCGCCAGGTCTGCGAATCCGCCGGGGTCGCCCCGTCGACGAAGATCCGCGACCTGTCGGAGCCCGAAGTCGAGCGCCTGCGCGCCGAGATCGGCAAGTTCGCGGTCGAGGGCGACCTGCGCCGCGAAGTCGGCGTCGCGATCAAGCGCCTGATGGACCTGGCCTGCTACCGCGGCCTGCGCCACCGCCGCGGCCTGCCCCTGCGCGGCCAGCGCACCCGGACCAATGCACGCACCCGCAAGGGTCCGCGCAAGGCCATCAAGAAGTAAGGAACAGACATGGCCAAGCCAGCTGCCGCGAAAGTCAAGAAGAAGATCAAGCGCGTCGTCACCGACGGCATCGCGCACGTCCACGCTTCTTTCAACAACACCATCGTGACCATCACCGACCGCCAGGGCAACGCGCTGTCGTGGGCGACCTCGGGCGGCGCGGGCTTCCGCGGCTCGCGCAAGTCGACGCCGTTCGCCGCGCAGGTCGCCGCCGAGAAGGCCGGCAAGGCCGCGCTCGACTACGGCGTGAAGTCGCTGGAAGTGCGCATCAAGGGCCCGGGTCCGGGCCGCGAGTCGGCCGTGCGTTCGCTCAACAACGTCGGCTACAAGATCACCAACATCATCGACGTGACGCCCATCCCGCACAACGGATGCCGTCCGCCGAAGAAGCGTCGCGTCTAAGGGGGCGATAGAAAATGGCTCGTTATATCGGACCCACCTGCAAGCTCGCCCGCCGCGAAGGCACCGACCTCGGCCTGAAGTCGCCGGCGCGCGCGCTCGATTCCAAGTGCAAGCTGGAGCAGAAGCCCGGCCAGCACGGCGCCGGCACCGGCGCGCGTCGCAGCAAGCTCTCGGATTACGCCACCCAGCTGCGCGAGAAGCAGAAGGTGAAGCGCATCTACGGCCTGCTGGAGCGCCAGTTCCGCAACTACTACAAGAAGGCCTCGACCAAGAAGGGCAACACCGGCGAGAACCTGCTGCAGATGCTGGAGACGCGTCTCGACAACGTCGTCTACCGCATGGGCTTCGCGGTCACCCGCCCGGCGGCGCGCCAGCTCGTCAGCCATCGCGGCGTCACCGTCAACGGCAAGCCGGTCAACCTGCCTTCCTACGCGGTCAAGGCCGGCGACGCGATCGCGCTGTCCGAGCGCGCGCAGAAGCAGCTCCGCGTGCAGGAGTCGCTGACCGTGTCCGGCCAGATGGACCTGTCGCCGTCGTGGATCGAGGTCGACGCGAAGAAGTTTGCCGGCGTGTTCAAGGCGGTCCCGGACCGCGGCGACCTGCCTGCCGACATCAACGAAGCGCTGATCGTCGAGCTCTATTCCAAGTAACGGTCGCGGCCACTTCATTGCCTGCGTCTTCGGGCAGATGAAGGATCGCCTCCACAACCCCGGCCGATCCGCTGCGCGTATCGGCCGCCCCCTTAACTTAAGGGGGCTCCGAGGGCAAAAGCAGCGCTGTTTGCATTTGCAGGAGAAGCTACACACATGACGGTTACCGCCAACCAAGTCCTGCGTCCCCGCGGCCCCCAGATCGAACGCCTCGCCGGCAACCGCGCGAAGGTCGTGATCGAGCCGCTCGAGCGCGGCTACGGCCACACGCTGGGCAACGCCCTGCGTCGCGTGCTGCTCTCCTCGATCCCCGGCTTCGCGATCACCGAGGTCGAGATCGACGGCGTGCTGCACGAGTACAGCACCATCGAGGGCCTGCAGGAGGACGTGCTCGAAGTCCTGCTGAACCTCAAGGACATCGCCATCCGCATGGGCACCGGCGACAGCTCCACCCTGACCCTGTCCAAGCAGGGCCCGGGCGTCGTCACCGCCGGCGACATCAAGACCGACCACAACGTCGAGATCCTCAACCCCGAGCACGTCGTCGCGCACCTGACCAAGGACACCGCGCTGAACATGCGCCTGCGCATCGAGCGCGGCTTCGGCTACCAGCCGGCCGCCGCCCGCCGCAAGCCGGACGAGGAAACCCGCGCGATCGGCCGCCTGATGCTCGACGCCTCGTTCTCGCCGGTCCGCCGCGTCGCGTACGCGGTCGAGGCCGCGCGCGTCGAGCAGCGCACCGACCTGGACAAGCTGGTCATCGACATCGAGACCAACGGCACGATCGACGCCGAGGAAGCCGTGCGCACCGCCGCCGACATCCTCAGCGACCAGCTGTCGGTGTTCGGCGACTTCACGCACCGCGACCGCGGCGCGTCGAAGCCGGTGGCCGCCGGCGTGGATCCGGTGCTGCTGCGCCCGATCGACGACCTGGAGCTGACGGTGCGTTCGGCCAACTGCCTCAAGGCCGAGAGCATCTACTACATCGGCGACCTGATCCAGAAGACCGAGGTCGAGCTACTCAAGACGCCGAACCTCGGCAAGAAGTCGCTCACCGAGATCAAGGAAGTGCTCGCGCAGCGTGGCCTGTCGCTCGGCATGAAGCTCGAGAACTGGCCGCCGGCGGGCGTCGCCTCGCACGGGATGATGGGGTGAGCCCGAGCCGCTTGCGCGGCACTGCCGCGCGCTCGGGCGAACGCCCGGCGCGCTGCACCGGGCAGGGGGTGCAAACGCGGCGCAGCCGCGGCTTCAGGTAGTTGATTTGAAACATCGCCGACGAATCCCGAGATTCGCGGCGTGCCAGTCAGGATGATTGGCCAGGGCCAGCGCAGTCCGAAGCAACAACGCCGGGATGGCGACAGCGAAGTCCAACGTCTACAACATTCGACAGGAACCACATCCATGCGCCACCAGAAATCCGGCCGCAAGTTCAGCCGCACCAGCGCCCATCGCCAGGCGATGTTCGAGAACATGGCCGCGTCGCTGATCAAGCACGAGCTGATCAAGACCACGCTGCCCAAGGCCAAGGAACTGCGCCGCGTCGCCGAGCCGCTGATCACGCTCGCCAAGACCGACGGCGTCGCCAACCGCCGCCTCGCGTTCGCCCGCCTGCGCGACAAGGAAGCCGTCGGCACGCTGTTCACCGTGCTCGGCCCGCGCTATGCCACCCGTCCGGGCGGCTACCTGCGCATCCTCAAGTGCGGCTTCCGCGCCGGCGACAACGCGCCGATGGCCTACGTCGAGCTCGTCGACCGCCCGCAGGCCGACTGACCGCAACGCAGGGCCGGCCACTGGTCGGCTCGCGAGGCACACCGGAGCCGACCACGGGTCGGCTCCACGACGAAGCCCCGGCCACGTGCCGGGGTTTCGTTTTTTGCGTATCGTGGCGGCATGAACGCCAACCCCCTCCGCTGGTCCTTCCGCGCGCAGTGCCTGCTCGGTTTCGCCGTCTGCGCCGCGCTGCTCGCCTACGCCCTCTACACCGAGAAGTACCTCGGGCTGGTGCCGTGCCCGCTGTGCATCTTCCAGCGCATCGGCTTCATCGCGCTGGGCGCCGTGTTCCTGCTGGCCGGGCTGTTCGCGCCGCGCGGCGCCGGCGGGCGACGCGCCTGGGGCGTGCTCGCGCTGCTGCTGGTGGCGGCGGGGCTCTACGTCGCCGGCCGCCACGTCTGGATCCAGCACCTGCCGGCCGACCAGGTGCCGATGTGCGGTCCCAGCCTGGACTTCCTGCTCGAGGCATTCCCGCTGACCAGCGTGGTCCGCACCGTGCTCACCGGCTCCGGCGAATGCGCGAAGGTCGACTGGACCTTCCTCGGCATGTCGATGCCGGAATGGAGCCTGGTCTGGTTCACGCTGCTCGGCGCCTGGGCGGTGCTGGCGATGCTCGGGCCGGGCAGGGCAGGCCGTGGCCAGCGCTGACCGCCCCCAACCCGTCAACCTCGCCGAAGGCTGGACGCCCGCGTCATGGCGCGAGCGCCCCGCGGCGCAGATGCCGACCTATCCCGACGCGGCCGCGCTCGCGCAGGCCATGGACGAGCTGCGCGCGCTGCCGCCGCTGGTGACGTCCTGGGAGATCCTGGCGCTGAAGCAGCAGGTGGCGGAAGCGCAGGAGGGCCGCCGATTCCTGCTGCAGGCCGGCGACTGCGCGGAGAACTTCGCGGAGTGCACCTCGTCGGTCATCTCCAACCGGCTCAAGGTGCTGCTGCAGATGAGCCTGGTGCTCGTGCACGGGCTGCGCCTGCCGGTGGTGCGCGTGGGGCGGTTCGCCGGGCAGTACGCGAAGCCGCGCTCGGCCGACCTGGAAACGCGCGACGGCGTCTCGCTGCCGTCGTACCGCGGCGACATCGTCAACGCGCCGGGCTTCACCGCCGCGGAGCGCGCGCCCGATCCGCGCCGCATGATCAAGGCGCACGCGCGCTCGGCGATGACCATGAACTTCGTGCGCGCGCTGATCGACGGCGGCTTCGCCGACCTGCACCACCCGGAATACTGGAACCTCGAATGGGTGGGGCACTCGCCGCTCGCCGAGGAATACCGGCGCATGGTGTCGGGCATCGGCGACGCGGTGCGCTTCATGGAGACGCTGTCCGGCAGCGAGGTCCACAACCTCAACCGCGTCGACTTCTACACCTCGCACGAAGCGCTGCTGCTGCCGTACGAGGAAGCGCAGACCCGGCAGGTGCCGCGGCAGTGGGGCTGGTTCAACCTCAGCACCCACTTCCCCTGGATCGGCATGCGCACGGCGGCGCTGGACGGCGCGCACGCGGAGTACTTCCGCGGCATCCGCAATCCGGTCGCGGTGAAGGTCGGTCCGTCGGCGACGGCGGACGGGCTGCTCCGCCTGGTCGACGCGCTCAACCCGGGCGACGAGCCCGGGCGACTGACCTTCATCCATCGCATGGGCGCCGGGCAGGTGGCGTCGAAGCTGCCGCCGCTGCTGGACGCGGTACGCCGCGACGGCCGGCGCGTGCTGTGGGTGTGCGATCCGATGCACGGCAACACGGAAACCGCGAGCAACGGTTACAAGACGCGGCGTTTCGCCAACATCCGCAGCGAGCTCGAGCAGTCGTTCGACCTGCACGCCGCGGCCGGCACGCGACTGGGCGGCGTGCACCTGGAACTGACCGGCGAGGACGTGACCGAATGCACCGGCGGCGCGCGCGACCTGACCGACGCGGACCTCGCGCGCGCATACCGGTCCACCGTGGATCCGCGCCTGAACTACGAGCAGGGGCTGGAGGTCGCGATGCTGGTCGTGCGCAAGCAGGCGCAACTCGCGGCGCCGCGGCGATGAAACGCGCGATCCCGGTTTTCGCCGCGTTGCTGGCCTCCGCCTGCGCGGGCGCGTCGCGGGAGACGACGGCTGCCGCGACCGCGCGCGCTCCGGCCGCGCCGCCCGCCGCGATCGACGCGCAGGCGTCCGGCGTCACGGTGCGCCTGCGCGGGATCTCCGCCGTGGACGCGAACGTCGCCTGGGCCAGCGGCCGCGAAGGCAGCGTGCTGCGCACCGTCGATGGCGGCGCGCACTGGCAGGCGATGCGCGTGCCGGGCGCGGAGAAGCTCGATTTCCGCGACGTCGAAGGCTTCGACGCCGACAGCGCGGTCGTGCTGTCGATCGGGCCGGGCGCGGATTCGCGGGTGTACCGCACCGACGACGGCGGCCGCAGCTGGCAGCTGGCGCTGCAGAACGCCGACCCGCGCGCGTTCTTCGACTGCATGGCCTTCGACGGCGATCGGGGCTGGATGCTGGGCGATCCGGTGGACGGCGCGTTCCAGGTCTACGCGACGTCCGACGGCGGCCGCAGCTGGGCGCTGCAGCCCGCGGACATGATGCCGAAGGCCGAAGCGGACGAAGCCGCGTTCGCCGCCAGCGGCACCTGCATCGCGACCACGCCGTGGGGGCGCCGGATGGCGGTCGGCGGTGGCGGCGCCTCGCGCGCGTTCGTCTCCGGGGAAGAGGGAGCACCGGGGATCGCCGTCGCGATCGACGCGCCTCGCGCGCGCTGGACCGCGCATCCGACGCCGATCCCGTCGCGCGTGCCGGCGGCGGGCATTTTCTCGGCGGCCCCGGCGGGCGGCGACATGCTGCTGGTCGGCGGCGATTTCGAGCACGAGGATGCGCCGGGCAGCGCGGCGCTCGCGCAGTTGCGGAACGACGGCAGCCTCGGCGTGTCGGCGCTGCCCGATCCGCGCGGCTACCGCTCCGGCGCGGCCTGCGCGG
>JBQCJF010000061.1:0-2939 GCA_051953015.1 Luteimonas sp.
CGCGCCGGTCGCCGCAGCGGACCCGTCCGCGGCCGACATGGACGCGGACGACGCGCCCGGCCTGTTCTAGCGCCGGCGCGTCGCGATGAACACCTTCGGCCGGCTGCTGCGCGTCACCACCTTCGGCGAATCGCACGGGCCGGCGATCGGCTGCGTCGTCGACGGCTGCCCGCCCGGGCTCGAACTCGCGCCCGAGGACTTCGTGCACGACCTCGCGCGGCGCGCCACGGGCCGTACCCGGCACACCTCGCAGCGGCACGAGGCCGACGAGGTCGAGCTCCTGTCCGGCGTGCACGAAGGCGTCACCACCGGCACGCCGATCGCGCTGCTGGTGCGCAACACCGACGCGCGCGGCAAGGACTACGACGCGATCGCGGAGCAGTTCCGCCCCGGCCACGCCGACTACACCTACTGGCAGAAGTACGGCCTGCGCGATCCGCGCGGCGGCGGCCGCGCGTCGGCGCGCGAGACGACGATGCGCGTCGCCGCCGGCGTCGTCGCGAAGAAGTGGCTGGCGCAGCGCCACGACGTGATCGTGCGCGGCTGGCTCGCGCAGCTCGGCGGCATCGTGCCGCGCGGCGCGGATCTCGGCGCCGTCGATGCCAACCCGTTCTTCTGGCCCGACGCGGCGCAGGTGCCGGACCTGGAAAGCTACATGGATGCGCTGCGCAAGTCCGGCGATTCGGTGGGCGCGCGCGTCACCGCCGTCGCCACCGGCGTGCCGCCGGGCTGGGGCGAGCCGGTGTACGGCAAGCTCGACGCGGAACTGGCGGCGGCGATGATGTCGATCAACGCGGTGAAGGGCGTGGAGATCGGCGACGGCTTCGCCAGCGTCGCGCAGAAGGGCACCCAGCACCGCGACGAAGCGACCGCGGCGGGTTTCGTGTCGAACCACGCGGGCGGCATCCTCGGCGGCATCTCCAGCGGCCAGCCGGTGGTGGTGTCGGTCGCGTTCAAGCCGACCTCGAGCCTGCGCCTGCCCGGGCGCAGCCTCGACGTGCACGGCAACGAAGTCGAGGTGGTCACGACGGGTCGCCATGATCCGTGCGTGGGCATCCGCGCGGTTCCGATCTGCGAGGCGATGCTGGCGCTGGTGCTCATGGACCAGGCGCTGCGGCATCGCGCGCAGTGCGGCGACGTGGGCGAAGTTTTCCCCAGGATTCCAGGATGAACATGCAGGACGTGCACATGCAGGGCACGCCGTCGTGAACGGCAGGCGATTCAAGGTTGCGGTCGTCGGCGCCACCGGCGCGGTCGGCGAGACGATGCTGTCGGTGCTCGCGGAGCGGAAATTCCCGATCGGCGAGATCGTCGCGCTGGCGAGCGAGCGTTCGGCGGGCGGCGAGGTGGCGTTCGGCGACGACGAGGTGATGGTGCGCGACCTCGCGACCTTCGACCCGGCCGGCGTCGACATCGCGCTGTTCTCGGCGGGTGGCGACGTGTCGCGCGAATACGCGCCGAAGTTCGCCGCCGCCGGCGCCGTGGTGATCGACAACTCCTCCGCCTTCCGCCGCGACGACGACGTGCCGCTGGTCGTGGCCGAGGTCAATCCCGAGGCGCTGAAGCACCGCCCGCGCGGCATCATCGCCAACCCGAACTGCTCGACGATGCAGATGCTGGTCGCGCTGGCGCCGCTGCACCGCGCCGCGGGCATCGAGCGCATCAACGTCGCCACGTACCAGTCGGTGTCCGGGACCGGGCGCCGCGCGCTCGAGGAGCTCGGCCGGCAGACCGCCGCGCTGCTCAACTTCCAGTCCGCCGAGCCCGACGTCTATCCGGTCCAGATCGCGTTCAACGTGATCCCGCACGGCGGCGACTTCCTCGACAACGGCTACACCAGCGAGGAGATGAAGCTGGTGTGGGAGACGCGCAAGATCCTCGGCGACGCGTCGATCGGAGTGAACGCCACCGTGGTGCGCGTGCCGGTGTTCTACGGGCACTCCGAAGCGGTGTCGATCGAGACGCGCGACAAGCTCACCGCGGCGCAGGCGCGGGCGCTGCTCGAGGCCGCGCCGGGGGTTGAAGTGGTCGACGAAGCCGCCGGCGGCGGCTATCCGACGCCGGTGACGCACGCGTCGGGGCGCGATCCGGTGTACGTCGGCCGCATCCGCGAGGACCTGTCGCATCCGCGCGGGCTGAACCTGTGGATCGTGGCCGACAACATCCGCAAGGGCGCGGCGCTCAATGCGGTGCAGCTCGCGGAACTGGTCGCCGCGGAAGCGTGACGGAGCGCGCGCGTCGTTGCGCGCGGACGCGGCGGGCCGCTAGAGTCGGGACGGGAAGTCCGGGGGGAAGGGCGTGAAGGCAGGCAGGGCAGGCATGCGCAAGGGCGGCATCCACGGGTGCGGCCTCCGCAGGGGCATGCTCGGCAGGGGCATGCTCCTCAGGGGCACGCTCCAGGCGCTGCTGCTGGCGCTCGCCCTGGCCGTCGCGCTGCCGGCCCTCGCCCTCGGCCTCGGCCGCATCGTCGTCAAGTCGGCGCCGGGCCAGCCGCTGCTGGCGGAAATCCCCGTCGTCGCGGCCGATGCCTCCGAACTCGGCAACCTGCAGGTGCGCCTGGCGTCGCCGGACACCTTCCGTCGCGTCGGCCTGCCCGCGCCGGACGCGGCGACCGCCAACCTGCAGTTCACCGTCGCCGTCGACGGGCGCGGCCAACCGGTGATCCGGGTGACGAGCGCGGCGCCGCTTCGGCAGCCGCTGCTCACCTTCCTGATCGAAGTGGACTGGGGCGCGGGCCGCCTCGTGCGCGAATATTCCGTGCTGCTCGAGGCGCCGAGTTCGCTCGCCGCGCCGGCGCAGCCGATCCAGGCGCCCACCGCCGCCGCGCCGAACACCATCGAGCGCGCGCCGGAACCCGCGCCCGCGCCCGCCGTCCCGGCGCAGCCCGCCGCGCAGCCGCCGGCGGCGCAGCCGTCCGCCCCGCAGCCGCAGCCGCAGCC
>JBQCJF010000062.1:0-4043 GCA_051953015.1 Luteimonas sp.
GCGCCGGGCGGACGCCCCCCCGCGCTTCGGCTCAGCGGGCCCCGCCCCCGGCAGGGCCCCGTAGAATGCGCGCCATGCGCATCGGCCCGCACGCCATCGAACCCCGCGTGATCCTGGCCCCCATGGCCGGGGTCACGGACAAGCCGTTCCGGGTGCTGTGCAAGCGCCTGGGCGCGGGCCTGGCGATGTCGGAGATGACCACGTCGGATCCGCGCTTCTGGCACACCGCCAAGTCGCTGCGGCGCATGGACCACGCCGGCGAGCCCGACCCGGTCGGCGTGCAGATCGCCGGCACCGAGCCCGCGGTGCTGGCCGAGGCCGCCCGCTACAACGTGGCCCACGGCGCGCAGCTCGTCGACATCAACATGGGCTGCCCGGCGAAGAAGGTCTGCAACGCCTGGGCCGGGTCGGCGCTGATGCGCGACGAAGCGCTGGTCGCGCGGATCCTCGAGGCGGTGGTGGCCGCGGTGGACGTGCCGGTGACGCTGAAGATCCGCACCGGCTGGGACGCGGGGCATCGCAATGCGCCGGCCGTCGCGCGCATCGCCCAGGAATCGGGCATCGCCGCGCTCGCGGTCCACGGGCGCAGCCGCGAGCAGCATTACACCGGCGTCGCCGAATACGACACGGTCGCGGCGATCAAGGCGGCGCTGCGGATCCCGGTCATCGCCAACGGCGACATCGATTCGCCGCGGAAGGCCGCCGAGGTCCTGCGCCGCACCGGCTGCGACGCGGTGATGGTCGGCCGCGCCGCGCAGGGTCGCCCGTGGATCTTCCGCTCGATCGCGCACTACCTGGCGCATGGCGAACTGCTGCCGGAACCCGGCGCGGCCGAGGTGCGCGACATCCTGCTCGGCCACCTCGAATCGCTCCACGCCTTCTACGGCGAGGACGCCGGCGTCCGCATCGCCCGCAAGCATCTCGGCTGGTACGCGAAGGACCGGCCGGAGAACCACGCGTTCCGCGCCGTCGTGAACCGCGCGCAGACCGCCGCGGAGCAGCTGCGCCTCACCCGCGACTATTTCGACGCGCTGGTCGCGGGCGTGCCGCCGGAACTGCCGGCCGCCGCCTGAGGCTGGGCGCCGAATTTCACCTTGACCTTTTCGCCGCGCAGCAGGCGCCGGAACAGCATGCCCAGCGCCTTGCGGGTCTGCGCCCGCGCGACGTTGTACGGCGGGGCGATGGCGCGCCACGCGCCGCCTTCGCGCCGCGCCACGGCGTAGGCGAAGCTGAAATCGGGTTCGCTGCCCATGCGCAGGTCGCTCAGCACCAGCACGCCGTCGCGCACTTCGGCCTTCTGGAAGCCGTGGTTCCACCACGCGAGCCGGCGCAGCGCGGGCACGTCCGCCGCGGCGCGCATGGCGGCCGTGTCGGAGGGATGGAAGCGGAACGCCATCGGGCCCGCGTCGCCGATGCGCCGCTCCCCCTCGACGTAGCCATCGGTGCCCATCGCGACCACGCGCCAGCGCCGCGTGGTGAGCGGCGCAGGCACCGAGAAGCGCGGCGCGCCCGCGTAGCCGATCGCCGCGAGCGCCGGTGACGCCGCGCGTTCGACCATGGCCTTCGCGGCCAGCGACCAGCCCAGGTAGGCGGTGCCGAGGACCAGGCCCGCGGCCAGCGCGCGCGTGCCGATGCGTTCGCGGGCGCGCCAGGCGACCACGCACGCGGCGAACCACGGCAGGGTGAACATCGGATCGATGATGAACAGGCTCGACCACAGCGCCGGCCGCGCCGGCAGCGGCCACAGCAGCTGCGTGCCGTAGACCGTGAACGCGTCGAGGAACGGATGCGCCATCAGGCAGGCGAAGATCGCCCACCACCAGCGCGCCGGCGCTTCGGCCACCCGCCCGCCGCGCGCGCGGAAGAACGCCCAGATCGCCCACGCCACGAACGGCAGCACGAGCCAGGAATGGGTGGCGCTGCGGTGCCAGGTCAGCTGCACGACCGGGTCGTCGCAGAACGCGAGCGGGACGACGTCCAGGTCCGGGAGCGTGTTGAGCGCGGCGCCGGCGAGCAGCGCGGCGCGGCGGTGGCGGGCCGGCGCGATCGCCGCGGCGATGACGGCGCCGTAGAACAGGTGGGTGATCGAGTCCATGCGGCATCCTAGGGGCTGGCCCGCGCCCCGGGCCACCTGCACGGCCGGGCGAGCCCGGCTGCGGCACAATGCGCCGGACCCCGGAAGCCTGTACACTTGCCGGCCATCCTTTCATCCGCATCAAGGGATATATTCCCGCTGGAGCCCCGCCCGATGTCCAAGTCCGCCTACCTCTTCACCTCCGAATCGGTCTCCGAAGGCCATCCGGACAAGGTCGCCGACCAGATCTCCGACGCCGTGCTCGACGCGATCCTCGCGCAGGACAAGCGCGCCCGCGTGGCCTGCGAGACCATGGTCAAGACCGGCGTGGCGATCGTCGCCGGCGAGATCACCACCTCGGCGTGGATCGACCTCGAGGCGCTGACCCGCAAGGTGATCCTGGACATCGGATACGACAGCAGCGAAGTCGGCTTCGACGGCGCGACCTGCGGCGTGCTCAACCTGATCGGCAAGCAGTCTCCCGACATCAACCAGGGCGTGGACCGCAAGAAGCCCGAGGAACAGGGCGCCGGCGACCAGGGCCTGATGTTCGGCTACGCCACCAACGAGACCGACAGCCTCATGCCGGCCGCGATCCACCTGTCGCACCGCCTGGTCGAGCAGCAGGCGAAGGTGCGCAAGGCGAAGAAGTCGCCGCTGCCGTGGCTGCGCCCGGACGCGAAGTCGCAGGTCACGCTGCGCTACGAGAACGACAGGGCCGTCGCCATCGACGCCGTCGTCCTGTCCACGCAGCACGATCCGGACGTGAAGCAGAAGGACCTGGTCGAGGCCGTGCGCGAGCACATCCTCAAGCCGGTGCTGCCCGCGAAGTGGCTGCACAAGGGCACCAAGTTCCACATCAACCCGACCGGCAAGTTCGTGATCGGCGGCCCCGTCGGCGACTGCGGCCTGACCGGCCGCAAGATCATCGTCGACACCTACGGCGGCATGGCCCGCCACGGCGGCGGCGCGTTCTCGGGCAAGGATCCGTCGAAGGTCGACCGCTCGGCCGCGTACGCCGCGCGCTACGTCGCCAAGAACGTCGTGGCCGCGGGCCTGGCCGACAAGTGCGAAGTGCAGGTGAGCTACGCGATCGGCGTCGCCGAGCCGACCTCGATCTCGGTGACGACCTTCGGCACCGGCAAGGTGCCGGACGCGACCATCGAGAAGCTGATCCGCGCGCATTTCGACCTGCGCCCGTACGGCATCATCAGGATGCTCGACCTGATCCACCCGATGTACCAGGCCACCGCGTCCTACGGCCACTTCGGCCGCAAGCCGCAGGCGATCGAGTACGTCGACGGCGACGGCAGGAAGCAGAAGGCCACCGCGTTCTCGTGGGAGAAGACGGACAAGGCAGACGAGCTGCGCAAGGCCGCGAAGCTCAAGTAGGCGATAGACACGGGCGCGCGGCGCAACGCCGCGCGCCCTGCTCCATCGAGGGGCGCTGCACTCCGTCGCCGGTTCCCGGGGACGCGATCAGGCTCGATGGAAGCGACAACGATGCAACGGCGCCCGTTGATCGAATCGCGCGAGACGCGATTCCCCATTGACGGAGCAACACCATGAACGCACAGGTCAAGACCTTCTCCCAGGACGGCGACTACAAGGTCGCCGACATCTCGCTGGCCGACTGGGGCCGCAAGGAAATCGACATCGCCGAGCACGAGATGCCCGGCCTGATGTCCATCCGCCGCAAGCACGCCGCCACGCAGCCGCTGAAGGGCGTGCGCGTCACCGGCTCGCTGCACATGACCATCCAGACCGCGGTGCTGATCGAGACGCTGAAGGACATCGGCGCCGACGTGCGCTGGGCCTCGTGCCACATCTTCTCGACCCAGGACCACGCGGCCGCCGCGATCGCCGAGCGCGGCACCCCGGTCTTCGCCTGGAAGGGCGAGACCGAGCAGGAATACGAATGGTGCATCGAGCAGACGCTGCGCGGCCCCGGCGGCTGGACGCCGAATAT
>JBQCJF010000063.1:0-4177 GCA_051953015.1 Luteimonas sp.
CGCGCCGCCGCCGACCGCGCGCGCTACGCGGCCCTCGCCCGGCAGCAACTCGTGAGCCGCTCCGCGCTGGACGCGCAGGAAGCGGCGTACGCCGCCGCCGCGGGGCAGGCGAAGGCCGCGCGCGCGAACTACGACGCTGCCCGCAACGCCGCCGGCTACGCGCGCCTGCTCGCGCCGCGCGACGGTGTGATCGCGCTGCGCCAGGCCGAGGCGGGGCAGGTGGTCGCCGCCGGCCAGCCGATCTTCGGGCTTGCGGCGGAGGGCGCCCGCGAGATCGCGATCGCGCTGCCCGAGGCGCGCCTGCACGACTTCAGCGTCGGCCAGCCGGCGCAGGTCGAATTGTGGAACGCGCCCGGCAAGCGCCTGCCCGCGCACGTCCGCGAGATTTCCCCCGCCGCCGACGCGCAGACGCGCACCTACGCCGCGCGGGTCGCGCTGGACGACGCGCGGATCGCCGCCGACGGGCTCGGGCAGAGCGCGCGCGTCTACTTCGCCGCGGCGCCGGGCGGCGCGACGCTCGCCGTGCCGCTGGCCGCGGTGCAGCCGGGGCCGGGCGGCGGCAAGGCGCTGTGGGTCGTCGATCCGGCGACGCGGCGCGTGCGGCTGGCGCCGGTGCGCCTGGGCCCGTACGCCGAGGACAGCGTGCCGGTGCTCGCCGGCGTGACCGCGGGCGACTGGATCGTCGCCGCCGGCGGGCCCCTGCTGCGCGAAGGCGAAGCCGTGGCGCCGGTGGACCGCGACGACCGGCCGGTGCCCGCCGCCGACACGTCCGCTCCCGCGAAGCCGGAGCGCTGATCCATGCGCTTCAACCTGTCGGAGTGGGCGCTGCGCAACCGCGCGCTCGTCGTCTACGCGATGCTCGTGCTAGCGCTCGTCGGCGCCTGGTCGTACCGGCACCTCGGCCAGTCGGAAGATCCGCCGTTCACCTTCAAGGCGATGGTGGTGCGCACGCTGTGGCCCGGCGCGACCGCGCAGGAAGTGGCCGAGCAGGTCACCGAACGCATCGAGAAGCAGCTGATGACCACCGGCGAATACGAGTTCATCCGCTCGTATTCGCGCCCCGGCGAGTCACAGGTGATCTTCATGGCGCGCGACTCGATGCGCTCGAAGGACGTGCCCGGGCTCTGGTACCAGGTGCGCAAGAAGATCGGCGACATCCGGCCGACGCTGCCCGAGGGCGTGGTCGGCCCGTTCTTCAACGACGAGTTCGGCGACACCTTCGGCAACATCTACGCGATCACCGGCGACGGCTTCGACTACGCGGTGCTCAAGGACTACGCCGAGCGCATCGAGCTCGAGCTGCAGCGCGTGCCGGACGTCGGCAAGGTCGAGCTGCTCGGCCTGCAGGACGAGAAGGTCTGGATCGAGGTCGACAACGCCAAGCTCGCCACGCTCGGCATCCCGCTGGCGGCGGTGCAGCAGGCGCTGGACCAGCAGAACGCGGTCGTGCCGGCGGGCTTCTTCGAGGGCCGCGACACCCGCGTCCAGCTGCGGGTGAGCGGCGCGTTCGCCTCGGTCGGGCAGATCCGCGACTTCCCGATCCGCGCCGGCGACCGGACCGTGCGCCTGGGCGACATCGCGACCGTGCGCCGCGGCTTCAGCGATCCCGCCGCGCCGAAGATGCGCTTCATGGGCAAGGATGCGATCGGCATCGCGGTCGCGATGAAGGACGGCGGCGACATCCTGCGGCTCGGCGGGACGCTCGATTCCGAATTCGCGCGCCTGCAGCGGACGCTGCCCGCGGGCATGCACCTGGACAAGGTCAGCGACCAGCCGGAGGCCGTGCGCGAGTCCGTCGGCGAATTCATGCGCGTGCTCGCCGAAGCCGTGGCGATCGTGCTGCTGGTGAGCTTCTTCTCGCTGGGCCTGCGCACCGGCCTGGTGGTGGCGGTGAGCATCCCGCTGGTGCTGGCCATGACCTTCGCGGCGATGCACTACTTCGGCATCGGCCTGCACAAGATCTCGCTGGGCGCGCTGGTGCTCGCGCTCGGACTGCTGGTGGACGACGCGATCATCGCGGTCGAGATGATGGCGATCAAGATGGAACAGGGACTGTCGCGGCTGAAGGCCGCGAGCTTCGCCTGGGAGTCGACGGCGTTCCCCATGCTCACCGGCACGCTCGTGACCGCCGCCGGCTTCCTGCCGATCGCGACCGCGGCCTCGAGCACCGGCGAGTACACGCGTTCGCTGTTCCAGGTGGTGACCATCGCGCTGCTCGTCTCGTGGATCGCGGCGGTGCTGTTCATCCCCTACCTGGGCGACCGCATGCTGCCGGAGCCGAAGCCGCATCCCGCCAGCTCGCCCGATGCGGGCGGCGGCGCGGGCGCGCATGAGCACGACCCGTACCGTCGGCCCTTCTACCGCCGCTTCCGCGGCCTCGTGGACTGGTGCCTGGAGCGCCGCTGGCTGGTGATCGCCGCGACGGTGGCGCTGTTCGTGCTCTCCCTGCTGATGTTCCGCTTCGTGCCGCAGCAGTTCTTCCCGGATTCGACCCGGCCCGAGCTGATGGTGGACATGGAGCTCGCCGAAGGCGCGTCGCTGCGGGCGACCGCGACCGAAGCGCACAAGCTCGAAGCCATGCTGCAGGGCCGCGAAGGCATCGACAACTACGTCGCGTATGTCGGCACCGGCTCGCCGCGCTTCTACCTTCCGCTCGACCAGCAGCTGCCGGCGGCCAACTTCGCCCAGTTCGTGGTTCGCGCCGACGACATCGCATCGCGCGAGGCGGTGCGCGACTGGCTCATCGCCGACGTCGCGCCGCGCTTCCCGGGCCTGCAGCTGCGCGTGACGCGACTGGAGAACGGGCCGCCGGTCGGCTACCCGATCCAGTTCCGCGTGTCCGGCGAGCACATCGACCGGGTGCAGGCGCTCGCGCGGCAGGTCGAGGCGAAGGTGCGCGAGAACCCGCACGTGGCCAACGTCAACCTCGACTGGGAGGAGCCGAGCAAGGTCGTGCGCCTCCGGGTCGACCAGGAGCGCGCCCGCGCGCTGGGCGTGAGCACGCAGCAGCTGTCGCTGTTCCTGTCCGGGCAGCTTTCGGGCCTGCACGTGAGCACGTACCGCGAGGGCAACGAGCTGATCGAAGTCGCGATGCGCGGCAGCGCCGACGAGCGCAGCCGGCTGGACATGCTCGGCAGCCTCGCCGTGCCGACCGCGAGCGGCGCGTCGGTGCCGCTGTCGCAGGTCGCGACGCTCGAGTACGGCTTCGAGGACGGCATCGTCTGGCATCGCGACCGCCTGCCGACGGTGACGGTGCGAGCCGACATCCGCGACGCCGAACAACCGGCGACCGTCACCGCCCAGATCGCGCCGACGCTCGACGGCATCCGCGCGTCGCTGCCCGAGGGCTACCTGCTCGAGACCGGCGGCAGCGTCGAGGACGCCGCGCGCGGCCAGGATTCGATCGCCGCCGGCGTGCCGCTGTTCCTGCTCGTGGTCGTGACGCTGCTGATGCTGCAGCTGCGCAGCCTCTCGCGCACCGCGCTGGTGCTGCTGACCGCGCCGCTCGGACTGATCGGCGTGACCCTGTTCCTGCTGGTGTTCCGCGTGTCCTTCGGCTTCGTGGCGATGCTCGGCACGATCGCGCTGGCGGGCATGATCATGCGCAACTCGGTGATCCTGGTCGACCAGATCGAGCAGGACATCGCCGCCGGCCACGATCGCTGGAACGCCGTGGTCGACGCGACGGTGCGGCGCTTCCGGCCGATCGTGCTCACCGCGCTGGCGGCGATCCTGGCGATGATCCCGCTGTCGCGCAGCGCGTTCTTCGGGCCGATGGCGGTGGCGATCATGGGCGGCCTGACCGTCGCGACGGTCCTGACGCTGCTGTTCCTGCCGGCGCTGTACGCGGCATGGTTCCGGGTTCGCCGCTTCCCGTAGATCGCGGGCGCGCGCCGTTCGAGCTTCAGGCGGGCTGCGAAGTCGCTTCGGGCGGGGCGGCGGAAGCGTGCGCGGAATTCCGGGGGACGCCGCAAGTACGTCCCTGTAGGCTCCGTGGCGGAAGCCTTGCCGCAAAGGCCCCCGGAATTCCACGCACGCTTCCACCGCCACCCCAAGCGAGTGCCACGTCTCCGGCAGAAAGAGCAGAGCCCCCGCGTCCCGAAGTTGCGAAGCGACGAGCGCGCGTGTCGTCGGGGATGCGAGGGGGTCCGACGCGGGACCTCGAAAACATGGATGT
>JBQCJF010000064.1:0-3593 GCA_051953015.1 Luteimonas sp.
ATGTTCTCCGGCGTGACGACCACCTGTGTCGCGCCCGGCTTCTTCCTGGTCTTGCTCGTGGACTTTGCGGCCGGCTTGGCCTTGGCCTGCTTGACCTGGCCGAGGGTGAGTTCCTTGACCACCTTGCGGCAGATCTTGGCAATTTCGCGCTCGAGATTGCGCACGCCCGATTCGCGCGTGTAGTAGCGCACGATCCCCTGCACCGCGTCCTCGCCGATCTTCAGCTCGCCGGCGGCGAGACCATTGGCCTTCATCTGCTTGGGCACGAGGTAGCGCATCGCGATGTTGATCTTCTCGTCCTCGGTGTAGCCGGGGATGCGGATGACCTCCATGCGGTCCAGCAGCGGGCCCGGGATGTGCAGCGAGTTCGAGGTCGCGACGAACATCACCTCGCTCAGGTCCAGGTCGACCTCGAGGTAGTGGTCGTTGAACGCGTTGTTCTGCTCCGGGTCGAGCACCTCGAGCAGCGCCGAGGACGGGTCGCCGCGGAAGTCCATCGACATCTTGTCGATCTCGTCGAGCATGAACAGCGGGTTCTTCGTGCCGGCCTTGTTGAGGTTCTGCACGATGCGGCCCGGCATCGAGCCGACGTAGGTGCGGCGGTGGCCGCGGATCTCGGCCTCGTCGCGCACGCCGCCCAGCGACATGCGCACGAACTTGCGGTTCGTGGCCTTCGCGATCGACTGCCCCAGCGAGGTCTTGCCCACGCCCGGCGGGCCGACCAGGCACAGGATCGCGCCCTTCATCTGCTTCACGCGGGTCTGCACCGCGAGGTACTCGAGGATGCGCTCCTTCACCTTCTCCAGGCCGTAGTGGTCGGCGTCGAGCACGTCCTGCGCCGCCTTGAGGTCCTTGCGCACCTTGGTGCGCTTCTTCCAAGGCACGCCGAGCAGCCAGTCGAGGTAGTTGCGCACCACCGCGGCCTCGGCCGACATCGGCGACATCTGCTTGAGCTTGTTGAATTCGTTCTTCGCCTTGGCCTCGACCGCCTTCGGCATGCCCGCCTGGGCGATCTTGCGCGCGAGCTCGTCCAGGTCGTTGGGCTGCTCGTCGATGTCGCCGAGCTCCTTCTGGATCGCCTTCATCTGCTCGTTGAGGTAGTACTCGCGCTGCGACTTCTCCATCTGCGACTTCACGCGGCCGCGGATGCGCTTCTCCATCTGCTGCACGTCGATCTCGCCGTCGACGTAGCCGACGAGCAGCTCGAGCCGCGGGAACACGTCGGTGGTCTCCAGCAGCTTCTGCTTGTCGGCCAGGCGCACGCCCAGGTGCGCGGCGATGGTGTCGGCCAGGCGACCGGGTTCCTCGATCCCGGCGAGCGTCTGCAGCAGCTCCGGCGGGAGCTTGCGGTTGCTTTTCACGTACTGCTCGAACAGGCCCATCAGCGAGCGGGCGACCGCCTCGACCTCGCGCGGATCGCGGTCTTCGGAGGCGGCGACCGGCGTGGCCCGGCCCGACAGCGTCCCGTCGCGCTCGGCGATGCGGTCGACCGAGACGCGCTCGACGCCTTCGACCAGCACCTTGATCGTGCCGTCGGGCAGCTTGAGCAGCTGCAGCACGGTCGCGAGGGTACCGATCCCGTACAGGTCGGAGGCGCCCGGATCGTCGGTCTCGGCGGACTTCTGCGCGACCAGCGCGATGCGCTTGTCCGACTCCATCGCCAGTTCCAGCGCGCGGATCGACTTCTCCCGGCCGACGAACAGCGGGATCACCATGTGCGGGAACACCACCACGTCGCGCAGCGGCAGGACCGGCAGGACCGCTGCGGCGGCGGCCTCTGCGGCGGGGCGGGATTCGACGGAACGGGGCATGCAGGATCTCCAGGCCGTGAGGGTGCCGGGACGGCGGGCCTTCGCCGAAGGTTATGGGGCCCGCCGCCGACGGATGCAAGCGTAGCGAAGCGGTATCACAAGCCGTGAGACGGCGCCGTCACGGAAGCTGCGGTGCACGGTCTTGCGTCCCATTCAGCAAGGCGATAACTTTGACGGCGGTCACGTTCGACCAGGGGAAAAATCGATGCACAAGCTCGTGAAGCTCGCATTGGCCGCGGGGGCGTGCGCCGTGCTCACCGGATGCCCGACGGCCACCGCGGTGACCGGAAAGGTGACCGCTGGCATAGGCGGCATGTTGGTCGAGGTGGTGACAGTCGGTTCCACCCTGTCTCCTGGCAGGACGTATTACGTCTTGCCAGGCTCGTCCATCACCGTGACCTACGACAACGGCAAGAGCTGCACGTTCACCGGCGAGACCGAGTTCATCCCCGGCGACGATGGCTCGGTGTGCCAGAAGAAGGACAACGACGACAACAACGACCGGCGCGACGACAAGGACAAGGACAAGGACAAGCAGGACCAGGGCCATGACAACACGCAGCAGCAGACCCAGGACCAGAACCCGTCGTCGAACGACGGGGCGAACGGCAGCGAAGGCTCCTCCGGAATCAACGCGCCCGAGGTGACCCCGACGCCCGTTCCGCAGTATTCGGGTGGTGGCGGCGGTGGCGGCGGTGGCGGCGGCATCGGCGGGCCGCAGGTCATCGCGTCGGGCGTGCCGCAGTACACCGGGACCAATTTCGTCGCGACCGGCACCCAGCTGCTTGAGGCGGCCCTCGGCATCGTCGCGACCAAGAAGATCGGCGACAAGCTCGACGACAACGACCACAAGGACAACAGCGGCGGCGAGCAGCCCCCGCCCCTGAGCCAGTAGCCCGCGCGGCGGGCAACGGATGCGAAAGAGCCGGCCATTGGCCGGCTCTTTTTGTTTGCAACCCCCGGGCCGCCTATTCCCCGGCCGCGGCCTTCGGCGCCGGCGCCGGGGTCTGGTAGATCAGGTATGGGTCGGACTTGTGCTCGATCACCGATTCGTCGACCACCACCTTGCTCACGTTCTCGAGCGACGGCAGGTCGTACATGGTGTCCAGCAGCACCGACTCGACGATGGTGCGCAGGCCGCGCGCGCCGGTCTTGCGCTTGAGCGCCTTCTTCGCGATGGCGGACAGCGCGTCGGGGCGGAACTCGAGTTCCACGCCCTCCATCTCGAACAGCTTGCGGAACTGCTTGGTGATGGCGTTCTTCGGCTCGCTGAGGATCTTCACCAGCGCCGGCTCGTCGAGTTCCTCGAGCGTGGCGACCACCGGGAGGCGGCCGACGAACTCGGGGATCAGGCCGAACTTGATCAGGTCCTCGGGCTCCACGTCGGCCAGCACCTTGCCGACCTCGGCCTTGCGCTCGCTGCTCTTGATCTTGGCGCCGAAGCCGATGCCGCCGGCCTCCGTGGAACGCTGCTGGATGATCTTCTCCAGGCCCGCGAACGCGCCGCCGACGATGAACAGGATGTTGCGGGTGTCGACCTGCAGGAACTCCTGCTGCGGATGCTTGCGCCCGCCCTGCGGCGGCACCGAGGCGATGGTGCCCTCGATCAGCTTCAGCAGCGCCTGCTGCACGCCCTCGCCCGACACGTCGCGGGTGATCGACGGGTTCTCGCTCTTGCGCGAGATCTTGTCGATCTCGTCGATGTAGACGATGCCCTGCTGCGCCTTCTCGACGTCGTAGTCGCACTTCTGCAGCAGCTTCTGGATGATGTTCTCGACGTCC
>JBQCJF010000065.1:0-5482 GCA_051953015.1 Luteimonas sp.
CGCTCGCCGCGATGCCCGACTGGCACCTGGAGGGGCGCGTGGCGCTCACCAACGGCACGCGCGGCGGCAGCGGCCGCCTGGAGTGGACCCAGCGCGGCCCCGCGTTCGACGTCGTGCTCAGTGCGCCGGTCACCCGCCAGGGCTGGCGCCTGGCCGGGGCTCCGGGCGACGCGCGGCTGGAGGGCCTCGAAGGGGGCACGCGCCGCGGCCCCGATGCCGCCGCGCTGCTCCGCGAGGCGACCGGCTGGGAGATCCCGGTCGAAGCGCTGTCGCGCTGGGTGCGCGGCGCGCGCGCGCCCGGCGGCGAGGCCCGCCTGGCGTTCTCGGCCGATGGGCGCCTGGCGCGCCTGGAGCAGGACGGCTGGATCCTGGACTATGCCGACTGGCGTCCGCAGGGCGGGGGCGTCGAGCTGCCGATGCGGGTGACCGCCAGCCGCGAGCCGGCCCGGGTCCGGCTCGTCGTCGACGCCTGGGCCCAGGGCGGGGCCGGGCCGTGAACCCGGATCCCGAGGCGGGCTGGTCGACCTGGCCGGCCCCGGCGAAGCTCAACCTGTTCCTGCGGGTCGTCGGCCGCCGCGCCGACGGCTACCACCTGCTGCAGACGGTCTTCCGGCTCCTCGACTGGGGGGACACCCTCCGTGTCCGGGTGCGGGAAGACGGCCGGATCGTCCGCCACGGCGACCTCCCGGCCGGAACCAACGCATCGGGCGACCTGGCGGTGCGCGCCGCGATCCTGCTGCAAAGTACATCCAACTGCGCGCTTGGTGCTGACATCTTCGTCGAAAAGCGCATTCCGGCCGGCGCCGGCTTCGGCGGCGGCTCCTCCGATGCCGCGACCGCCCTGGTCGCCCTGGACGCGCTCTGGGGCACGGCCCTGGGCACCGACGGGCTGGCCGGGCTGGGCCTGGCCCTCGGCGCCGACGTGCCGGTCTTCGTCCGCGGCGACAACGCCTGGGCCGAAGGCGTCGGCGAACGGCTCACCCCCGTCGCGCTGCCGCCGGCCTGGTACCTGCTCGTCGATCCCGGCATCCACGCCTCGACCGCCGGCCTGTTCCAAGCCGCTGAATTGACGCGGGATGCCCCGCCCGCGACAATAGCCGACTTCGTTTCAGGTGCCCCGCTCGGCAATGCGTTCGAGCCGGTGCTGCGCCGCCGCGAACCGGCCGTCGAGGCCGCGTTCGCAGCGCTGGCGCAGGTCGGCGAGCCGCGGTTGACCGGGTCGGGCAGCGGCTGTTTCGTGGAATTCGGGGATCGCGCCTCGGCGCAGGCGGCACTGCAGTCCTTGCCGCCGGGCCTTGGCGCATGGATCGCCGGAGGCGCGGCACGGTCCGCATTGCACGCCGCGCTGGACGCGTTCCGCCTGCAGGGGCGTCGCCAAGTGGTCCAAGGCACCGGGTTTTGATCCCGGCATCCGCAGGTTCGAATCCTGCCGCCCCTGCCAAGGTTTCCCGCAGTTTCGGCTGCTTGCTCAACAACCACTGCTGAAGCGTCAGAGGCGAAGCGGACATGTCGGTGCAGGACGATCGCAACTTGCTGGTGTTCTCGGGCAACGCCAACCGCCCGCTCGGGAACGCGGTGTGCAAGCAGCTCGGGGTGCGGCCGGGGCGCGCGCTGGTCGGGCGGTTCTCCGACGGCGAGGTGCAGGTGGAGATCGAGGAGAACGTCCGCGGCCAGGACGTCTTCGTCATCCAGCCGACCTGCGCGCCGAGCGCGGAGAACCTGGTCGAGCTGCTGGTGCTGATCGACGCGCTCAAGCGCGCATCGGTGGCCAGCGTGACCGCGGTGGTGCCGTACTTCGGCTACGCCCGCCAGGACCGCCGCCCGCGGTCGGCGCGCGTGCCGATCACGGCCAAGGTCGCGGCGCAGATGTTCTCGACGGTGCGCACCGACCGGGTACTCACCGTGGACCTGCACGCCGAGCAGATCCAGGGCTTCTTCGACATCCCGGTCGACAACGTGTACTCCTCGCCGCTGCTGCTCGCCGACATCTGGCGCAACTACGGCACGGAGAACCTGATCGTGGTGTCGCCGGACGTCGGCGGCGTGCTGCGGGCCAGGGCCATCGCCAAGCGCCTCGACGACGCGGACCTCGCGATCATCGACAAGCGCCGGCCGAAGGCGAACGTCGCCACGGTGATGAACATCATCGGCGACGTGGCCGGCAAGGTGTGCGTGCTGGTCGACGACATCGTCGACACCGCCGGCACCCTGTGCGCGGCGGCGGCGGCATTGAAGGCGCAGGGCGCGACCCGCGTGGTCGCGTACTGCACGCATCCGGTGCTCTCGGGCGCCGCGATCGCGAACGTTTCGAAGGCCGACCTGGACGAGCTGGTGGTGACCGACACCATCCCGCTGTCCGAGGCGGCGAGGGAGTGCGGCAAGATCCGCCAGCTCAGCGTCGCCGAGCTGCTCGCGGAAACCATCCGCCGCATCGCCTTCGGGGAATCCGTCAGTTCGCTCTACGTGGACTGACGCAACACGGCTCTCCTGGTCGCGGGAGAGTCGACATCGCCGCCGCGAGGCGGCCCATCGCAAGCAGAGTGAGTAATCGAAATGTCCGATCACAAGATTTCGGCGACCAGCCGCAAGGACGAGGGGAAGGGTGCGAGCCGCCGCCTGCGTCATGCGGGCCAGGTCCCGGCCATCGTCTACGGCGGCCACGCCGATCCGCAGAGCATCCAGCTCGAGCACGAGCGCACCTGGCTGGTCAGCCAGAACGAGTGGTTCTACTCGTCGATCCTCGACCTCGAGATCGACGGCAAGTCGCAGAAGGTCCTCCTGCGCGACATGCAGCGCCACCCGTACAAGCAGCGCATCATGCACATGGACTTCCAGCGCGTGAACGCGAACGAGGCCATCCGCGTCTCGGTCCCGCTGCGCTTCGTCAACGCCGCGACCTCGCCCGCGGGCAAGACCGCCGGCGTGGTGATCACGCATGAGCTCAACGAGATCCACGTGAGCTGCCTGCCGGGCGACCTGCCCGAGCACATCGACGTCGACCTGTCGGCGCTGAAGCCGGGCGACACCGTCCACCTGTCGCAGGTGGCGATGCCGAAGGGCGTGGAAGTGCCGGAACTGCGCCTCGGCGCCGACCACGACGTGGCGGTGGTGATGGCGCGCTTCGCCCGCACCGAGTCCGAAGAGGGCGGCGAAGCCGCGCCGGCCGAGGGCGCGGCGCCGGCCGCCGACGCCGGCCAGGCCGCCGAGTAAGCGACGCGACGGTCCGGCGCGCTCCTCGCGGGCGCGCCGGCCTGCGTTTGCGCGATGGCGGGCCTGCGGCTCATCGTCGGGCTGGGCAATCCCGGCCCGGAACACCTCAGGACCCGGCACAACGCCGGGTTCTGGTTCGTCGACGCCCTGGCGATGCGCGAAGGCGTGCGCTTCGGGCTGGAATCCAAGCTGTTCGGCGAGACCTGCAAGGTCGACGTCGCCGGGCGGCAGGTCTGGCTGCTGAAGCCGGCCACGTACATGAACGCGTCGGGCAAATCGGTCGCCGCGGCGCTGCGCTACTGGAAGATCGCGCCCGAGGAGGCGCTGCTGGTCCACGACGACCTCGACCTGCCGCCGGGTGCGGCGCGGCTCAAGTTCGACGGCGGCCACGGCGGCCAGAACGGACTGCGCGACACCATGCAGCTGCTCGGCCACGGCAGGTTCCACCGGCTGCGCATCGGCATCGGCCACCCCGGCCACAAGGACCGGGTGACGCCGTGGGTGCTGGGCAAGCCGGGCAAGGACGACGAGGCGGCCATCCTGCGCGCCATCGACGATGCGATGTCGGTGCTGCCGCTCGCGGTCGAGGGCGATTTCAACGAGGCGATGAAGCGCCTGCACACGGGTAGGGATTGATGGGCATCAAGTGCGGCATCGTCGGGCTGCCGAACGTCGGCAAGTCGACCCTCTTCAACGCGTTGACCAAGGCGGGCATCGCCGCGGCCAACTTCCCCTTCTGCACGATCGAGCCGAACGTGGGCGTGGTGCCGGTCCCGGACCCGCGCCTGGGCGCGCTGTCGGAGATCGTCAAGCCGCAGAAGGTCGTGCCCACGGCCGTCGAGTTCGTGGACATCGCCGGGCTGGTCGCCGGCGCCGCGAGCGGCGAGGGCCTGGGCAACAAGTTCCTGGCCCACATCCGCGAGGTGGACGCGATCACCCACGTCGTGCGCTGCTTCGAGAACGACGACGTCATCCACGTCAACAACCGGGTGGACCCGATCGCCGACATCGAGACGATCGACACCGAGCTGGCGCTGGCGGACCTGGAGTCGGTGGACAAGGCCCTGCAGCGCGCCGAGCGCGCGGCCAAGACCGGCGACAAGGAGGCCAAGGCCCGGGTCGAGGTGCTGGCGCGGATCCGCGCCGCCCTGGACGCCGGCCGGCCGGCGCGGTCGCTGGGCCTGTCCGAGGACGACCGGGCGGTGGTCCGCGACCTGTTCCTGCTGACCCTCAAGCCGGTCATGTACGTGGCCAACGTCCTCGAGGACGGCTTCGAGGGCAACCCGCACCTGGACGCGGTCCGCGCCCGGGCGGCGGGCGAGGGCGCCGAGGTGGTGCCGGTCTCGGCCGCCATCGAGGAGGAGCTGAGCCAGCTCGACGACGCAGACCGCGACGCCTTCCTGGCCGACCTGGGCCTGGACGAGCCCGGCCTGAACCGGGTGATCCGGGCCGCCTACAGGCTGCTGGGCCTGCAGACCTACTTCACCGCCGGCGTGAAGGAGGTCCGCGCCTGGACCGTGAAGGCCGGCTCGACCGCCCCGCAGGCGGCCGGGGTCATCCATACCGACTTCGAGAAGGGCTTCATCCGCGCCGAGACCATCGGCTACGACGACTTCATCCGCTACCGCGGGGAGGCCGGCGCCCGGGAAGCCGGGCGGCTGCGGCTGGAGGGCAAGGAGTACCGGGTCCAGGAGGGCGACGTCCTCCATTTCCGCTTCAACGTGTGAACGCGTCGAGTCCGGGCGCCCCGATCCGTTGACAGGAATCTGGCGCCGCGTCAAAATCGCGGGCTGTTTCACTGGCTTCGGACAGCAACACCGGAGGGATACCCAAGCGGCCAACGGGGGCAGACTGTAAATCTGCTGGCTTACGCCTTCGGTGGTTCGAATCCACCTCCCTCCACCACGCAATGCCTCCCGGCGCGGGAGTAGTTCAATGGTAGAACCTCAGCCTTCCAAGCTGATGGTGCGGGTTCGATTCCCGTCTCCCGCTCCATTGCGCTCCACGCCAGGAAAAACAAAGGTTCCAACGCTCACGTAGCTCAGTCGGTAGAGCACCTCCTTGGTAAGGAGGAGGTCGATGGTTCGATTCCATTCGTGAGCACCACACATTTCACTAGCGAGATTCGGCCATGGCAAAGGGTAAGTTCGAGCGCACCAAGCCCCACGTGAACGTGGGCACGATCGGCCACGTGGACCACGGCAAGACGACGCTGACGGCGGCGCTGACGAAGGTGGGCGCGGAGCGTTTCGGCGGCGAGTTCAAGGCCTAC
>JBQCJF010000066.1:0-8331 GCA_051953015.1 Luteimonas sp.
TGGCCCTGGCCGCGGCGGCGGCGATTCAGCGGGGCATCGCCCTGCTGTGGGGGCTGTTTCTGGCGGGCGCGGCGCGGGTGGTCGCCCGCTACTGGGCGAGCCACCGCGAGGATCCGGGCCGGCCCGGCGAAGTCGCGCTGCTGCTGACGGCGGTGCTCGCCGCCTACGCGATGCGGGCGCCGGCGTTCGCGGCGGGGCTCGGCGTGGTCGGCGCGATCCTGCTGCAGGCCAAGCGATCGCTGCATCGCTTCGCGCGCGAGCTGGTGTCGGCGCGCGAGATGCACGATGCGCTGCTGCTCGCCGCCGCGGCGCTAGTGGTGCTGCCGTTGCTGCCGGACCATCCGCTCGATCCGTGGGGCGCGCTGCGCCCCGCATTGCTGTGGAAGTTCGTGGTGCTGGTGATGGCGGTCGGCATGGCGGGCCACGTCGCGCTGCGCGCGGTGGGCGCGCGCTGGGGCCTGCCGGTCGCGGGCTTCTTCGCCGGATTCGCGTCCTCCACCGCGGCGGTCGCGGGCTTCGGCGGGCGCGTGCGCGAGCAGCCCGCGCTGCGGACGCCGGCCGTCGCCGCGGCGCTGCTGGCCAACGTCGCTTCGCTGCTCCTGTTCGCCGCGATCCTCGGCACCGGCGCGCCGCCGCTGCTGCGGCAGATGGCGCTGCCGCTGTGCGCGGCGATCCTGGTGCTGGCCGCCGGCGGCGCGCTCGGCCTGCATCGCGGCGCCGCCCTGGCGACGTTGCCCGATGCGCCGCCGCCGCGCGCGTTCCATCCGGGCCACGCGCTGGTGCTCGCGCTCCTGCTTGCGGCCGTGCTGCTGTTTTCGGCGTGGATGCGGCTGTGGTTCGGCGACGGCGGCGCGCTGCTCGCGTCGGCCCTGGTGGCGCTCGGCGAGCTGCACGCCGCAGCGGCGAGCGTCGCGCAGATGTCGGCGTCGGGCGCGCTCGACCCGCGGCACGCCGAATGGGGCGTGATCGCGCTGCTGGGGGCGGCGGCGCTGTCGAAGTCGGCGCTGGCGTTCGCCAGCGGCGGCGCGGCATACGGCACGCGCGTCGCGGCAGGACTGGGGATGTCGCTGCTCGCGGCCATCGCGATGCAGGCGCTGCGCGGCTAGAGCACGGTCACCGCTGCGGGCCGCGGTAGCGGCAGCCAGAGGTGCAGGTCTCGTGCACCACCACCTCCGACAGCAGCGGGACCGCGGGCTTCATCCGCTCCCAGATCCAGATGGCGAGCATCTCGCTGGTCGGGTTTTCCAGCCCTTCGATGTCGTTCAGGTAGCGGTGGTCCAGCTGATCGTGCAGCGGGGCGAACGCCGCCTTGAGGTCGGCGAAGTCCATCACCCAGCCGCTGTCGGCGCCGGGATCGCCGGAAACCCTGAGTTCCACCTGGAACGAGTGCCCGTGCACGCGCGCGCACTTGTGGCCGTCCGGCACGTTCGGCAGCCGGTGCGCCGCTTCCAGGGTGAAGCGCTTGAAGATTTCCATTACGCCATTCTAGCGCTCCCTTCACGTGACGCTTGCATCCATCGGCCTTTCATTGGGGCATGAGCGAGCCTTCTCCGCGCGCGCGCCGCATCGTCGCCGCACTGACGGATTCCCTGCCGGCGCTGCTCGGCCCGCCGCTCGACGCGATGCTCGGCGACCTCGACGAGGAATACGCCAGGCGCGCCGCGGCGGCGGCGCTGGGGGTCTCCCGCGATGCCTGGGTGGAGTCTCGCCGGCGCCTCGGCGAGGGCCGCGCGGTGCTGGTCGCCACCTTCTTCGAGGGGTTGCGCCGCGAGGCGCTGGCGTTGATGGATCCGCGCGCGCCGCAGACGGTGGGCTCCGCCGTGCCGCTGCAGCGCCGGCTCACGCTGGTGGACGAGGACGTGCTCGACGAGGAAGGACGCCTGGGCGCGATCGCCACGCGCCACGAGCACCGTGCGAGCCTGTCGCTGCTGCTGCTGGGGCAGCGCTTCGGCGTGCTGCTCGGCCGCCCGCCGCAGGACGCGTCGACGCTGCCAGTCGGCCCGCACGCGTTCGGGCGCGCGCTCGCGGGCGCCGCACGGCGCGCGGGCTTGTCGCTGGAGGCGCGCATCGCGCTTTACGGCGTGTACGACCTGGGCTTCATGCGCCGTTATCCCGAGTTCGCCGAAGTGATGGACGCGACCGTGGACCGTGCGGGCGTGCTGCCGGGCCTGGCGTTCGTGCCGCTGCGCCCGCGCGACGTGCCTGGCCACGCGGGGCGCGGCGTGGCCGCGCCAGCCCCGGCGGCCGCGATGGAAAATGCGGACGGCGACGCCGACGCCGAGGCGGCGCGCATCGTGAACGAGGCCGTGGCCCGCCTGCGCGAAGTCGGCCGCGTGCCCGAAGCGCTCGCGTCGGAGCGGCGCGAAACCATCGCCGCGATGACGCGCTTCCTGCTGCGGCACGGCCAGGATTCGGCGGAGTGGAAGACCTGCGTGGACACCGCGCGCGCGGTACTCGAGGCCGCGGCGCGGAACCAGCCGCCGCCGCCCACGGCTCGCGCATGGATCGAGGGCGCGCTGCGGTCGGTGGGCTACGGCGTCGAGGATGCGCGCCGGCTGGCCGAAGGCCTGACCAGCATGGACGGCGCGCTGGCGAGCGTCGCGCGCGGCGTCGCGAACACCCGCAGCGCGCGCGAGCAGCGCTGCCGCGAACGCCTGGCCACGCTGTCGCTCGGCACGCAGATCGGCTTTTCCTCGCGCGAAGGCATGGTCCGCGCGCGCCTGCGCTACTTCTATCCGGAACCGGGCCTGCTCCTGCTCGCCACCGAGGGCGACGACGGCCAGGAAGGCCTGTTCGAGATCGACGCGATCGCCCGGCAGATGGCCGAAGGCCAGGCCTGGGTGATCCGCAGCCGTCCCGCCGATACGGGGCAGCTGCCCGCCACCGGCGCCACCGACGCGGACCGGCAGGCGCCCGGCCGGGGAGCCGATGCATGAGCGCCGCCGCCGCGCCCGCCCCGCACGAAGCGCGACGCAGTACCCGGCATGCGCCGGAGGCGCCGACGCCGGTGCTCGACGCCATGAGCGACCGGGTGCTGGGCTTCGCCCTCGACCTGTCCGCGGGCGGCATGAAGCTGCTGGCCTCCGCGCCCCTGGTCGACGCGGCGCTGTACCAGGTGCATTTCAACCTCCACCTGGCCGGCGAAGGCTCGGCCCCGCTGGAAGCGGGCGTGCAGGTGGTGAGCCAGCGGGCCGGGTCGCGGGGCAACGTGGTGGGCCTGCGCTTCATCCACCTGCAGGGCGCGCACTCGCAGCGGCTCGCGCGCTGGCTGCGCTCGCGCGGTTCCGACGGCCGACACTGAGTCCGGCGCCGGAGCGCCCGTCAGCGCCGAGGCCGCCCGTCGCCCCGGAAGCCGTTGGGCGTGGGACAATATGTCGCACCGGGAGCCGTTCCGGGGAGCAGAAAGTGCAGGGGATTCCGCTCCGCTCCGGCGAGATCGTCGCGCAGTTGCTCGAGCAGCTGCCGGCGCTGCTGGGCGAGGACATCGTCGAGCTGTTGCAGCGCCTGCACGAGGCGCTGCTGGATGCGGCCGTGCCCGTGTTCGAGCAACCGCAATGCTGCCGCGATTCGCAGCGCATCCTGTTGTTCCGCCAGGCGCAGGCGTTGCCCGCGTTGGTCGATGCGCTGCGTTGCGAATGCGAGGCCGTTGCGCTCGCAGGGCCGCGACGTGGCGCCGAGCCCGTGGTGCCGGGGCGCCCGCAGCAGTTGCGGCTGCAGGACGGGGAAGGCTTCGACGAAGAAGCCGCGCTGGCGTCGATCGCGCGCAGGCACGCTTCGCGCGCGAGTTTCCCGCTGATGCTGCTGGGCCAGCGATTCGGGGTGTTGTTCGCGCGCCCGGCGATGGATGCCGATGCGCTGCCGCTCGGGCCGCGCGCGTTCTGCCGCGCGCTCGGCGCCGCCGCCACGCAGATGGGACTCTGCCCGCACACGCGGATGGCGCTGTACCGGCTCTACGACGTCGATTTCATGGACCACTACCCGCGTTTCGCCGAAGCGTTCGACGCGCTGGTGGACCAGGCCGGGATCCTGCCCGGCCTCGCCTACGTGCCGCTGCGGCGCGATGCGGCCCCGATCGCCGCCGCGGTCGCGCAGATGTCGGAGCAGGACGCGCTGCAATCGGTGAACCGCGCGGCGGAAGCGCTGTCGCCGCAGGCCGCGCTGCCCGCGCGCGCGCAGGGCGAGCGCCAGGAGGCGATCTTCGCGATGGCGCGCTACCTGCTGCGCCACGGCCGCGATTCGAACCAGTGGAGCGAATGCATCGGCGTCGCCGATACCCTGCTCGACGCGGCGCGGACCGGCAGCGATGCGCCGGATGACGCCGAACTGTGGCTGCGCCGCGCCATCGGCGCCGTGGGCTACGGCGAGGCCGATGCGGCCAGGCTTGCCGCGGGGCTGATCGCGCGCGCCGGTGGCGAAGCCGGCGCCGGTGGCGACGGTGGCGGTGGCGGTGATGGTGGTGGTGCTGGTGCTGGTGCTGGTGGTGGCATTGGTGGCGCCGGCGGCGATGGTGGCATCGGCGGCAGTGCAGGCATGTCCGGCGACGATGCGCCGGCCGATGGCGCGAGCGGCGGCGCGCGCGCTTCCTCGCAGGCCGCGCCTGCGCCCGCACCGCGCGGCGTGCGCGAACAGCGCTGCTTCGACCGGCTGGTCCTGCTCGACCCGGGCGCGATGCTCGGGTTCTCCGCCGGCGACGGCAGCTTCCTGCACCTGTGCGTGCGCGAGCACCTGCATGAGCCCGCCCGGCTGCTCCTGGGCGGGCTCGAAGGCCGCCACTAGATCGTGTTCGAAGTCGACATGCTCTCGCGCCTGGTCGCCTCGGGCCAGGCCTGGGTGATGCGCACGTCCGCGGGCGGCGCCGGAGCGCCCGCATGAGCCAGAACCTCGGCCGCGAAGCGCGCCGCAGCCGGCGTCACCGCCTGCCCGGAAGCCCGGCGGTGTACGACCTGCTCGCCGAACGCGTGCTCGGCCGCACCATCGACATGTCCGCGGGCGGCCTGAAACTGCTCGTCGCCGAGGCGCTGCCCGAGGACACGCTCTACCAGGTGCGCTTCGACCTCGACATGGGCGAAGCGCGTCGCGTGCCGATCGTCGCCGGCATCCAGGTGCTCGACGCGCGCCTCGACGAGGACGGCCTGCTGTGCACCGGCGCGCGCTTCATCCACCTCGAGGGCGTGCACGCGCGCCAGCTCGTGCAGTGGCTGCGGCTGCAGGCCGAGGCGGAGTAAGGGGCAGCGCACAGCTGTGACAAGCGGCAAGGCGCTACACTCGCCACACCTGCGGGCGGTCGGGGAGCTGCTGCGTGGACCACTTCACCGAGCGCCTGAAGCAGAACAAGCTGGTCCAGTGGGCCATCGCCTACGTCGCCGCGGCTTTCGCGTTGCTGCAGGGCGTCGACATCGTGGGCCAGCAGTTCGGCTGGCCGGAGACCCTGCAACGGGTGATCACGCTGGCGATGGTGCTGGGGTTCTTCGTCGTGCTGGTCCTTGCCTGGTATCACGGAGAGAAGGGCAAGCAGCGCGTATCGACCGCCGAACTGCTGATCATGGCGGCCCTGCTGACGGTCGGCGGCGGCTTGTTGTGGAGTTACGCAGGCAGGAGCGCGCCGGCAATCCCCGCGAGCGACGCTCTCCCGAAGTCGCCGGCGATTCCGGTGATGTCGGCGGCCACTGCGGCGATCCCTGCCAGATCCATCGCCGTGCTGCCGTTCGAGAACCTGAGTTCGGACAAGGACAACGCGTACTTCTCGGACGGCATGCAGGACCTGATCCTGACCAAGCTGGCCGAAATCGCGGAACTAAAGGTCATCTCGCGCACCTCGACCAGGAAGTACGCGAGCCGCCCCGAGGACCTGAAGACCATAGGGCAACAGCTCGGCGTCGCCACGATCCTCGAAGGCAGCGTGCAGAGGGCCGGCAAACAGGTGCTCGTCAACGTGCAGTTGATCGATGCCGCGACGGACGCCCACCTGTGGGCGGAGAGCTATACCCGCACGCTCGACGACGTGTTCGGCGTCGAAGGCGAAGTGGCGGGGCAGATCGCCACGGCGCTCAGGACCCGGCTGTCGCCCGTGGAAACCAGGCGGCTCGCCACCACGCTCAGCGCCGATTCCGCCGCCAACGACCTGTACCTGCGCGCCGAGTATCTCGCCAACCAGGCCTTGACCAGCAGCGAACTGGACAAGATGCGGCAGGCGATCGCCCTGTATCGCCAAGCGATCGAAAAAGCGCCGGACTTCGCGATGGCGCGGGCGCGCCTGTCCTACGGCGAGAGCTGGCTCGCCTACTTCGGCGAGCAGGTCGAAAAAAACCTCCAGCAGCTCAGGACGGATGCCCGCACCCAGGCAGAGCAGGCGCTGGCGCTCGCGCCGGACCTGCTCGAAGCGCACCTGGCCCTCGGATACAGCGAATACTATGGACGCCGCGATTATGCGGCCGCGCTCGTCACGTTCTCCAAGGTGCTCGAGACCCACCCCAACGACGCCGCGACCATCGCCGCGACCGGCTACCTGCTCAAGCGCCAAGGCAGGTTCAAGGAATCGCTCGCCACGCTGCAAAGGGCATTCGAGCTGGATCCGCGCAGCAGCGTGCTCGCCCTCGAAGTCGGGCTTGCGTACGTGTTCAATGGCCGCCCGCGCGAGGCGAAGGCAGCCTTCCGGCGCGCACTGGCACTGGATCCCTTGAACATTCCGGCCCAGGAGCAGCTGTCGCGCGTCATCCTGCTGGCGGACGGCGACACGGCGAGCGCCCTGGCTGCCGCGCAGGGGGACAGCGACGCGCTGAAGGCGCTGCGCGTCGACCTGCTCGTCTACCAGCGCAGGTACGAGGAGGCGCTCGCGCTGCTCGGGGGAATTCCGGAGCGCGACAACTACATTGCCGGCGCAAAGGCCCTGAACCTGGCGGACATCCACCGGCTTGCGGGCAACATGGCGCGCGCCAAGCCGTTGTACGAGCAGGCGCTGTCGACCCTGAACGCCCAACTCGGCGCCGGCGATGTCGAGAGCGAAAGCGAGCTTCTGGACACCATCGCCGTCGCGGAACTGGGTCTCGGCCACACGGCGGAGGCAATGGCGGCCGTTGCCCGGTCGGAGGCGCTGGCCGCCCGTTCGAGCGACGAGGTCTTTTTCAAGCCGTCATCGATGCTGTCCCATGCCCGGGCCTACGCGGAGGCGCGGCGTCCCGATCGCGCTGTCCCGCTGCTCGAGCAGGCCCTGGTGGCACCCGGCCTTCGCCCTACGTACTCACCCGTGATGCTGTGGCTCGATGCGTCGTGGGATCCGATCCGCCGCGACGCGGCGTTCATCGCACTACAGAAGACCCATGCCAGCGCGAGGCCCGTGGAGACCAGTGGTCGGGGCCACCAATGAAGTCGGGACCCGGAACGTGGTGGCTATGGGTGGAATCGAACCACCGACCTCGGGATTATGAGTCTCGCGCTCTAACCGTCTGAGCTACATAGCCATTGAAGCGGCGGGCGGCCCGTGGGGCGGCCCTGGCCGGCCATTGCGGCGCGGCGAACCCGCAATTTTCCACGCCTTCCGGCCCCCAGTCAATTCCGCCCGTCCGTGGCCTGGCCCCGCTTGTGACCGTCGCGACCGCGTGGCAGAGTCGGTCGCAGTGCATTTCCTGGAGTCCGCATCGTGATCGATCCGGACGGTTACCGCCCCAACGTGGGCATCGTGCTCATGCACCCGGACGGCCGGGTGTTCTGGGCCAGGCGCGTGCGTCGCGACGGCTGGCAGTTCCCGCAGGGCGGGATGAACACCGACGAGACGCCGCTCGAAGCCATGTACCGCGAGTTGCAGGAGGAGACCGGCCTGCTGCCCGAGCACGTCGCGGTGCTCGGCGTGACGCCCGGCTGGCTGCGCTACCAGCTGCCGCACCGCGCGGTGCGCCGCCAGGACAAGATCGTCTGCATCGGCCAGAAGCAGGTGTGGTTCCTGCTGCAGTTCACCGGCACCGAGGCGGACCTGCGGCTGGACGCCACCGACAAGCCCGAGTTCGACGACTGGCGCTGGGTCGACTTCTGGTACCCGATGCAGCACGTGGTGGTGTTCAAGCGCCGGGTCTACGCCAGCGCCCTGCGCCACCTCGCGCCCTTCGCCCGCCAGATCGCGGGGCCGCAGGCGATCCCGCCGCCGGCTCCGGATACGCGCTGGCCGGCACGGCGGGCAGGGCGCCGTCGCGGCCGGGTCGCCGGGGGTTCGCCCCCGTCCGCGCAGGACTGATGCCGGCCAGCCGGGGTTCGATCCGGCGCCCACTTGCAAATGATTCTCATTCGGCGGATGATGGTGGCCAGTTCCATCAGCCCGTCCGTCCCCGCCCATGTACGTCT
>JBQCJF010000067.1:0-13462 GCA_051953015.1 Luteimonas sp.
GCGGGCGCGACCCCGCCGCCCCCGAGGCGCGGGGGGCGCGCGCCGCGCCCCCCCACACCCGCCACGACCGGGGGGGGGGCGGGTCGCGTTGGGGCCCGCGCCCCCACGACGATGAAGCCGCGCCCACCGGCGAGCTCGTGGCGTTCCTGTCCTATGCCGCGCTCGAGGCCGGCGAGGGCCAGGCGCAGGCCGGCGAGGACGGCGTGCAGCTGATGACGCTGCACAGCGCGAAGGGCCTCGAGTTCCCGATCGTGTTCCTCGCGGGCCTCGAGGAAGGGTTGTTCCCGAGCGGGCGTTCGCTGGAGGAAAGCGGGCGGCTCGAGGAGGAGCGGCGCCTGGCCTACGTCGGCATCACCCGCGCGCGGCAGAAGCTGGTGCTCTCCTACGCGGAAGCGCGCCGCATCCACGGCTCCGACATGTACGGCATCCCGTCGCGCTTCCTGCGCGAGATCCCGGCGACGTTGCTGCACGAGGTCCGGCCGCGGGTCAACGTGTCGCGGCCGATGGCGGCGTCGATGCCGCCGCGCATGCGCAACGCCGGTCACGCGTCGCTGGAACCGCCGGCGATCCGCCTCGGCCAGAACGTGCGCCACCCGACCTTCGGCACCGGCTTCGTCACCGACGTCGAGGGCAGCGGAGCGCACGCCCGCGTCCAGGTGAACTTCGACGACGCCGGCAGCAAGTGGCTGGTGCTGGCCTACGCGAACCTGCAGCCGGCGTAGCGCCGACGACCGACGCCGGCGGCCGCGCCAGCGGCGCGCCGAAGCCTTGACCGTCCCTCGACGCGCGCCGCCCCAGGATGGCGGCAACCGCGAATCGCGAGGCGCCCATGGCCACCACGAAGGCTGCACGCAAGACCGCCCGCAAGTCCGCCCGCAAGCCGGCCGGAAGCAGCGCCCGCAAGTCCGCGCGCAAGACCGCGAGGTCCGCCGCCGGCGAAGCCGCGGCCACCCGCCAGCGCGCGATCCAGCGCGGCGCCGACGAGCGCAACGCGCCGAAGGAAGCCCGCAAGGCCGCGAAGAAGGCGGCCGCGAAGAAGGCCGTGCAGGCGGGAACGCGCCGGCAGCCGGAAAACCCGATGCCGAAGCAGCGCCAGCGCAAGCCGGGCCACGAGCACAAGCTCGATCCGCAGCCGCGTTTCCTCGCGCCGGACTATGCCGGCAGCGGCAAGCTCGAGGGCATGGCCGCGCTCGTGACCGGCGGCGATTCCGGCATCGGCCGCGCGGTCGCGGTGCTGTTCGGGCGCGAGGGCGCCGACGTCGCGATCACCTACCTCAGCGAGGACCGCGACGCGGAGGAGACGAAGCGCCGCGTCGAGGCCGAGGGCGGCCGCTGCATCGCCGTCGCCGGCGACGTCAAGGATCCGGCGTTCTGCGAGGACATGGTCGCGCACGTGATCGAAGCCTTCGGCCGGCTCGACGTGCTGGTCAACAACGCCGCGTTCCAGCAGCACAGCGAGACCATCGAGGACATCACCGAGGAACACCTGCAGGAGACGCTGCAGACCAACATCGGCGGCTACTTCCACATGGCGCGCGCCGCGCTGCCGCATATGCGCGAGGGCGGCAGCATCATCAACACCGGCTCGGAAACCGCGCTGTTCGGCAGCAAGCACCTGCTCGACTACTCGGCCACGAAGGGCGCGATCCACGCATTCACCAAGTCGCTGGCCGGCAACCTGCTGGAGCGCGGCATCCGCGTGAACGCCGTCGCCCCGGGCCCGGTGTGGACACCCCTGAATCCCGCCGACCAGAAGGCGGAGAAGGTCGCGAAGTTCGGACAGGACAGCGACATGGGCCGCCCGGCGCAACCGGAGGAGATTTCGCCGGCGTACGTGTTCCTGGCCTCGCCGGTGTGCGCGTCCTACGTCAACGGCGTGGTGCTGCCGGTGATGGGCGGCCCGCGCGGGTAGGCGCTACGTCACCACGAGAACAGCTTGAACCAGGTCGCCGGCACCTCGCCCCTGGCCGGATCCATGCGCCCGTCGCCGTCGCGGTCCATCAGGTAATACGTCGGGCCGCGGACCGGCACGACCTTCACCATGCGCAGCTGGCCGCCGACGCGGTACTCGGTCACGACGTCGCCGTTGGGCTCCGTGCGCTCCGCCGCGACCGAATCCTCGGGAACCTGGGGAATGTCGCCCGCCATCTGCGGCACGGGCAGGGCCTCGCCGCGGCTGGCGCAGCCCGGCAGCAGGCAGGCCGCGAGCGCGGCCGCGGCGAGCGTCGGGAAGGTCCGGTCTGGATTGCGCATGGCGGCGGCTCCTGGAGGATGCGGCGATTATGCGCGCGCCCGTGCGAGGGGCGCGCAAAGTAGAATCGCCGGATGCCCGAGCAGACCGCCCGCCGCCTCGTCCTGATCGACGGCTCCTCGTACCTGTACCGCGCGTTCCACGCGCTGCCGCCGTTGTCGAACGCGGCCGGCGAGCCGACCGGCGCGCTGTTCGGCGTGGTCAACATGCTGCGCGCGACGCTCAAGGAGCGGCCGGACTGCGCCGCGTTCGTGGTCGACGCGCCGGGCAAGACCTTCCGCGACGATCTTTACCCGCAGTACAAGGCCAACCGCCCGCCGATGCCCGACGAGCTGCGCGCGCAGGTGCAGCCGATGTGCGACATCGTGCAGGCGCTCGGCTTCCCGATCCTGCGCATCGGCGGCGTCGAGGCCGACGACGTGATCGGCACCCTGGCGGTCGAGGCCGCGCGCGAAGGCAGCATCGTCACCATCTCGACCGGCGACAAGGATTTCGCCCAGCTCGTCGGGGCGTACGGCGACGGCGGCCGCATCGAGCTGGTCAACACGATGAGCGGCAGCCGCCTCGACGGCGACGAGGCGATCGTCGCCAAGTTCGGCGTGCCGGCCGCGCGCATCGTCGACCTGCTGGCGCTGATGGGCGACGCGATCGACAACGTGCCCGGCATCGAGAAGTGCGGCCCGAAGACGGCGGCGAAGTGGCTCAACGAATACGGCGACCTCGACGGCGTGATCGCCGCCGCCGCGGACATGAAGGGCAAGATCGGCGAGAACCTGCGCGCCGGCGTCGACCGCCTGCCGCTGAACCGCACGCTGGTGACGATCCGCACCGACGTGGAACTGGAACTGCCGGCGCGCGCGCTGGCGCTGCGCGACCGCGACGTCGACACCCTGCGCACGATGTACGCGCGCTACGGCTTCAACCAGGCGCTGCGCGAGCTGGAAGGCAACGTCGCGCCCGAACCGGCACCCGGCGGCGCCGGGGGCGGCGCGGCCGGCGGCGGCGCGATGCGCGGCACCGCCGCCGGCTACGCGCGGGCCGCGTCGGCACCGGTCGACGACGGCAAGATCGATCCGGCGATGTCCGCGCCCGGCGAATACGAAACCGTGCTCACGCGCGAACGCCTGGACGCCTGGATCGAAACGCTGCGCGCCGCCGGCGAGTTCGCCTTCGACACCGAAACCGACTCGCTCGACGCGCTGTGCGCCAACCTCGTCGGCCTGAGCTTCGCCGTGGAGCCCGGCCGCGCGGCCTACATTCCGGTCGGCCACGCCTATCCCGGCGCGCCGCCGCAGCTGCCGATGGCCGAGGTCCTGGACGCGCTGCGTCCGCTGTTCGCCGACGCGGGCAGGCGCAAGCTCGGCCAGCACGGCAAGTACGACCTGCACGTGCTGCGCTGCCATGGCGTCGAGGTGGCCGGGTATGCCGACGACACGATGCTCGAGAGCTTCGTGCTCAACGCGACCGCCACCCGCCACGACATGGATTCGCTGGCGAAGCGCTACCTGGGCTACGACACGATCAAGTACGCCGACGTCGCCGGCAAGGGCGCGAAGCAGATTCCGTTCGCGCAGGTCGCGATCGACGACGCGACCCGCTACGCCGCCGAGGACGCGGACGTCACCCTGCGCCTGCACCGCGTGCTGCGGCCGCGCGTCGCCGCCGACCCCGCGCTCGACCGCGTGTACCGCGAGATCGAGATGCCGCTGGTGCCGGTGCTGGAGCGCATCGAGGCCAACGGCGTCCTGATCGACATGGACGAGCTGCGCCGCCAGTCCGCCGACCTGTCGCGGCGCATGCTCGAGCTGCAGCAGCAGGCTACCGCGCTCGCCGGCCGCACGTTCAACCTCGATTCGCCGAAGCAGGTGTGCCAGCTGCTGTTCGAGGACCTGAAGCTGCCGGCGCTGGTGAAGACGCCGGGCGGCCAGCCGTCCGCGAACGAGGAAGCGCTCGCAGCGATCGCCGACCAGCACGAGCTGCCGCGCGTGATCCTCGATTACCGCGGCCTCGCCAAGCTGCGCAGCACCTACACCGAGAAGCTGCCGGAGATGGCGAATCCCGGCGACGGCCGCGTCCACACCAGCTACCACCAGGCCGGCGCGGCGACGGGACGGCTCGCGTCCAGCGATCCGAACCTGCAGAACATCCCGATCCGGACGCCCGACGGCCGCCGCATCCGCAAGGCCTTCGTCGCGCCGGAAGGGCGCCGCATCGTCGCCTGCGACTACTCGCAGATCGAGCTGCGGATCATGGCCCACCTGTCGCAGGATCCGGCGCTGGTGCGCGCGTTCGAGTCCGGCGCCGACATCCACCGCGCCACCGCCGCCGAAGTCTTCGGCAAGGCGATCGACGCGGTCGAGGCGAACGAACGGCGCGCCGCCAAGGCGATCAACTTCGGCCTGATGTACGGCATGAGCGCGTTCGGCCTCGCGAAGCAGCTCGACATCTCGCGCGGCGAGGCGCAGGACTACATCGCGCTGTACTTCAGCCGCTACCCGGGCGTGCGCGACTTCATGGAGGCCACCCGCCAGCAGGCGCGCGAGCGCGGCTACGTCGAGACCGTGTTCGGCCGCCGGCTGTACCTGGCCGACATCCAGGCCCGCAACCAGGGCCTGCGCGCCGCCGCCGAGCGCGCCGCGATCAACGCGCCGATGCAGGGTACGGCCGCCGACATCATCAAGCGCGCCATGATCGACATCGACGCCTGGCTGGCCGGGCAGGGCGGGGCGGCCGGTGGCCGGGCCCCGGCGCTGATGGTCCTGCAGGTCCACGACGAACTGGTGTTCGAGGTGGACGCCGGTTTCGTCGACACGCTGCTGGCCGAGGTGCCGCGGCGGATGGCCGGGGCGGCCGAACTGCGGGTGCCGCTGGTCGTCGATTCCGGCGTCGGCGCCGACTGGGACGAGGCGCACTGAGGCCCCGGGCCGAGGGAATGAATCTTTCCTGAACCCAACAGTTTTTTAACTGGTTTCTTCACGAACCATCCATGTGGGTGGTGGTCATATAGGCCGCGACGGATGCAACGTCCGTCGTGCGATCACCTCCCCTCCCCTGGAGTGATCCCCGGAACGGCTACCCCTCCCCAGGTGCCGTTCCCCGGCCCCGCTAGCCCTCCCCCTGGCTATGCGGGGCTTTTTTATGCGCGCTTTTCCTGCGACGCCGCAGGCGACGCAGGAAAAGCCCCAAAGTTCTGGCGCTGCGGATCCCGGCAAGAGCGGAAGGAATCGGGCGCCAAAACTTTGGGCCCCGGCTAGTGCTTACATCCCCCGCGCCCGTCGGCGCGCCCCCCTTGGGACCGGGGGCTCTCCTCCAGGTGGGATGCTGGCGACCTGGAAAGGATCGGGGGTGGGCGATGGGCGAGGTCTGGGGGTTGTCGGCGCCGTGGTGGGTGTTCGTGCTGCGGGCGGTGGCGGTCTACCTGCTGGTGATGGTGCTGGTGCGGCTGTCGGGGAAGCGGGCGGTCGGGCAGTTCACGCCCTTCGACCTGGTGCTGCTGATCCTCATCGGCAACGCGGTGCAGAACGGGCTCAACGGCGGCGACAACTCGGTCACCGGCGCCGTGATCCTCGCCGGCACCCTGATCCTGCTGAACTTCGGCGTGGCCTTCGTGACGGCACGCTCGCAGCGCGCGGAACGCATCGTCGAGGGCGTGCCGATGGTCCTGGCGCGCGACGGCGTGGTGTTCGAGGAAGTGCTGCGCCGCGAGCTGGTCAGCCTCGACGATTTCCACGAGGCGCTGCGGATGAACAACCTCGCCGATCCGGACGACGTGGCGCTCGCGCTGCTGGAGACCAACGGCAGCATCAGCGTGGTGCCGAAGGAGTCCGGCGGCTCGGAACGCGCGGCGAAATACCTGCAGCGGCTGCCGCGCAAGTCGCTGCACCGGCGCCGCCGGAAGCCGGGGAGCCCGCAGGCGGATTGAGCGGTCGCGCGGGCGCTCCTGGCGATCGCCCGGCGTCAGCCGCCCGCTTCGGCGAGCCAGTCGCGCGGGCGCAGGTAGTCGGCGAGCCGGGCCTCGGGGCTGCCGGGTTCCGGCGCGTAGCCGTATTCCCAGCGCACCAGCGGCGGCAGGCTCATCAGGATCGATTCGGCGCGACCGCCGGACTGCAGCCCGAACAGCGTTCCCCGGTCGTACACCAGGTTGAACTCGACGTATCGGCCGCGGCGGTACAGCTGGAACGCGCGCTCGCGTTCGCCGTGCGGCGTGTCCCCGCGGCGGGCGACGATCGGCAGGTACGCGTCGAGGAAGCCGTCGCCGACCGCGCGCATGTAGGCGAAATCCGCGTCGAAGCCGGTGTGCAGGTCGTCGAAGAACAGGCCGCCCACGCCGCGGGTTTCGTTGCGGTGCCTGAGGAAGAAGTAGTCGTCGCACCAGCGCTTGTGCGCGTCGTAGCGCGCCTGCCCGCCGAACGGCTCGCACAGCGCGCGCGCCGTGCGGTGCCAGTGCAGCACGTCCTCGTCGAACGGATAGAACGGCGTGAGGTCGAAGCCGCCGCCGAACCACCAGGCCACGGTCTCGCCGTCGCGCATCGCGCGGAAGTGGCGGACGTTGGCGTGCGTGGTCGGCAGGTACGGGTTGCGGGGATGGAACACCAGCGACACGCCGCAGGCGCGCCACGAAGCGCCGGCCAGTTCCGGCCGGGCGGCGCTGGCCGAGGGCGGGAGCTTCGTGCCGGAGACGTCGGAAAAGCCGATGCCGGCCTGCTCGAACACCGCGCCGTCGCGCAGCACGCGCGTCCGGCCGCCGCCGGCGTGCCCGTTTCCGCCGGCGCCGGCGTCGTCGGCGGGCCGCGTCCATGGATCCTCGGCGAAGCGCGCGCCGCCGTCGGCGCCCTCGATCGCGGCGCAGATGCGGTCCTGCAGGCCGAGCAGCCAGTCGCGGACGGTGTCGAAGCCTTCGGGATGCGGATCGGCCATCGCGCCATTGTAGGCGGAGCGGGTGTCGCGCCGGCCGCGCGGCAGCGCGACGGGACGCCGCGCCGCGCGCTCAGGCGCCGGGCTTGCCGCGGAGCACGAGCGCCGCCAGCGCGGCCTCGCCGTCTTCCATCAGCTGCACGGGCGTGCGCTCGAAACCGGTGAGCACCATCGCCTCGGCCAGGCACCAGTCGCGGTGCGCGTCGCCGAGCGCCGCCGTGCCGGCGGCGACGGCTTCCAGCAGCGCGCGGCCCGGAACGCGCGGGTCTCCCGCGGTCGCGGCGGCCTGTGCGGGCGCGGCGACCGCGTTGGCGCCGGCCGCAGCCGCGGCCGCAGCGCCTTCCGCGTTCGCGGCCGCGAGCTTCGCCGACACCGCGGCGAATTCGTGCACGAGCTTCGCGTGCGCGGCCTCGCGCAGGCGCAGGTGCTCGCGCAGGGTCTCGATCTCGTCGGCGGCGTCGTCCAGCACCTCCTCGCGCAGCCGCTCGAGCACCCGCTTCGACAGCAATGCATGGATCTCCGGGTGCGAGGCGCGCAGCTCGCGCGCCGCGCCCTGCCAGGCGTAGGCGATGCGGTGCGCGTGCGGCTTCTGCACCGGCGCCTCCGACGGCGGCGTCGGCGCCGACTCGCGGCCGAGGCGCAGGATGGCGTCGTCCAGGGCGTCCGACAGCGGCGTGGACTCGAACTTGCGGTCGGCGCGGCGCCGGGCCGCGCGGACGTCCAGCCGCCGGTTGCGGATCTCGTTCATGGGCCCACCGCCCCCGCCCACGCTGGGGGGGGGGGGGGGCACCCGCCCCGGCGGGGGGGGGGGGGGGGGCCCCGCCCGGCCGCCCGCTACTTCAGGGTTGCGTCGAACAGCTCCAGGATCCGCCGGTACTCGTCGTACCACGCGTCCGGGTGGACGAAGCCGTGCCGCTCCAGCGGGTACGGCGCGATGCTCCAGTGGTCCTTGCGCAGCTCGATGAGCTTCTGCGCCAGGTTCACCGAATCCTCGAAGAACACGTTGTCGTCGATCATGCCGTGCGCGATCAGCAGGTGGTCGTGCAGGCCCTCCGCGAACTCGATCGGTGAGGAACGCAGGTAGGCCTCGGGGTCGACGTCCGGCGTGTTGAGGATGTTCGACGTGTACTCGTGGTTGTAGCGCGTCCAGTCCGACACCGGCCGCAGCGCGGCGCCCGCCTTGAACACGCCCGGTTCGCGGAACAGCGCCATCAGGGTCATGAAGCCGCCGTAGCTGCCGCCGTAGATGCCGGCGTGGTCGCGGTCGGCCTGGCGGTTGGCCACGGCCCAGGCGAGGCCGTCGAGGTAGTCCTCGAGCTCCGGATGGCCCATGTCGCGGTAGATCGCGGTGCGCCAGTCGCGGCCGTAGCCGGACGAGCCGCGGTAGTCGAGGTCGAGCACTTCGTAGCCGCGCTGCACCAGCAGGTTGTGGAACATCTGCTCGCGGAAATAGTCGGGCCAGCGCAGCTCCGCGTTCTGCAGGTAGCCCGCGCCGTGCACGAACATCACCAGCGGATACCGGCGGCCGGCCTCGCGCTGCGCGGGGCCGTAGAACTTGCCGTAGACCGTGCCGGCGCCGTGCTTCGACGGCATCTCGACGCGCTCGGGCCGGATCCACGCGATCGCCTTGAACGCGGCGCTGCGCGTGTCGGTCAGCTCGCGCGCCGCGCCGCCGGCGGTCGCGTCCACGACCGCGAGCTGCGGCGGCAGGTAGGCCGACGAATGCTGGACGAGGAGCTTCGTGCCGTCCGGCGACTGGGCGAAGCCCTCGACGCCGTCGAGCGACGTGAGCTCGCGCACGTCGCCGCCGCCCGCGCCGACCCGGCACACTTCGTAGTCCACCGGCGAGGCGCGGTTGCACAGGAACAGGAAATCGTGGCCGTCGGCGGCCAGCTCCGGCTGCGAGACCTCCCAGTGCCCCGAGGTGAGCTGCTTCGCGCGCGCGCCGGCGGCGCCGGCCTCCGTGCGGCCCGCATCGAGCGTGTACAGCTGCGACCAGCCGCTTTCCTCCGACAGGTACCACAGCGTGCGCCCGTCGGGCATCCAGCCGAAATCGTTGAAGTCCCAGTTGATCCAGGCGTCGTCGTGCAGGCGGTGGCGCGACTGCAGCGTGGCCGCCGCGGTGTCCACGGTCGCGATCCAGCGGTCCTTGTTGTCGATCGCGCGCACCAGCACCGCGACGTTGCGCGAATCCGCCGACCAGTGGATGGCGGGGCCGCTGCCGTCGCCGTCGGTTTCGATGCGCACCGCGCGGTCGCCTTCGAGCGGGTCCTTGCCGGCCGCCTTGCGCAGCGCGGCCAGCGGGTCGGTGCCGATGCCGGGCAGCGCGGCGAACGACAGCTTGCGCGCCTTGGCGGCGGCGACGTCGACGAGCCACAGCGTGTGCGGCAGCGGCGCGTTGCGGCCCACGAGCGGGCGGCCTTCCTCCGCTTCCTGGTAGCCGGACTCGGTCACGTAGTGCGGCAGTTTCGTCGCCTCGCCGGCGTCGCCGTCCTTCGCGGTGGTCACGACCAGCAGCCAGCGGCCGTCGGGCGACATCGCGGTGTCCGCGATCGAGACGTCGTCGCCCAGGTAGGCCGGCGCGGGCGAACGGCTCGGATCCGCGGCGCGCCAGGCGTCCTGCTGCTCGCGCGCGGCGTCGCGGCGCGCGCGGTCGTCGCGCAGCGTGTCGATCAGGCGCAGCTGGCGGTCGCGCAGGTCGTCCTGCTTCGGCGCCTTGCCGGGGGCGCGTTCGGCGACCACGCGCGCGGCCTGCGCGACGCCGCCGGCCGCGGTCCAGCGGTACCAGTCGTTGCCGACGCGCCACGACAGCGAGCCGTCGCTGCCCCACAGCGGCACCGCCTGGTCGTCGTCGTCGCGGGTGAGCTGCTGCAGCGCGCCGATGCGCAGGTCGCGCACGAACACGTCGCCGTTGCGGATGTAGGCCATGCGCGCGCGCTGCGCGTCGTACACCGGATCGGGCGCGTCGAGGCCGGCGCGCGCCGCGCCGTCGAGGCGCACCGGCGCCCCGCCCGCGACCGGCACCGTCCACGCGTCGCGGATCGAGGCGCCTTCGCGCTTGAGCCGGTACTGCGCGTCCGCGCCGTTCCAGGACCACCAGAAATCCTCGACCGGCGGGCCGATCCAGTCGGGATCGGCCATCGCCTGCTCGAGCGTGATCGAGGGCGCGGCGCCGGCCTGCGCGTGCGCGGAAGCCGGCAGGGCGGCGGCGAGCACGGCCAGCAGCGAGGCGGCCGGGAGGCTGCGGAAATGCAGTGTCATGGCGGGATCCGGACGGGAAACCGGCGCAGCGTAGCAGCCCGCCGCGCGCCGCGGCCGAGCCGAAGGTCACGCCGAAGGGGCACAATAGGCGGGTTGGCGCTCCCCCAGGCGCCGCCGGAGACGCCGCGTTGGATGCGCTGCTGCTTTCGCCGCTGTTCCTGTCCAGGATCCAGTTCGGATTCGTCATCTCGTTCCACATCCTCTTTCCGGCCTTCACCATCGGCCTGGCCCACTGGCTGGCCTTCATCGAATGGCGCTGGCTGCGCACCCGCGACGACCTCTGGCGCGACCTCTATTTCTTCTGGCTGAAGATCTTCGCGGTCTCCTTCGGCATGGGCGTGGTGTCGGGCATCGTGATGAGCTTCCAGTTCGGCACGAACTGGGCGGTGCTGAGCGAGCGGGCGGGCAACATCCTCGGGCCTTTGCTGTCGTACGAGGTGCTGACGGCCTTCTTCCTCGAGGCGACGTTCCTCGGCGTGATGCTGTTCGGCTGGCGCAAGGTCTCCGACCGGCTGCATTTCTTCGCGACGTGCATGGTCGCGCTCGGCACGCTGATCTCGACGTTCTGGATCATCTCCGCCAACAGCTGGATGCAGACGCCGCAGGGCTACGCGATCGACGCGCGCGGCTGGTTCGTGCCGGTCGACTGGTGGGCGATCGTGTTCAATCCCTCGTTCCCGTACCGGCTGGCGCACATGGTGCTCGCCGCGTTCATCACCACCTGCTTCGTGATCGGCGGCGCCAGCGCGTGGTACCTGCGCCGCGGCGTGCATGCGGCCGCGGCGTCGCGGATGCTGAAGCACGCGGTGGCGTTCGCGGCGATCGCGGTGCCGCTGCAGATCCTCGCCGGCGACCTGCACGGCCTCAACGTCGGCGAGCACCAGCCGGTGAAGCTGGCGGCGATCGAGGCGCACTGGCACGACGCGGCGCCGGGCACCGGCACGCCGCTGGTGCTGTTCGCGCTGCCCGACCAGAAGGCCGAGCGCAACGACTACGAAGTCGCGGTGCCGCGCCTGGGCGGCCTGATCCTCAAGCACGAATGGGATGGCACCATCGCGCCGCTGACCGCGGTGCCCGCGAGCGAGCGCCCGCCGGTCGCGCCGGTGTTCTTCGCCTTCCGGGTCATGGTCGGGCTCGGCATCCTGATGCTGCTGCTCGCGTTCGCGTCGCTGTGGGCGTGGCGGCGCGGCGCGCTGGAGCGCGCGCGCTGGCTGCTCGACGGCTGGCGATGGATGAGCCCCGCCGGCTTCATCGCCTTGCTGTCGGGCTGGTACGTGGTGGAGATCGGCCGCCAGCCCTACGTGATCTACGGCCTGCTGCGCACCAGCGACGCGGTCAGCCCGAACATCGCGGCCGCGGCGGTGATGTCCTCGCTGGTCGTCTATGCCTGCGCGTATGCGGTGATCTTCGGCGCCGGCATCTGGTACCTGCGCAAGCTGCTGCTGATCGGGCCGGTGAAGCAGCCGCCGAAGGACACGCAGGGCGGCGAGAAGACGCCGGCGCGGCCGATGTCGCTGCCGGACGAACCGGTGGACGCGCCCGGCCCGGACGGCAGCGTCCGCGATGGCGTCCGCGACGCGGGGGTGCGCCCGTGAGCGGCCTGGAATCCGTGCTGCCGGTGCTGTGGTTCGGCGTGATCGGCTTCGGCGTGCTGATGTACGTGCTGCTCGACGGCTTCGTGCTCGGCCTCGGCATCCTCGCGCCCTTCGCGCGCGACGAGCACGAGCTCGACCACATGATGAACACCGCCGCGCCGATCTGGGACGGCAACGAGACCTGGCTCGTGCTCGGCGGCGCCGGGCTGCTCGCCGCGTTCCCGAAGGCGTACGCGCTGATCCTGTCGACGCTGTACCTGCCGGTGCTGATGATGCTGATCGCGCTGATCTTCCGCGGCGTCGCCTTCGAGTTCCGGTTCAAGGCGACGCGCGGCAAGCCGTTCTGGGGCGCCGCGTTCGCGCTCGGCTCGATGGTCGTCGCGTTCGCGCAGGGCGTGATGCTCGGCGCGATCGTCGAAGGCATCCCGCGTCCCGCGGCCGCGGCGGTGCACCTGCCGGCGGCGTTCGCCTGGTTCAGTCCGTTCTCGATGCTGACCGGCGTCGCGGTGCTGTTCGGCTACGCGCTGCTCGGCGCGACCTGGCTGGTGCTGAAGACGGCCGGCCCGCTGCAGCGCACCGCGCGCACGCTGACCCGGCCGCTGGTGCTGGTGGTCGTCGCCTTCATGGGCCTGGTGAGCGCGTGGCTGCCGTTCCTCGACTCGCGGATCATGGCGCGCTGGTTCGAGGGCGGCCATTTCTGGTGGCTGGCGCCGGTGCCGCTGCTGGCGCTGGCCAACGCGTTCGCGCTGTGGCGCGCGGCCATGGCCGAAGGCCGCGACGCGCGCCCGTTCCTGCTGACGCTGGCGTTCTTCGCGCTGGGTTTCGCCGGGCTGGTCATCGGCATCTGGCCGAACATCGTGCCGCCGGGCCTGAGCCTGTGGGACGCGGCCTCGTCGCCGTCGTCGCAGGTGTTCCTCGGCGTCGGCATCGTGTTCCTGCTGCCGGCGATCCTGGGTTACACGTGGTGGTCGTACAGCGTGTTCAGGGGCAAGGTCGAAGCGGGCGAGGGTTATCACTGACGCCGTGTTCCCCAATGCGGGCGTTTCCGACACAATCGCGGCGATGCGCGCCTACGTCTACAAGAGCCTGAAAAGGGCCGACACCTACGTGTACCTCGCCGCGCGCGACGACTTCGCGCGCCTGCCCGAGCCGCTGCGGACCCGGCTCGGTTCCCTGGCCTTCGTGCTGGAGGTGGACCTCGCGCCCGACCGCAAGCTGGCCCGCGAGGACGCGGCGACGGTGATGGACAGCCTGGCCGCCCGCGGTTTCCACCTGCAGTTCCCGCCTTCCAGCGCCGCCGATCCGATGGCGGAGGACTGGGGCACCGATGCCTGAGATGCCCGGCCTGCAGCGCGCCCTCCCGCCCGCGGCGCTCGCTTCGGGCGCGGCGCTCGCCGCCGCCGCCGGCTTCGGCGGCGCGCCGGCGGCGATCGCCGTCACG
>JBQCJF010000068.1:0-3329 GCA_051953015.1 Luteimonas sp.
GCCGCCGCTGCGACCGCCGCTGCGGCCACCGCCGCGGCGCTGCTCGTCGGCGGCGCGCTGCTCGCGCGCCGCGCGGAAGATCTCGCCGTTGCTCTCGCCGTCGTCGTCGGCGTCCACGCCTTCGGCCGCCGCGACCGGCGCGCGCGGCTTGCGCGGCAGTGCGGTCATCAGCTCGGCCGTGACCGGCTCCGACGGGATCTTCTGCTCGATGTAGGCCTCGATGTCGGGGAGCGACATCGCGTAGCGCTCGCAGGCGAAGCTGATCGCGTCGCCTTCGGCGCCCAGGCGCGCGGTGCGCCCGATGCGGTGCACGTAGTCCTCGGCGTCGAACGGCAGGTCGTAGTTGTAGACGTGGCTGACGCCGTCGATGTGCAGGCCGCGCGCGGCAACGTCGGTGGCGACCAGGATCTCGAGCTGGCCGGCCTGGAACTTCTTCAGCAACGATTCTCGCTTCTTCTGCGGCACGTCGCCCGACAGCACGCCGACGCGATAGCCGGTGCGCTCGAGCGAGCGCGCGACGCGCTCGACGAAGGCCTTGGTGTTCACGAACACCATGGTCCGCGCGCCCTCGCTGCGCGAGAGCAGGCCCAGCAGCAGCGGCAGCTTCTCTTCGTCGGCCGGGTAGTAGAGCTTCTGGCGGACCTTCGCGGCGGTGATGTGCTCGGTCTCGACGACGATCTTCTCGGGCTCGTTCATGTGCTCGTAGGCGAGCTCGAGCACGCGGTGGCTCAGCGTCGCCGAGAACAGCATGGTCTGGCGCTCGGTGCGGATCGGCATGCGCCGCAGCAGGAAACGGATGTCCTTGATGAAGCCCAGGTCGAACATGCGGTCGGCTTCGTCCAGCACGCAGACTTCGCAGGCGTGCAGGCTCACGACCTTGTGCTGCTTGACGTAGTCGATCAGGCGGCCCGGCGTGGCGATGATCACGTCGGCGCCGGCCTGCAGCAGCGCGCGCTGCTTGTCGTAGTCCACGCCGCCGTACACCAACGCGAACTTCAGCCCGAGGTCGGACGCGAACTTCACCGCGTCCTTGTGGATCTGGATGGCGAGCTCGCGCGTCGGCGCCAGGATCAGCGCGCGCGGGTCCTCGGGCTTGCGCTCGGCGAGCGCCGGCCGCGTCAGCAGCCTGTTCACGACCGTGACGAGGAACGCGAGGGTCTTGCCGGTGCCCGTCTGCGCCTGTCCGGCGACGTCGCGCCCGGAGAGCGTGATCGGCAGGGTCAGCGCCTGGATCGGGGTGCAGCGGGAGAATCCGGCGGCTTCGAGCCCGGCCAGCAGGGCCGGATGGAGATCGAAGGAGGAAAAGGCGATATCGGTGAGTGGCTTGTCGCTCATGCGTGGAGTGCGAGTGTCCTGGTGCGTGCTTTTGGCATGCGTGCGTGTGGCGCTGGCGCGGCGCGTGGACGCGGCGCTTGCGTGTGGGGCATCCGCGAAGCAGACTGCCGGTGGGCGCCCGGGGCCCGCGCCATGCGTCGGCTCCCGTGGAACACCCTCGTGGAAACGCCCCAGTCTAACAGCTCCCGCCCCGGCCCAACGGCGGCGGCGGCGCGCCTTACCGAAGGAGACCCCATGTCCGACACCGTGATCCACGCCACCGACGCCGATTTCGACAGCGCCGTCCTGCAGTCCGACGAGCCCGTGCTGGTCGATTTCTGGGCCCAGTGGTGCGGCCCTTGCAAGATGATCGCCCCCGCCCTCGACCAGATCGCCAGCGAATACGCCGGCAAGGCCAAGGTGGTGAAGGTCGACGTGGACGCCAACCAGGCGACCGCGCTCAAGTACCACGTGCGCTCGATCCCGATGCTGCTCCTGTTCAAGGGCGGCCAGGTCCAGGCCACCCAGATCGGCGCGGTCGGCAAGGCCCAGCTCACCCAGATGATCGACAAGGCGCTGTAAGGCGCGGGGAGGCGGACGCCCCGCGTCCGCCGTCCGTACGCGCGCCGCGCGCCGCAGGCCCGGGCGGCCCGCTACCGCCTGAACCACCCGCCCCCGCTCCCCTTGCCGCGCCGCGGGCGCGGTGCTAGTTTGGCCGCACCGGCACCAGCGCCCGGCACCCCGCGTGCCCCGGCCGCCCAGCTGCCGCATCCCTCCCCGCCTTCCATGGCTCCCCGCCCGCCCAGGGCGCTCGCATCCGCGAGGAACAAGCACTTGTCCGACGATACCCCCCAGGATTCCGGCGATAACGCCGAAAAGCGCGTGCGCCGCACCCGCGCGCCCCGCAACACCGAAGCCCCCGCCGCCGAAGCGCCCGCGCCCTCCGCGCCGGCCGCCGCGGCTCCGCCCCCGCCCGCCGCCGAAGCGGCCCCGCCGGGCCAGTCCCGCCACGAGGGCGGCGGCAACGGCAATGGCGGCGGCGACCAGGGCAACCAGCAGCACGGCAACGGCCAGCAGGCCGGCGGCCAGGACCAGCAGGGCCGCCACGGCAACAACCGCCGCGACCGCTTCCGCAACCGCCGCGACCGCCAGCGCGACCGCTTCCGCGACGACGGCCTGCCGCGCGACGACAACGGCGCCGAGCAGCCGCAGCAGTTCCAGACCCGGCCGGCGAACATCCCGGAGAACTTCCCCCAGTACTCGCTCGGCGACCTGAAGCGGATGCCGGCGCAGAAGCTGCTCGACATCGCCGACCAGCTCGGCCTGTCCGAGGGCGTCGCCCGCGCCCGCAAGCAGGACGTGATCTTCGCGCTGCTGAAGGTGCTGACCCGCACGCCGGAAGGCGTGGCCGCCGACGGCGTGCTCGAGATCCTGCCCGACGGCTTCGGCTTCCTGCGCGCCGCCGAGGCCTCCTACCTCGCCGGCCCCGACGACACCTACATCTCGCCGTCGCAGATCCGCCGCTTCAACCTGCGCACCGGCGACCACCTGTCGGGCCGCATCCGCTGGCCGAAGGACGGCGAGCGCTACTTCGCGCTGAACATCGTCGACGAGATCAACGGCGAGCCGATCGAGGCCTCCAAGAACAAGGTCCTGTTCGAGAACCTGACGCCGCTGTTCCCGCGCCGGCGCTTCAAGCTCGAGCGCGGCGACGGCTCGACCGAGGACATCACCGGCCGCATCCTCGACCTGATGGCCCCGCAGGGCAAGGGCCAGCGCGCCCTGATCGTCTCGCCGCCGAAGGCCGGCAAGACGATGATGATGCAGCAGGTCGCGACCGCGATCACGACCAACCATCCCGACGTGCACATGATCGTGCTGCTCATCGACGAGCGGCCCGAGGAAGTCACCGACATGCAGCGCACCGTGCGCGGCGAGGTGATCTCCTCGACGTTCGACGAGCCGGCCGCGCGCCACGTGCAGGTCGCCGAGATGGTGATCGAGCGCGCCAAGCG
>JBQCJF010000069.1:0-5861 GCA_051953015.1 Luteimonas sp.
CCGCTGCCGGCGAGCGCGCTGCCCGCCGCGGTCTCCCCGGAGAACCCGTTCGCGCCCGCGCCCGCGGAGGAGGCCGTCGCCGCGCGCCCGTGGCCGCGCGCGCTGCTGCCCAGCGCCGGCGCGTTCAACGTCGGCTACGGCAACCTGCAGTCCGGCCTGCCGCAGGAAGGCGCCTTCCATCCGTTCCGCCCCCGCACCGTCCCGGCCGGACAGGCCGCGCCGGAGGACGCCCAGGAGACTTCCCCCCGATGAACAACTCGTTCCGCGCGCGCGCCGGCGCGCTGGCGCTCGTCGCCGCCGTGTCCGCCGCCGCCACCACCGCCGTGGTGCTGCCCCAGGCCACCGCCCAGTCGCAGCCCGCCGCTGCGCCCGCGCCGCAGCTGGTGCAGGGGCTGCCGGACTTCACCAACCTCGTCGCCGCGGTCGGGCCGGGCGTGGTCAACGTCGAGGCGGTCTACGACGGCAGCAAGGCGCGGGCCGAGGGTGCCGCGCGCAAGGACGACGGTGACGACAACGGCGACGACGACGGCGGCTTCCCGGACGACGGGTCCGGCATGCCCGAGATCTTCCGCCGCTTCTTCGGCCCCGACGTGCCCTTCGACGGCACGCCCTTCCGCGGCATGCCCGGCCCGCAGCAGCGCCGCGGCACCTCGCTGGGCAGCGGCTTCATCGCCTCCGCCGACGGTTACGTGCTGACCAACGCGCACGTCGTCGACGACGCCGACAAGGTCACGGTCAAGCTCTCCGATGGCCGCGAGTTCAAGGCGAAGGTGGTCGGCACCGATGCGAAGTCCGACATCGCCCTGCTGAAGATCGACGCCAGCGGCCTGCCGGTGCTGCGCATGGGCGATTCGAAGGATCTCCGTCCCGGCCAGTGGGTGGTCGCGATCGGTTCGCCGTTCGGCCTCGACCATTCGGTCACCGCCGGCATCGTCAGCGCGATCGGCCGCTCGGCCGGCGCCAGCCAGCAGTACGTGCCCTTCATCCAGACCGACGTCGCGATCAACCGCGGCAATTCCGGCGGCCCGCTGCTCAACACGCGCGGCGAGGTGGTCGGCATCAATTCGCAGATCTTCAGCAATTCCGGCGGCTACATGGGCGTGAGCTTCGCGATCCCGATCGACGTCGCGATGAACGCGGTGCAGCAGCTCAAGGCGACCGGCAAGGTCCAGTACGCCATGCTCGGCGTGCACCTGCAGGCGGTCACCTCCGACATCGCGCGGACGATGGGCCTGCCCGACACGCGCGGCGCGCTGGTGCCCGAAGTGACGCCGGGCAGCCCGGCCGCGAAGGCCGGCGTGCGGCCGATGGACGTGATCCGCAGCGTCGACGGCCGCAACATCGCCCAGTCCAGCGACCTGCCGCCGATCATCGGCACGATGGCGCCCGGCACGCGCGTCGAGCTCGGCCTGCTGCGCGACGGCAAGTCGCTGACGGTGCCGGTGGTGCTGGCGCCGCTCGACGACAAGCTGCTCGCCGGCGACGCGGCCAACGACGACGAAGGCGACGACGCGATGCCCGGCCCGGCGCCGGCGGCGAAGCCCGGCAATGCCCTCGGCCTGGTCGGCGAGGCGCTGGACGCCTCCGACCGCCGCCAGCTCGGCCTCGACCCGGGGCAGGGCGTCGCCCTGTCGCGGGTGACCGGCGAAGCCGCGCGCCGTGCCGGCCTGCGTCCCGGCGACGTGGTCCTGCGCGTCGGCCGCACCGAAGTCGGCTCCCCGGCCGAGCTCGACCGCGCCCTGCGCGACGTCAAGCCCGGCGACAGCGTGATGCTGCTGCTGAACCGGGACGGCAACACGCTGTTCGTCGCCATCGTCCCCTGAGCCAAGCAGGCATGCCTGCAACTGCCGCGCCCGGTCTCGCAGCCCGGGCGCGGCAGCCTGCCACCGGCCGGCGGCCGCGGCGCCATGCGATAATGCCGCGTTTGGCCCGGCACACCGGGCGTTTCCAGCCCGGACCGATGCGCAACATCCGCAATTTCTCCATCATCGCCCACGTCGACCACGGCAAGTCGACCCTGGCCGATCGCATCATCCAGCTGTGCGGCGGCCTGTCCGAGCGCGAGATGGAAGCGCAGGTGCTCGACAACAACCCGATCGAGCGCGAGCGCGGCATCACCATCAAGGCGCAGTCCGTCTCGCTGCCGTACACGGCGCTCGACGGCCAGGTCTACCAGCTCAACTTCATCGACACGCCGGGCCACGTCGACTTCAGCTACGAGGTCAGCCGCTCGCTCGCCGCGTGCGAGGGCGCGCTGCTCGTCGTCGACGCCGCGCAGGGCGTGGAGGCGCAGTCGGTCGCCAACTGCTACACCGCCGTCGAGCAGGGCCTCGAAGTCGTGCCCGTGCTCAACAAGATCGACCTGCCGACCGCCGACATCGAGCGCGCGAAGTCGGAGATCGAGGCGGTGATCGGCATCGACGCCGAGGACGCGGTGGCGATCAGCGCCAAGACCGGCCTGAACGTGCGCGACGTGCTCGAGGCGATCGTCGCCCGCATCCCGGCGCCGCAGCCGCGCGACACCGACCGGCTGCAGGCGCTGATCATCGATTCGTGGTTCGACAACTACCTCGGCGTGGTCTCGCTCGTGCGCGTCATGCAGGGCGAGATCCGCAAGGGCGACAAGCTGCTGGTGATGTCCACCGGCCGCGCGCACGAGGTCGAGAACGTCGGCGTGTTCACCCCCAAGCGCAAGGTGCTCGACAAGCTCGGCGCCGGCGAGGTGGGCTGGGTCACCGCCAGCATCAAGGACGTACACGGCGCGCCCGTGGGCGACACGCTCACGATGGCGAGCAACCCCGCGCCGAAGCCGCTGCCCGGCTTCCAGGAAATGCAGCCGCGCGTGTTCGCCGGCCTGTTCCCGGTCGACGCCGAGGACTACCCGGACCTGCGCGAGGCGCTGGAGAAGCTGCGCCTCAACGACGCCGCGCTGCGCTTCGAGCCGGAAAGCTCCGAGGCCATGGGCTTCGGCTTCCGCTGCGGCTTCCTCGGCATGCTGCACATGGAGATCGTGCAGGAGCGCCTGGAGCGCGAGTACGACCTCAACCTGATCAGCACCGCGCCCACGGTCGTCTACGAGATCCTCAAGACCGACGGCAGCGTGATGCCGCTCGACAACCCCGCGAAGCTGCCGCAGGCGAACCTGGTCGAGGAGATCCGCGAGCCGATCATCCGCGCCAACATCCTCACGCCGCCGGACTACGTCGGCAACGTGATCACCCTGTGCGAGGAGAAGCGCGGCAGCCAGGTCGGCATCCAGTACCTGGGCAGCCAGGTGCAGGTGAGCTACGAGCTGCCGATGGCCGAGGTCGTGCTCGACTTCTTCGACCGGCTGAAGTCGGTGTCGCGCGGCTACGCCTCGCTCGACTACCACTTCGTGCGCTTCGACGCCGGCCCGTTCGTGCGCGTGGACACGCTGATCAACGGCGACCGCGTCGACGCGCTGTCGCTGATCACCCACCGCAGCCACGCCGACCGCCGCGGCCGCGAGCTGACCGAGCGCATGCGCGAGCTGATCCCGCGGCAGATGTTCGACGTCGCCATCCAGGCCGCGATCGGCTCGCAGATCATCGCCCGCTCGACGGTCAAGGCGCTGCGCAAGAACGTGCTCGCCAAGTGCTACGGCGGCGACGCCACCCGCAAGAAGAAGCTCCTCGAGAAGCAGAAGGAAGGCAAGAAGCGGATGAAGCAGGTCGGGCGGGTCGAGATCCCGCAGGAGGCCTTCCTCGCCGTGCTCCAGGTCGACAACAAATAAGGACGCCGCATGATGCGCTGGTTCGAAATCGCCCTCGTGGTGCTCACCCTCTTCACCGGCGTCGTGTGGCTGGCCGACAAGCTGTGGCTGCGCAAGCGCCGCGAGGCGGCCGCCGGCATCCTCGAGGCGAAGGAGCCGGTGATCGTCGACTACTCGCGCGCGTTCTTCCCGGTGCTGGCGGTGGTGCTGTGCCTGCGCAGCTGGGTCGCCGAGCCGTTCCGGATCCCGTCGAGCTCGATGATGCCGACCCTGCAGATCGGCGACTTCATCCTCGTCAACAAGTTCGCCTACGGCCTGCGGCTGCCGATCAACAACGCGAAGTTCCTGCCGATCGGCGAGCCGAAGCGCGGCGACGTGGTGGTCTTCCACCCGCCCATGCAGCCCGAGCAGGACTGGATCAAGCGCGTGGTCGGCCTGCCCGGCGACACCGTCGCCTACCGCAACGACACCGTCTACCTGAACGGGCAGCCGTTCGCCTACCGCCCGGCGGGTCGCTACGTCGGCAAGGGCCAGGGCGCCGAGGCCACCGGGGCGAAGGTGCTGGTGGAGGAGATGCCGGGCCGCCCGCACCAGGTCCTGGAGCGCGACGACACGCCCTTCTTCATCCAGGGCGAGGGCGAGTGGACCGTGCCGCCCGGGCACTATTTCGTCATGGGCGACAATCGTGATAATAGCGAGGACAGCCGCTTCTGGCCGGAAGACATGCACTTCCTGCCCGAGGAGAACCTGCGCGGCAAGGCGTTCCTGATCTGGATGCACTGGGACGGCAGCGCGGGCGGCGTCGATTTCTCGAGGCTGGGCCGCAAGATCCCGTAGCCATCACGAACAAGCACCGTCGCACACCGACACCGGAAGAGGGGAAGGCAGATGATGAAGCGCACGCAAGGCGGCATGACCCTGATCGGCTTCATCATCGTGCTCGCGCTGGTGGGCTTCTTCGCCTACATCGCGATGAAGCTGGTGCCGATGTATTCCGAGTACTACGCGGTCAGGCAGGCGCTCAAGGGCCTGAAGGCCGAGCCGGGCATCGCCAACAAGGATCCGGCCAAGGTCGAGGACCTGTTCTTCCGCCGCCTGTACATCAGCTACGCGGAGAACGTGAAGCCGGCCAACGTCACCATCGAGCGCGCCGACGGCGGCTGGGTGATGAGCGTGGACTACGAAGTCCGCAAGCCGCTGATCTACAACCTCGACGTGGTCGGCAAGTTCTCGACCTCGGAAACGCTGACCAACGCGTCGCGCGATTGAGCGTGGCGCGCGGCGGCGCCCGCGGCGCCGCGGCCGGCGGCCGGGGGCCAGTGACATGACCGACGACCGGTTCGGCCCGCACCGCTTCGCCGACCCCGCGCTGCTGCGCCAGGCGCTGACCCACCGCAGCGCCGGCAGCCCGCACAACGAGCGCCTCGAGTTCCTCGGCGACGCGCTGCTGAACCTCATCGTCGCCGAGCAGCTGTACGCGCGCTGGCCCGGCGCCGACGAAGGCGCCATGACCCGCGCCCGCGCCGAACTCGTGCGCGAGTCCACCCTGGCCCGGATCGCGCGCGAGCTCGGCGTCGGCGAACGCCTGACCCTGGGGCCCGGCGAGATGAAATCCGGCGGCCATCGCCGCGACTCGATCCTGGCCGACGCGCTCGAGGCGGTGATCGCCGCCTGCCATCTCGACGCCGGCTTCGACGCCTGCCGCGCGCTGGTGCTGTCGTGGTACGCGCCGCTGCTCGACGCGCTGCCGCCGCCGAACCGCGTCGGCAAGGATCCGAAGACGCGGCTGCAGGAATGGCTGCAGGCGCGCGGCTGGCCGCTGCCGGCGTACGCGCTGCTGGCCGAGCGCGGCGACGAGCACGACCGCATCTTCGAGGTGCGCTGCACGCTGGCGCAGCCGTCGCTGTCGGCCGAAGGCGAGGGCACCTCGCGCCGCGCCGCCGAGCAGGCCGCCGCCGAAGCGATCCTCGCCAGCCTCGCGTAGCGACTCGCCAACCGCGTCCCGGGCTTCGTCCGGGGTCGCCTTGAGCTTGCCGGGCTTCGTGCGGGGTCGCCGCGGATGCGAGGGGGTCCGACGCGGGACCGCCGTGAATCCATCCATGGAGGCTCTTCGAAAACATCCATGTTT
>JBQCJF010000070.1:0-11280 GCA_051953015.1 Luteimonas sp.
CGGATGGCTGCTCGTCGCCGGCATCGGCTGGCTCGACGACCATCGTCCGCTGTCGCCCGCGCCGCGCCTGGCCGTGCATGCGGTGGCCGCCGCGCTGCTGGCGTGGGCGCTGCACGCGGGCGGCGCGAGCCCGGCCGTCGCCGTGGCGGGCGTAGTGCTCGCGCTGGTGCTGGTCAACGTCTGGAACTTCATGGACGGCATCGATGGCCTGGCCGCGAGCCAGGCGCTGGTCGCGGCCGCGGCCTATGCGCTGTTCGCAGGCGCGGGGCCGGTGTCCTGGCTGGGCCTGGCGCTGGCGGCGGCGTGCGCGGGCTTCCTGCCTTTCAACCTGCCGCGCGCGCGGATCTTCCTCGGCGACGTGGGCAGCGGGGCCCTGGGCTACCTGCTCGCCGTGCTGGCGGCGCTTTGCCTGCCGGCGGGAGGATCAGGGCACGCATCCCTGCTGCTCCTGCCGTTGATGGCCTTCGGCGTCGACGCCTCGCTGACGCTGGCCCGGCGCATCCTCCGGGGGGAACGCTGGTGGGAGCCGCATGTGCAGCACGCATACCAGTCGCAGGCACGGCGGCGGGGCCACGGAGTGGTGACCGCCGGCTACCTGGGCTTCGCGCTCGCCGCGTCGGTCCTGATGCTTGCGGCGAAGGAATGGCCTCCTGCCGCTATGATGTCGGCGACGGCCATCGCCGCTGCGCTGGCCTGCGGGGCCTGGTGGGGCCTGCAGGCAGCGGATCGCCGGGAGCTTGGGCAGGCGGGGCAGGTGGGGCAGGCGGGCTCAGGGCCCGGAAGGGGTAGCAACGGATGACCAGGTCGCGCGAACGGATCGCAAGCTCGGTGCCGCGCGCCGCGGTCGTGCTGCACGACCTGGCCATGGTCTGGGTCACGTGGACCGGGCTGCACCTGGTCCGCTACGCGATGCGATCCGAGCCTTCGCCGCTCGCGTCCTGGTCGGCCGAGACCGCGCTGGTCCTGCTCGCGCAGGGGCTGGTGTTCTGGCGCGTCGGCCTGTACCGCGGCATCTGGCGCTTCGCCAGCGTTCCCGACTTCCTCAACATCCTGAAGGCCTGCGTGTTCGGCCTGGTGGCGATCTCGGTCCTGCTGTTCCTCTACAACCGCATGGACCAGGTCTCGCGCACGGTCCTGCTGATGTATCCGTTCGTGCTGACCTCGCTGCTGGGATTGCCGCGGCTGCTGTACCGGATCTGGAAGGACCACCAGCTCGGCCGCTCCGGGCAATCGGGGCTGCGCGTGCTGATCCTCGGCGCGGGCCAGGCCGGCGAGGCGCTGGTGCGCGACCTGCGCCGCGCCGGCGCCTACGCGCCCGTCGGCTTCCTCGACGACGCGGCGAGCCTGCGCGGCAGCCAGCTCCAGGGCGTGCCGGTGCTGGGCCGCATCGACGAGGTCGAGACGATCGCGCGCGAGACCGCGGCGGGACTGCTGGTCATCGCGATGCCTTCGCTCGACGCGGCGGCGATGCGCCGCGTGGTCGCCGCGTGCGAGGGCACCGGGCTGCCGTTCCGGCGCGTGCCGCGGCTGGACGACCTGCTCGAGGGGCGTTCGCTGCCCGGCGAGCTCAAGGAAGTGGCGATCGAGGACCTGCTCGGCCGCCAGCCGGTCACGCCCGACTGGAAGGCGATCCGCGGCTGGCTCGGCGGCCGCAGCGTGCTCGTCACCGGCGCCGGCGGTTCCATCGGCTCGGAACTGTGCCGGCAGTGCGCGCGCCACGGCGCCGCGCAGATCGCGCTGGTCGAGGTCGACGAGCTCGCGCTCATCCGCATGCAGGCCGAGCTCGAGCGCGACTTCCCGCAGGTGCGCTGCGTGCCGGTGCTCGGCGACTGCGGCGATCCCGCGGTCGTCCGGCACGCGCTCGACGTCTCCCGCGCCGACTCCGTGTTCCACGCCGCGGCCTACAAGCAGGTGCCGCTGCTCGAGACCCAGCTGCGCGAAGCGATCCGCAACAACGTCCTGGCCACCGAGACGGTCGCCGCCGAAAGCCATCGCGCCGGCGTGTCGAGCCTGGTCCTGATCTCCACCGACAAGGCGGTCGACCCGGTCAACGTGCTCGGCGCCACCAAGCGCCTCGCCGAGAAGGTGTGCCAGGCGCAGGCGCTCGACGGCAGCGCCACGCGTTCGGTGACGGTGCGCTTCGGCAACGTGCTCGATTCGGCCGGCAGCGTGGTGCCGCTGTTCCGCGAGCAGATCCGCCGCGGCGGCCCGGTCACCGTCACCGATCCCGAGGTGACGCGCTACGTCATGACCCTCCCGGAAGCCTGCCAGCTGATCCTGCAGGCGGCGGCGATGGGCTCGCCGCACGCGATCTACACCCTCGACATGGGCGAGCCGGTGGCGATCAAGCTGCTCGCCGAGCAGATGATCCGGCTGGCCGGCAAGCAGCCCGAGCGCGACATCGCGATCGTCTACACCGGCCTGCGCCGCGGCGAGAAGCTGCACGAGACCCTGTTCCACGCCGACGAGCGCTACCGCCCGACCGGCCATCCCAAGATCCTGCAGGCCGAGGCGCGCGCGATCATGCTCGACCGGGTCCTCGCGATCGGCCCGCGCATGCGCGCCGCGGTGGACCGCTACGACGTCGAGGAACTCGCGCTGCTGCTGCGCGAGGCGGTGCCCGAGTTCGACCCGCACGACAGCGAGGCCGCCGCAAGCCGCGACGCGACCGGCGCGATCCTCCCGTTCCCGGCGCGCGCCGGAAGGAAGCCATGAAGTGAATGATGCAGGGACGCGCCGGCGGGGCATCCGCCAGGCCGTGTTTCCCGTCGCAGGACTCGGCACGCGATTCCTCCCGGCGACCAAGACGGTGCCGAAGGAAATGCTGCCGATCGTCGACAGGCCGCTGATCCAGTACGCGGTGGACGAGGCGATCGAGGCCGGCTGCGACACGCTCGTGTTCGTCACCAACCGCTACAAGCACGCGGTCGCGGACTACTTCGACAAGGCCTACGAGCTGGAGCAGAAGCTCGAGCGCGCCGGCAAGGCCGAGCAGCTCGAGCTCGTGCGCAACGTGCTGCCGCCGGGCGTGCGCGCCGTGTTCGTCACCCAGGCCGAGGCGCTGGGGCTGGGGCATGCGGTGCTGTGCGCCAGGCCGGTGATCGGCGACGAGCCGTTCGCGGTGCTGCTGCCCGACGACCTGATCTGGAACCGCGGCCCGGGCGCGCTGAAGCAGATGGCCGACGCGGCCGAAGCCGCGGGCGCCAGCGTCATCGCGACCCAGGACGTGCCGCGCGAGAAGACCGGCAGCTACGGCATCGCCGCGACGGACGCCTTCGACGGGCGCGCGGGCCGGATCACCGCGATGGTCGAGAAGCCGAAGCCCGCGGATGCGCCGTCGACGCTCGCCGTCGTCGGCCGCTACGTGCTGTCGCCGCGCATCTTCGACCTGCTCGAGGCGACGACGCCGGGCGCGGGCGGCGAGATCCAGCTCACCGACGCAATCTCCGCGCTGCTGCGCGAGGAGCCGGTGCTGGCCTACCGCTTCCAGGGCACCCGCTTCGACTGCGGCACCCACATCGGCCTGATCGAGGCGACGATCCGCTACGCGCTCGACCACGAGACGATCAGCGACGCCGCGCGCGAGACCATGCAGCGCGTCCTCGGCGAGATGGGCGTCGTCGACCTGGACTGACGCCCGCGCGGGCTCAGAGGGCCTCGAAGACGCCCGCGGCGCCCATGCCGGTGCCGATGCACATCGTCACCAGGCCGTACTTCTGCCCGCGGCGGCGCATGCCGTGGACGATCGTCGCCGTGCGCACCGCGCCGGTCGCGCCGAGCGGGTGGCCGAGCGCGATCGCGCCGCCGAGCGGATTGACCTTCGACGGATCGAGCCCGGAATCGCGGATCACGGCCAGCGCCTGCGCGGCGAAGGCCTCGTTGAGCTCGATCCAGTCGAGCTGGTCCTTCGTCAGCCCGGCCTGCTTCAGCGCCTTCGGGATCGCCGCGATCGGGCCGATGCCCATCACTTCGGGGCGTACGCCGGCGACGGAGAAGCTGACGAAGCGCGCGAGCGGGGTGAGGCCGTAGTCCTTGATCGCCTGCTCCGAGGCGACCAGCACGGCGGCGGCGCCGTCGCTCATCTGCGAGGAATTGCCGGCGGTGACGGTGCCGCCGAACTGGCCGTTGCGGAACACCGGGCGCAGCTTCGCCAGGCCTTCGAGCGAGGTGTCCGGGCGCGGGCCTTCGTCGGTATCGACCAGCGTCTTCTTCAGCCGGACCGTGTTGCCGGCCAGGTCGGGCAGGCGGGCGACGACCTCGAGCGGCGAGATCTCGTCGCGGAATTCGCCGGCGTTGATCGCGGCCAGCGCCTTCTGGTGCGAGGCGAGCGCGAACGCGTCCTGGTCCTCTCGCGAGACGTGCCATTCCTCGGCGACCTTCTCGGCGGTGATGCCCATGCCGTAGGCGATGGCGACGTGCTCGTCGCGGAACACGGCCGGCGACAGCGCGACCTTGTTGCCCATCATCGGCACCATCGACATCGACTCGGTGCCGCCGGCGAGCACGAGGTCGGCGTTGCCCAGCCGCACCTGGTCCGCCGCGAGCGCCACGGCCTGCAGGCCGGAGGAGCAGAAGCGGTTGATGGTCTGCGCCGCGATCGTATTCGGCAGGCCCGACAGCAGCACGCCGATGCGCGCCACGTTCATGCCTTGCTCGCCCTCGGGCATGGCGCAGCCGATGATCGCGTCCTCGATGCGCGACGGATCGATGCTCGGTGCCTGCGCGACCACGCTGCGCAGCACGTGCGCGAGCATGTCGTCGGGCCGGGTGTTGTGGAAGACGCCGCGCGGCGCCTTGCCCACCGGGGTGCGGGTGGCGGCGACGATGTAGGCGTCCTGGACTTGCTTGCCTGGGGCGGAATGGCTCATGTGGGTGTCCTGTTGCGTGCGTCGGCCGTCAGTTGCGCAGGGGCTTGCCGGTCTTGAGCATGTGTTCGATGCGGGCCTGGGTCTTGTCCTGCCGCGCGAGCGCGACGAAGTGCTCGCGCTCCAGGCGCAGCAGCCAGTCCTCGTCGACGATCGCGTTGCGGTCGATCTCGCCGCCGCACAGCACGGTGGCGATGCGGGTGGCGATCTCGGCGTCGTATTCGCTGATGAAGCGGCCCTCGAGCATGTTCACCAGCAGCATGCGGAAGGTCGCGATGCCGACGTCGCCGGCCACGCGCACGCGCCGCGCCGGCAGCGGCGGCCGGTAGCCGCGATCGGCGAGCGCCAGCGCCTGGCCGCGCGCGATGTGCAGCAGCTCCTGCGGGTGGAACGAGACCACGTCGCCGTCGCGCAGCAGGCCGAGCTCCTTCGCCTCGATGGCCGAGGTCGAGGCCTTGGCCATCGCCACGGTCTCGAAGACCTTCTTCAGCTGCGCGAACACGTCGCCGTCGGCGCCCGCCGCCTGCGACGCGCGCACGGCAAGTTCCTTCAGGCCGCCGCCGGCCGGCAGCAGGCCGACGCCGGCCTCGACCAGGCCGATGTAGCTCTCCAGGTGCGCGACGGTGCGCGCCGCGTGCATCTGGAACTCGCAGCCGCCGCCGAGCGCGAGCCCGCGCACCGCCGCGACCACCGGCACCTGCGCGTACTTGATGCGCTGGCTGGTGGCCTGGAAGTTCGCGACCATCGCCTCGAAGCCGGCCACGTCGCCGGCCTTGAGCAGGCCGATCGCGCCGGCGAGGTTCGCCCCGGCGGAGAACGGTTCGTTCGGCTGCCACACGACCATGGCGCGGAAGTCGTTCTCGGCGACGGCGATGGCCTGCTGCAGGCCGGCCATCACCTGGTCGTCGACGGTGTGCATCTTGGTGCGGAACGAGGCGACGAGCACGCCGTCGCCGTCGTGCCACGCGCGCAGGCCGTCGTTCTCGAACACGGTCTCGCCCGGGTCGGCGCGCTCGCCCAGCACCGGGTCGGGGAAGCGCTGGCGCCGGTAGACGGGCAGGGACGAGCGCGGCAGCTTCGCGTTCCGGCCCGGGCTGTAGCTGCCTTCGGCGCCGTGCACGCCGTCGCGGCCGTCGAACACCCAGTCGGGCAGCGGCGCATCGGCCATCGCCTTGCCGGCGACGATGTCGTCGGCGATCCATTCGGCCACCTGCTTCCATCCCGCGGCCTGCCAGGTCTCGAACGGACCGAGCGACCAGCCGTAGCCCCAGCGGATCGCGAGGTCGACGTCGCGGGCAGTCTCGGCGATGTCGGCGAGGTGGAACGCGCTGTAGTGGAACAGGTCGCGGAACACCGCCCACAGGAACCGCGCCTGCGGGTGTTCGCTGGCGCGCAGCGCGGCGAACTTCTTCGCCGGGTCCTTTTCCCTGAGCATCGCGGCCACTTCGGGCGCGACGTCGGCGACGCTCGGACGGTAATCCTTCGCCTCGAGGTCGAGCACGAGGATGTCCTTGCCGCGCTTGGCGTAGATGCCCGCGCCGGTCTTCTGGCCGAGCGCGCCCTTGTCGACGAGCGCCTTGAGCCAGGCCGGCGCGACGAAATGACGGTGCCACGGGTCGTCGGGCAGGGTGTCGGCCATCGTGCCGATCACGTGCGCCATCGTGTCCAGGCCGACGACGTCGGCGGTGCGGTAGGTCGCCGACTTCGGCCGGCCGATCGCCGGGCCGGTCAGCGCGTCGACGGTGTCGAAGCCGAGCCCGAACGCGGCGGTGTGGTGCATCGTCGCCAGGATCGAGAACACGCCGATGCGGTTGCCGATGAAGTTCGGCGTGTCCTTGGCGCGGACCACGCCCTTGCCCAGCGTCGTGGTGAGGAAGGCCTCGAGCGCATCCAGCAGCGCCGCATCGGTGGTGCGCGCCGGGATCAGCTCGGCCAGGTGCATGTAGCGGGGCGGGTTGAAGAAGTGCACGCCGCAGAAGCGGTGCCGCATTTCCTCCGGCAGGACTTCGGCCAGCGCGTTGATGCCCAGGCCCGAGGTGTTGCTGGCCAGCACCGCGTGCGCCGGCACGTGCGGGGCGATGCGCCTGTACAGGTCCTGCTTCCAGTCCATCCGCTCGGCGATCGCCTCGATCACGAGGTCGCAGCCCTCGAGCAGGGACAGGCCCGTTTCGTAGTTCGCGGGCACGATCGCGCCGGCCAGCGCCTTCGAGGCCAGCGGCGCCGGCGAGAGCTTGCCCAGGTGCGCGATCGCCTTCAGCACCACCCCGTCAGGTGCGCCGTCCTTCGCGGCGAGGTCGAACAGCACCGTGTCCACGCCCGCGTTCGTGAGGTGCGCGGCGATCTGGGCCCCCATCACGCCGGCACCGAGGACCGCTGCCCGCCGGACAACCAGTTTCTCAGACATGTCTCGTATCTCGCTAAATTAAAAGCATTTTTGCCACAGATCACACGGATGAACACGGATAAGCGCGGATAAAAACCAAAGAGTGAGTGGCTTCTCGCGAACCCCCACTCTTCCGCGAACCCGCTCCCAAAGCCTCATCCGCTTTTATCCGTGTTCATCTGTGTGATCCGTGGCCAAATTTGCTTCTGTGGGTCAGGAGGTGAAGCCGGCGACCGCGAAGCGGATCAGCTCGCGCGCGGCCCGCTCGCGGTGGGCGGACTCGCCGACGCCGGAGGGGCGCTTGATCATTCCGAAATCGGCCATCGCGTAGGTCAGCGCCCCCGACAGGAAGTCCAGGCGCCAGTACAGCTGGTCCTTCGGCAGCTCCGGCAGGCAGCGGGCGATCGCCCGGGCGAAGGCGCGCGGCACGTGGCCGTACTGGTCGGACAGGAACTTGCGCAGGCTGTCGTTCTTCTCGGCGTAGGCGCGGGCGATGACGCGGATGAAGGCGCCGCCGCCGTGGCGGTCCTGGGCCATCGCCAGGGCCGGTTCGACGAAGGCGGCCAGCACCGCCTCGAGGTCGCAGGCGCCATCGGCCATCGCGGCCTCGAGGCGGGCGATGCGCTGGGCGCTCATCTCGTCCATTCGCCGGCGGAAGACCTCGTTGACGAGGTTTTCCTTGCTGCCGAAGTGGTAGTTGACGGCCGCGATGTTGACGTCGGCCCGGCTGGTCACCTGGCGCAGGGAGGTGCCGGCGAAGCCGTGCTGGGCGAAGAGTTCCTCGGCGGCGCCGAGGATGCGGTCCTTGGTGGAGAAGGCGGTGGTCGCCACGGGTCGTGCCTCGGCCATGAATCAAACGATTGTTTGATGCTAGCCCCGCCGGCGCGGGGCGTCAACGCGTCCTGTCCGGCCGCCGAACGCCGTGCACCTGCACCCCGCGGCTTGCGCCCGAATGCGATAGAATTACCGTAGCCATGTCGGCTAAACCCGCGTCCCCACGCGGGTTTTTCTGTTATCCTCGGGCGCGCGACCTCATCGGGGATGGGGTTTCCGCCGCCCGCCTATCCGGAGAGTTTTCCAATGGCGCTGGAGCGCACCCTGTCGATCGTCAAGCCCGATGCCGTCGCCAAGAACGTCATCGGCGAAATCTATTCGCGTTTCGAGAAGAACGGCCTGAAGGTCGTCGCCGCGAAGATGAAGCACCTCTCGAAGCAGGAAGCCGAGGGCTTCTACGCCGTGCACCGCGAGCGTCCGTTCTTCGCCGCGCTGGTCGAGTTCATGAGCTCGGGCCCGGTGATGATCCAGGTCCTCGAGGGCGAGGGCGCGGTGCTGAAGAACCGCGAGCTGATGGGCGCCACCAATCCGAAGGACGCCGCGGCCGGCACCATCCGCGCCGACTTCGCCGACTCGATCGACGCCAACGCCGTGCACGGTTCGGACTCGCTGGAGAACGCCGCGATCGAGATCGCGTACTTCTTCCCGGCGACCGACGTCTACGCGCGCTGATCCCGACGATGGACCGGACGCGCGACATCGCGATCGAAGTCGTCCCCGACGCCGCAACCGCGGCGCCGGGCACGGCCGCGTCGCGCGCGCCCGCCGCGCCGGCTGCAAATGCGTCGTCCGCGGCGAAGGCCGCGGACGGCCGCACCAACATCTTCGACCTCGACCGCGCCGGACTGGAGCGGTTCTTCGAGGAAGGGCTGGGCGAGAAGAAGTTCCGCGCCCACCAGGTGATGAAGTGGATCCATCACCGCTACGCCACCGACTTCAACGACATGACCGACCTCGGCAAGGCGCTGCGCGCCAAGCTCGAGGAACGCGCGGTCGTGCATGCGCCCACGGCCATGTTCGACAAGGCGTCCACCGACGGCACCCACAAGTGGCTGCTCGGCATGGATCCGAAGAACGCGATCGAGACGGTCTACATCCCCGACAAGGGGCGCGGCACGCTGTGCGTGTCGTCGCAGGTGGGCTGCGCGCTCAACTGCACGTTCTGCTCGACCGCGACGCAGGGCTTCAACCGCAACCTGTCCACCGCCGAGGTCATCGGCCAGGTGTGGGTGGCGGCGCGCCACCTGGGCAACGTGCCGCACCAGCAACGCCGCCTCACCAACGTGGTGATGATGGGCATGGGCGAGCCGCTCGCCAATTTCGACAACGTCGTGCGCGCCATGAGCATCATGCGCGACGACCTGGGCTACGGCCTGGCCAACAAGCGCGTGACCCTGTCGACCGCCGGGATGGTTCCCATGATCGACCGGCTCGCCGCCGAGAGCGACGTGTCGCTGGCGGTGTCGCTGCATGCGCCGTTCGACGAGCTGCGCGACACGCTCGTGCCGCTCAACCGGAAGTACCCCATCGCCGAGCTGATGGACGCCTGCGTGCGCTACGCGCTGCGCAAGAAGGGCGAGTCCGTCACCTTCGAATACACCCTCATGAAGGGCGTCAACGACCAGCCCGAGCATGCGCGCGCGCTGGTCGCGCTGATGCGCGAGTTCGACCGCCGGGTGCAGATGAAGGATGCGGCCAAGGTCAACCTGATCCCGTTCAACCCGTTCCCCGGCACGCGCTTCGAGCGCCCGGGCGACGACGCGATCCGCGCGTTCCAGAAGCAGCTCAACAACGCCGGCATGATCGCGCCGGTGCGCCGCACCCGCGGCGACGACATCGACGCGGCCTGCGGCCAGCTCAAGGGCCAGGTCATGGACCGCACGCGGCGCCAGGCCGAGTTCAAGCGCAGCCTGCAGGCGGGAGGGCGCGATGCGGCCGCGTGACGCCGCCCTCGCGATGCTCGCCGCGTCCGTCGCGCTCGCCGGCTGCTCGCGGCTGACGTTCGTCAAGGCCAACCCGGATCGCGACAGCTACACCCAGGTGACGCCGGACTTCGACGTGCGCGAGGACCCGCACGAGGTGCAGCGCCTGCTCGCGCGCGAGCGCGCCACCGCCGCGGCGCACGCGCTGCAGGCCGGCGACTTGGCCCAGGCCGCGCAGCTGGCGCAGCAGGCCCTGGACGGCGACCGATCGCAGGCCGACGCGCACACCGTCCTCGCCCTGGTGGCGGAACGCCAGGGTCGTTCGAAGGAAGCCGGCGAGCACTACGCGGCGGCCGCGAAGCTCGCGCCGGCCTCGGGCATCGCCCTCAACAACTCCGGCGTCTGGCTGTGCGGGGCGGGGCGTCCGGCCGATTCCCTGCCGCTGTTCGACCGCGCCCTGTCGGATCCCGCCTATCCGACGCGCGCGGGGGCGCTCGCGAACGCCGGCAACTGCGCGCTGCGCGCAGGCCAGCCCGCGCGCGCCGAACGCGACCTGCGCCAGGCGCTCGACCTGGATCCCGCCGAGCCGACCGCGCTCGCCGGGATGGCGCGCGTCGAGTACGCCGCCGGCGACTACCTGCAGGCGCGCGCCTTTTCCGAACGCAGGCTCGCCGCCGCCGTGGCGACGCCCGAAGTCCTGCAACTGGCGTCACAAATCGAGCAGAAACTCGGCGACGCGGCCGCGTCGGCCCGTTATGTTCAAAGGATGAGGGACGAGTTCCCTCTCTCGCAGCAGGCTCCCCGGGGGGGTGAGAGTCAGCAATGATCGCGAACGAACACGAACCGCACTTGCATGCGGGACACGAGGGCGTGGGACGCCGCCTGCGGGAGGCGCGCGAAGCCGCGGGCCTGAGCCTGGCGGATGTCTCCTCGCGGCTGAAGATGCCGCTGCGCGTGGTCGAATCGCTGGAAGCGGAGGACTGGGCCAGGCTGGGGGCGCCGGTCTTCGTGCGCGGCCAGCTGCGCAGCTACGCGCGCCTGCTGGGCATCGATGCCGCGCCCGTCGAGGATGCCGCCGGCGTCTCGGTGGTCGTGCCGCCGGTGCTGACCCCGCGCACCTACACCTCGCCGCTGCAGCGCTTCGCCGAACACGCGGCGCGCCGCGCGGTCTACATCGTCATGACCATCGCGATCGCGATCCCGGTCTGGCTGGCCACGCGCCCGCACACCGAGCTGGCCGCCGGCGACGCCGCGCCGCTCGACGCGCCGGCGCCGC
>JBQCJF010000071.1:0-34451 GCA_051953015.1 Luteimonas sp.
TACGCCACCTGGTGGATCCGCCAGGCGATCACCCGCTCGATCGCCGACCAGGCGCGCACCATCCGCATCCCGGTGCACATGATCGAGACGATCAACAAGCTCAACCGCATTTCCCGCCAGATGCTCCAGCAGTTCGGCCGCGAGGCCACGCCGGAGGAGCTGGCCAAGGAAATGGACATGCCCGAGGACAAGATCCGCAAGGTCATGAAGATCGCGAAGGAACCGATCTCCATGGAGACCCCGATCGGCGACGACGAGGACTCGCACCTGGGCGACTTCATCGAGGACACCAACGTGGAGTCCCCGATCGAGGCCACGACCAACACCAACCTCATGGAGACGGTGCGCGACGTGCTCGCGGGCCTGACCCCGAGGGAGGCGAAGGTGCTGCGCATGCGCTTCGGCATCGACATGAACACCGACCACACGCTGGAAGAGGTCGGCAAGCAGTTCGACGTCACCCGCGAGCGCATCCGCCAGATCGAGGCGAAGGCGCTGCGCAAGCTGCGGCATCCGTCGCGGTCGGAGCAGCTGCGGTCGTTCCTCGACATCGACTGACGCGATCGTCGCGGCCCGCGACGGAAGCGGAAATGGAAACGGAAAACGAAACGCCGGCCACTGGCCGGCGTTTTTCGTTGGCAGGGCGGTGCGGTGCGCGGGTCAGCGCGCGGCGCCGCCCGCGGGCGCGACGGGTCGCAGCGGGTGGGCTTCGGTGTTGAACACCACCGTGCCGGGGCCGAGCGCGCCGGAGCCGGCGAACAGCAGGTAGTAGTACTTGAAGGTTTCGGCGAGCACGAAGCTTTCCATGTCGTCCGCCTGTTCCTTGGTCACGACGCTCTTCAGCGCGGCGTAGCCGGCGTCGGTGCGGGTGTAGCGCACGAAGTCGCCGAACATCGTGCGGCCCATGTCGCGCCACTTCGCGTCGCCGGTCGCGCGGTACAGGTACCACGCCGATTCGACGATCTCCGGGCGCAGCGGGTAACCGGCCGCGGTGACCTCGCCCTTGCGGTAATCCCAGGCCTCGGGTTCGATGCCGTGGACCTGCCACATCGCGAACGACGAGTCCTCGAGCCGAGCGCCGCGCGCCACGTCGCCGGAGTACGCCAGCAGCCCGGGCATGAAGGCGTCGAGCGCGCCGTACTCGTGGCCGGTGCGCGCGCCGGTGTCCATGTCGACCTGGCCGTACCAGAGCCTGCCGTCGACTTCTTCCGGCAGGTAATGGTTGGCGGCGGCGATGCTGTCCTGCCACATGCGCAGGCAGTCGCGGTCGCCGAACAGCAGCCAGCATTTCCACAGATATTCGTAATAGGAATCGATGCGCGCGCCGATGTGGCTGCTGGTGCTCGTCCACTTGCCGGTGTCGGCGTCGAAGCGCTCGCCGACCAGGCCGATCTTCGAGCGGCGATCGAAGGTCTCGACCAGGGCGCGCTTGGCCTTCTCGTAGTACACGGGCTTGCCGGTGAGGCGCGACAGCGTGCCGTATTCGAGCAGCAGCGTGCCGGCCTCCGCGGGATTGGTGTCGGTGCCGTGCGCCTTGCCGGTGCGCAGGTTGACGTAGACGTAGGGCAGGCCGGTCGGCGAATCGAAGGCGGGCAGCAGGCGCGTGCCGAGGTCGTCGGCGAGCGCGAGCAGCTTCGGGTCGTGCGTCATCTGGTAGGACGAGAGCAGGCCGCCGAGCAGGCGGATCACGATCTCGAAGTGCTTGACGTCGACGTCGCGGTCGAAGGAGAGCTGCGTGTCGATCAGTTCGCGGGCCTCGTCGGCTTCCCTGTCCAGGCCCATCACCAGCATCGTGTCGAGCGCATCGACGGGCGTCATCAGCAGCGACTGGCCGTACCAGTCGTGCGGCTGCCTGCTGAGCGGCATCAGCACGTCGTGGCCCCACGCATACTGCTTGTAGCCGTTCCAGCCATGCAGGAAGGCGGCCTTGACGCGTTCGGCCATCGCCGCGTCGGGCGCGGACGGCACGGTCGGCGGCGGCGCCGGCGCGGACGTCCCGGTCGCGGCGCCGGCGTCGGCGTCGGCCGCGGGCCCGGCGGTGCCGGCCGGCAGCGACGCGCAGCCCGCCAGCAGGCCGAGCGACGTCGCGGCGAGGAAATGGCGCAGGCGTCGATTCATCGTTTCGCTCCGTTCGTTCCGTTCGCGTGGCCGGCGCGCATCACGGCCAGCACGTCGTGGCACGCGCCCATGGTGTGGTAGTCGGTCTTGCCGGCGGGGCTCTTCTCGTCGCCATACTTTGCGTTGCGGCGGTCGAGGATGCGATACCACGCGCCGTGACGGTGGTCGACGAAGTGCGCCCACGCGTAGCCCCAGAGGCGGTCGTACCAGTCGCGGTACGCGCCGTCGCCGGTGGCCTCGTGCAGCCGCCACGCGGCGGCGATGGCCTCGGCCTGCACCCAGAAGTACTTGTCGTCGTCGCAGAACGCGCCGTCCGGCGCGAATCCGTAGACGATGCCGCCGAATTCGGCGTCCCACGCGTGGCGCAGCGCGGTGTCGAACAGCTTGCGCGCGGTCGGCAGCAGCCAGTCGGGCGCCACGCCGCCGCGCGCGCCCAGGTGGGTGCGCAGCGTGAGCAGCAGCTTCGCCCATTCGACCTGGTGTCCCGGCTGGAAGCCCCAGGGCCGGAACAGGTGCTTCGGATCGCTGCGGTTGTAGTCCCAGTCGATGTTCCAGCCGGCGTCGTAGTGCTCCCACACCAGGCCGCCGGCGAGCGCGGCCTGTCGCCGCGTCATGTGGTCGGCGAGCAGCAGCGCGCGCTCCAGCCAGTGTGCGTCGCCGCTGGCTTCGTACGCAGCCAGGTGCGCCTCGCACAGGTGCATGTTCGCGTTCTGGCCGCGATAGCCGGAAAACCGCCAGTGTTCGTCGGCCTCGTCGCGGTACAGGCCGGCGTCGGCGTCCCAGAAGCGGGCTTCGAGCAGGTCGCGGGTTTCGTCCATCCATGCGGATGTCGCGAAGGCGCCGCCGTCGATGCCGGCCTTGCGCGCGCTCGCATACGCCAGCAGCACGAAGGCCATGCCGTAGGCGTGCCGCGTGCGGTCTTCCGGCTCGCCGTCGCGCAGCGTCCAGGCGTACGCGCCACTGGCGGCGTCGCGGTGCGCATCGCGCAGGTAGCGCAGGCCATGCTCCGCGGCCGACACATATTCGTTCGCCAGCGGGCTTTCGGGGAACTCGCGCGCGGCCATCGCGTAGTCGTAGACGAAGCGCGTGCTGCTGACGAGATGGCGGTGGCGCGCGTCGTAGACGCTGCCGTCGTCGCGGAAGTAGTGGAAGAAGCCGCCGGCGGGGTCGATCGCGCGCGGATGGTAGAAGTCCATCGTGTCGGCGACGTGCGCGCGCAGGACGGCGGGATCGGCGAAATCCGGAACGGGTGTGGCGGGCAGGCGTGGATGCGGCACGGTCATGCGGCCTCGGCGAGCAGCGCGGCGACGTCCGCGCGGGTGGGCATGGCGGCGAAGGCGCCGTAGCGGGTGGTGGCCAGCGCACCGCAGGCGGCCGCGTGGCGCAGCAGGTCGGCGCGGAGGGCGACGTCGTCGAATGCGATCGCCAGCTGGTCCGCGTCCAGGCCGAGCGCGGCGATGCGATGCAGCAGTCCGGCGACGAAGGCGTCGCCGGCGGCGGTGGTGTCGACGGCGTCCACGCGGAACGTGGGCGCCTCGCCGCGCTGCGCGCGCGTCCACCAGCGGATCGGGCCCGCGCCGCCGTCGGTCACCAGCACCACGCGCGCGGCGTTCGCGAACAGGCGCGCGACCACGGCCGCCTCGTCGCCGTCGTGCGCCAGCCATTCCAGCTCCTCGCGGCTGAGCTTCACGAGCTGCGCGCGCTCCAGCGCCCGCCAGGCGACCGGACGCGGGTCGGCGCCGCGCGGCCACAGCGCAGGCCGCAGGTTGAGGTCGAAGCTGGCCAGCGCGCCCGCATCGGCCGCGAGCGCCATCCCGTGCAGCGTCGCTTCGGCGATCCCCGGCTCGGTGAGGCTGTTCGAGCAGCAGTGGAACACCGCGAGCGGCGCGAACGCGGCCGGGTCGAAATCCTGCGCGCGGAACAGCAGGTCCGCCGCCGGCGGCCGGTAGAAACTGAAGCTGCGCTCGCCGTCCTCGTCCAGCGACACGAACGCGAGCGCGGTCGGCGCCTCCGCGGTCCAGCGCACCTGCGACGTGTCGACGCCGTGGCGCTGCAGCTGCCCGAGCAGGAAGCAGCCGAACATGTCCTCGCCCAGCATGCCGACGAAGCGCGCGTCGCCGCCGAGCCGGGCCACCCCCACCGCGACGTTGGCCGGCGCACCCCCGGCATGGCGCGAGAAACGGCGCACCGTGTCGTCCGCGCCTGGCGGATCGGCGAGGAAATCGATCAGCGCCTCGCCGAAGCAGGCCACGCCGTGGCGCCCTGTCGTGTTCAATGCACGGCGTCCGGGGCGCGCGAGCCGCGCAGCCCGTACCACGCGATGTACGCGTAGCAGGCCATCGGCAGCACGAACGCGTGCTGGATGCCGATGCGGTCGGCGAGCAGGCCCTGCAGCAGCGGGATCACCGCGCCGCCGACGATCGCCATGATCAGCAGGCTCGAGGCGCGGCCGGTCAGCGCGCCGAGGCGCTCGATCGCGGTGGTGAAGATGGTCGGGAACATCACCGAGTTGAACAGGCCGATCGCGAGCACGCTCCACATCGCGACCGGACCGTGCGTCGCCATCGTCACCGCCAGCAGCAGCGCGGCGACCGCGGCCGCCGTCGCCAGCAGCCGGCGCGCGTCGGTGCGCACCAGCAGCGCCGCACCGACGAAGCGGCCGACCATCGCGCCGCCCCAGTAGTACGCGAGGTATCGGCTCGCGGTCGCCGGATCCAGGCCGCCGGTGTCCGGCGCGGAGATGTAGTTGATCAGGAAACTGCCGATCGAGACCTCGGCGCCGACGTAGACGAAGATCGCGATCACGCCCCAGCGCAGGCGGCGATGGCGCAACGCCTCGCCGAAGGTGTGGCGCGACGCGTCGCCGGCGTCCGTGGCCTCGCGCTGCGCCGGGATGCGCATCGTCGCCACGAACACCGCGAGCGCCACCAGCCCGGCCGCCAGCCACAGGTACGGCGCCTGCACCGACTGCGCCTGGGCGAGGCGGTAGGTCTCGCGCGCCGCGTCGGTCATCGCCGCGATCTGGTCCGCGCCCAGCACCGCGCCGGACAGGATCAGCGGCCCGATCGCGAACGGAAAGAGCGTGGTGCCGAGCGAGTTCAGCGCCTGCGCCAGGTTCAGGCGGCTGTGCGCGCCCGCGGGGTCGCCGAGCAGGCTGATGTACGGGTTCGCCGCCACCTGCAGCAGGGTGATGCCGCTCGCCAGCACGAACAGCGCGAGCAGGAACAGCGGATACGAGGGCATGCCGGCCGCCGGGAAGAACAGCACCGCGCCGGCCGCCGCGACCAGCAGGCCGGCGACGATGCTCGCCTTGTAGCCGATGCGCGAGACCACCGCGCCGGCCGGCAGCGACATCAGGAAGTACGCGCCGAAGAAGGTGAACTGGATCAGCATGGTCTGCGCGTAGTCCATCGCGAAGACCGCCTTGAGGTGCGGGATCAGCACGTCGTTGAGGCTGGTCAGGCCGCCCCAGACGAAGAAGATGATGCTGACCACCGCGAGCGCGGAAGGATTGGAGAGCTGGCGCGACGGCGCCTGCGGTGTCGACGGCATCGAAGGCAGCGAAGGCATCGAGGGCGAGGTCATGCGGCGGTTCCCCTGGCGGCGTGCGGGTGGGCGTGCGGATGCGGATCGTGCGGGGCGACGAGGCTGCTGGCGCGGACGACGAGGCGTGCGTCCGCGACGATGGTGCGCGGCGCCGGCGTGGCGCGTCCGGCGTCGCCATCGCGTTCGGCGAGGCGTTCGAGCACGAGGCGCGCGGCCTGCATGCCGCGTTCGCGCGGCGCGACCGCGATCGTCGTCAGCGGTGGCGCCGAGACCGAGGCTTCCGGGATATCGTCGAAGCCGGTGAGCGCTAAGTCCACGCCGGCCCGGCGGCCGCGCGCGGCGAGCCCGCTCACCAGGCCGAGCGCGACCGCGTCGTTGTAGCAGACCGCCGCGGTCGGCGCGGGGTCGCGCGCGAACAGCGCGCCGGCCTGGCGCGCGGCTTCGAGGCGCGTCGGCGCGCACTCGACGAGCCATGCGGGATCCGGCGCGATGCCCGCGGCCGCGAGCGCGTCGCGGTAGCCGGCGCGGCGTTCGCCGCACGAGGACGAATCGCGGTGGCCGCCGAAGAACGCGATCGCGCGGTGGCCCTGTTCGAGCAGGTGCTCCGTCGCCAGGCGCGCGCCGCGGCGGTTGTCGAGCGCGAGGAAGTCCCAGCCGTCGCCGGCGCCGTCGCGTTCCGCGGCGCCGCCTTCGTCGAGAGCGCGGTTGAACACCAGCACCGGCGTGCGCGCGCCGACCAGGCGATGCAGCCGTGCCGGATCGCTGTGCTCGGCCGGCGACAGGATCACCGCCGCCGGATCGTGCTCGACCAGCGACGCGAGCACCGCCTGCTGCCGCTCCGGCGATTCGCCGCTGCTGCCGAGCAGCATCACGTAACCGGCCTCGGCGAGCGCCGCGTCGACGCCGCCGGCGAACTCGGCAAAGAACGGGTTCGACAGGTCGTTGATCACCAGCGCAACCGCGTTGGACGCGCGGCTGCGCAGGCTCGCCGCGCCGCGGTGGTAGACGTAGCCCTGGCGCTCGAGCTCGGCCTGCACCTTCGCCCGCGTGTCCGCGTGGACCAGCGGACTGCGGCCGAGCACCAGCGACACCGTCGAGCGCGACACGCCGCAGCCGGCGGCGATGTCGGCCAGGGTGACGCGCCTGGCCCCCGCGGCACGGGCGGCGCGGGTGTCGGCAGCGGCGGTGGGGCGGCGGGCGGGCATGCGATTCCGGCGGTTTGGACCGATCCAAATGCCCGGGCATCCTGCCGCCAAAGCCAGCGCGAAGCATTTTGCGCCGCAGCATGCCCGCGGCCTCCGCCGATGCTACGGTCGCGTTTTGGACCGATCCAAAGACTCTCGTGGGGACGACACCATGGCCAGGGCACCGGGCGGCGCGGCCGCCTTCGCGGGACTGCTGATGATCGCGGCGATGGGCGGCGCGGCCGCGGCGGGCAGCGGATCGGCGGGCGGCGCAGCAGCAGGCAGGCCCGATGCCGCCGACGAACGCGCGGTCGCCGCGGTCGACCCCTTCATCGGCACCGGCGGCGAAGGCCACACCTTCCCCGGCGCCGTCGTGCCCTTCGGCATGGTGCAGCTCAGCCCCGACACGCGCATCCAGCCGCGCAACAAGGGTTACGGCTGGGCCGCGGGCTACCGCCACGACGACACCACCATCGTCGGCTTCTCGCACACGCACTTCTCCGGCACCGGCCATTCCGACCTCGGCGACGTGCTGCTGATGCCGATCAGCGGCGATGCGAAGCTCGAGCGCGGCGATCCCGACAAGCCCGGCAGCGGCTACACCTCGCGCTTCAGCCACGACACCGAACGCGCCGAGCCCGGCTACTACGCCGTCACGCTCGCCGACTACGGCGTGCGCGCCGAACTCACCGCCGGCGAGCGCGTCGGCATGCACCGTTACGCGTTCCCCGCGGGCAAGCCCGCGCACGTGCTGCTCGACCTGCGCACCTCGATGTACGACTACCCCGGCAAGGTGTCGTGGTCGCGCATCCGCGTGCATCCCGACGGCACCGTCACCGGCTTCCGCGAAACGCGCGGCTGGGCGCCGGGGCGGCAGCTGTACTTCGCGATGCGTTTCTCGAAGCCGATGACCGGCCACGGCCTGAACGACACCGAGACCGACGTGCCGTACAAGGGCTTCCCGCCGCCGGGCTACAAGGATCCGGCCGAGCGCGCGCAGATCGAAGGCCGCCAGCTCGTCGCCACGTTCGACTTCGGCGACGGCGCCGCGCTTGGCGCGTCGTCGCCGTTGCTGGTGAAGGTCGCGCTGTCGCCGGTCAGCGAGCAAGGCGCGATCGCCAACCTCGATGCCGAAGCGCCCGGCTGGGACTTCGACGGACTGCGCGCCGCGGCGCACGCGAAGTGGGCGAAGGCCCTAGGCGCGGTCGATCTCGCCGACGCCACGCCCGAACCGATGCGCAAGGCGTTCTACACCGCGCTGTACCACGCGTTCCAGGGCCCGAGCCTGTTCATGGATGCCGACGGCCGTTATCGCGGGCCCGACAACGCCGTGCACCAGGCGAAGGGCTGGACGAATTATTCGACGTTCTCGCTGTGGGACACCTATCGCGCGCTGCATCCGCTGCTGACGATCCTGCAGCCCGAGCAGCGCACCAGCGACATCGTCAATTCGCTGCTCGCCTCGCGCCGCGAAAGCCCGTACGGCGTGCTGCCGGTATGGGCGTTCCACGGCCTGGAGACGTGGTGCATGATCGGCTACCACGCGGTGCCGGTGATCGCCGACGCGTACATGAAGGGCATCGGCGGCTTCGATGCGAAGGAAGCGCTGGCCGCGATGGTCGCGAGCGCGACCTACGGCCCCTACGACGGCCTGAAGCAGTACATGGAACTCGGCTACGTCCCGATCGACGAGGAGGACGAGGCCGCGTCGAAGACGCTGGAATACGCGTTCGACGACTGGGCCATCGCGCGCACGGCGCGGAAGCTGGGCGACGGCGACGTCGCCGCGCGGTTCGAGAAGCGCGCCGCCAACTGGAAGCACGCGTTCGATCCGGACACCGGCTTCATGCGCGCCCGCAAGCGCGACGGCAGCTTCCGCACCCCGTTCGACCCGGACGCCAGCGGCTACGGCACCGACTACACCGAGGGCAACGCCTGGCAGTATTCCTGGTACGTGCCGCAGGACGTCGCCGGCCTCGCCGAGGCGCACGGCGGAACGGACCAGCTGCTCGCGCGCCTCGACGCCGTGTTCGACGCGAAGGTCGACCCGAAGATCTTCGCGCACATGGAAGACATCACCGGCCTGATCGGCTGGTACGCGCACGGCAACGAGCCCAGCCACCACGTCGCCTACCTCTACGCGTACGCCGGCCAGCCCTGGCGCACCCAGGCGCGGCTGAAGCAGATCATGGACACGCAGTACAAGCCCACGCCCGACGGCCTCGCCGGCAACGACGACCTCGGGCAGATGTCGGCGTGGTACGTGTTCACTTCGCTCGGCTTCTATCCCGTCGCGCCGGGCAGCAACGAGTACATCATCGGGCGGCCGTTCGTGCCGCGCGCGACGCTGCGGCTGCCGAACGGCCGCGCGTTCACGATCATCGCGGAAGGGCTGGACGATGCGCACGGGTACATCGCGTCGGCGACCTTGGACGGGAAGCCGCTGGACCGCGCGTTCCTGCGCCACGCCGAGATCATGGGCGGCGGCGAGCTGCGCTTCACGATGGCGGCCGAGCCGAACAAGACGTGGGGCGCCGGCGGCGATCGCCCCTACGCCATGACGGCCTGGTAGCCCCCGCGTCGCGGCGTACCGGCCGTTCGGGCATACACTCACTCCGCCGGCCCGGCGACGACGGGCCGTGCAGGAGCGTGGCATGGAACGGATGTCGTCCGCGGAACGCAACCTGGCGATGCTGCTGGCGGCGTGCCTGCTGCTTGCGGCCGGGCCCGCGCCCGCGGCCGAAACGCGCCCGCCCGCGCGTTGCGACCCGAAGGCCGCGCAAGGCGGCGGGGCATGCGAGTGGCGCAAGACCTGGGGCGACGTCGCGCTGATGGCAGGCACGCCGTATTTCGAGTACGACGCCGATGCGCCCCGGCATGGCGCCGATTTCGTCTTCGGTTACGAATGGGTGGTTCCCGGCGTTTCGCTGCGCAGCTATTGGGGCCGCGCCGGAGGCATGCGGCACTACAACGGCCGGCTCGAACTCGATCCCCGCGGCGGCATCCGGATGGAGAACGAGCTCGGTGTCGTCCTCGGCGCCGGCCGCGTCGATCCCGACGGCGCGACGGCGCTGACCCAGGACGGCAACACCAACCGCATCCTCATGCAGCCGGACGGGTCGATCGCGAACGCCTGGGATCGGGGCCAGGGCGGCGACAGGGATTCCGGCACCGTCCATTACTACCCGGCCACGCGCAAGGGCCGCGCGCTGGCGGAGGCCAAGGCCGGCGGCGACTAGGCCGCGAAGCGCACCGTTGCGATCCAGCGCCGGCTCCGCCGTTCCAGTCGCGCGCCGGCGCCTTCGCCGTCGAAGGACGCCGGCGCCGTTTCGACCGGGATCGACGGGTCGTCGAAGGTGTTGGCGTTCACCACCGCGTAGTCGCGGCCGTCGATGCGGCTCGTGCATACGGGCACGCCGCCGCAACGCGCGCACACGAGGAACTCCGCGGTCTTCGTCTCGAAAGCGTAGCGCGAGAGCGCCGCGGAGTCCGCCGCTTCGATCGCCAGCGCAGCATCCGGATGGGCGGTCCACACGGCGCCGTGCCGGGCGCAGAAGCTGCAGGTGCAGGCGCGAGTGGGAATGGCGTCGGCCTCGCCCGGCCAGACGAGCGTGTAGCGGAGGTTCCCGCAGTGGCAGCTGCCGTGCAGTTCCATGCGTCGATCAGTACGGCGAACCGTCGCGATGCCGGTAGGCGCGATCGCCCGCGGCCAGCACCAGGTCGATGCCGGGGTAGTCGACGGCATCCGCTTCGGGACGCCGGCTGCCGATGTCCAGCAGCACGACGTCCGCGGTCGAGCGGTTCTGGAAGTGGTGCCCGTTCGCGTCGCCGGCGCGGAAGCCAGCGCAATCGCCGGCGCGCAGCACTTCCTCGCCGTCGTCGGTGACCAGCACGACCTCGCCCTCGAGCACGTAGGTGAACTCGTCCTCGGCCGAATGCCAGTGCCGCTGGCTCGACCAGGCGCCGGGCGGCAACCGCAGCAGGTTGACGCCGAACTGGGTCAGCCCGGCGGCGTCGCCGAGGCGCGTGCGCCGGCGCGCGGCGCAGGGTTGGTCGAGCGGCGGCGGATAGCCGCTGCCGGCCTGGACCGGCAGGCTTGCGACGTCGATCTTCTTCATGGATCCACCCGGCAAATGGCAACGGCGCCGATTGTAGGCACCGGCCCCCGGGCCGGCGAGGCTGCGGCATAATCGCCTCGCAACGGGCCTATAGCTCAATTGGTTAGAGCAGGGGACTCATCGAAAGGTGCCGCCGCGGCGTAATCCGCGGATGGAATCGGGATGAATTCAGGGAAACCGCAGCGGCGGTCGCGCGCTTCGCCAAAAGCACCGGCCGGACGGCGGCAATCCTGAGCCAAGCCGGCGGTACACCGCCGGAAGGTGCAGAGACTACCTGGGGGCTGCAGTGCCCTTGATGACAGGCTAGAGCGTCCCGCACCCGACCGACGCGCGCCAAAGACGCGGCGAGGGTGGAGAGATAGTCCGCTCCGGGGGGAAACCCCCGGGTAGAGCGAATCCCTTGGTTCCAGGTTCGAGTCCTGGTGGGCCCACCAAGTACAGGTCCGTACGAGACCGAAAAGCCGAGTGTCGGAACAAAGCCCCAGGACCAAGCAACCTTTGTCCGACAGCGGCCGATGACGTCCGGGTCCACCGAACAGGGTTTCGAGTGAACTTTGAGCGGTTCACCCCATTTGGCGCGATTCAGAATTCCTGCCGCGCCTTAAGCGTTTCCTGTAGAGCCCTAAATTGAATTTCAATGACCTCGGCGTCGTAATCTTTGACGAGCTGCGCCAAGGCTTCATCGTCTGTAGGACCGTTGTAAATTCCGACATCGGCAAGCGCAGCGATGACTGTGATGAAGGCCGTGATGCCGAATCCTCTCTGCAAGCTCATGAAGTGGTCGTTCACGTGCACGCAAGCCCCCAGAAGTCGTTGCACCCCCGGGGGGTGTGTTTGATCGGGCGAGGCCTGCCATGAGGCGCCGAACTCGATGTGGTCGATGACGGCATTGGCAAGAACGAGAAGACAGGCGCCAAGACGAAGAAGGTCGTCTTTCGAATGCGTCCCAGAATGGTCCAGATCAGTAGCCCACGCCTCTACGATGGCCAAACCGGCGAGAATCGCGTGGCCATCTGCCGATATCTCCTCTGCGACAAGTACATCGATGCGTTTGCTATTAGCAGTTTGGATGTAATAGCCATCTAGCACATGACCAAGCTCATGGCCGATAAGCGCGGCCAAACCAAGCAAATGCGTAATCTCGCCAACCTTCTGAGCGCTGATGCGGGGCGGCAATGCCGCGCTGAACAACCGTGGGTATAGGACTTCCTCCAGCCATTTTCCCGTAGAGACAAGAGCCCCTATCCGAGCAATGCGTCTGCATGCGCCGGTGGTTACTACGATGTGTGCATGGCCATCTTCGGACAAACAAACGTTTGCATTTGGTTCTTCGTCGTGTTCGATGCCCCAACGCACCCGTAGCTCCGGCCACCTCACAGCGAACACGTCCTTTCCTAGCGAATTCACAAGAGATGCGGTCAGGCTGAGCATGGCGTCGGCCCGCATCTCGCTGGGGGTTACGAATGGAACAGAGGGCGTGGACGCTACGAGATCCTGATAACTGCGAACAAAGCCGCTAAACATAGCCCGTCCTTAGTTTGGCGAGATTGCACCGCGCGCCAGAACAATAGTTCGACTTTAAACATCCTGCGTGTTGACTACAAAAATCAAATTTCTGCATGACAGATTCTGGTCCTGGTTGGCCCAGAGCCATTACGCAGGCGTGAGTGCTTCCACGAAGAGGCGCCGCGTGGCTTCGTCGGTGAAATAAACGTAGCAGCCCTTCATCCCGCGGGTCATCAGCGTCCTGTACGTATTGCGGATGATCAGGTCGAGCCGTTCCGCGGTGCCTTCCGGATCCTGTTGCATGAGCTTCTTCCAGCCGCGGATGGATCGGTCCATCCGCGAGCGCCCATTGGGGTCGGTGGCCAACCGTCCATCGCGCATGACCAGGTCCGGGCCGACGATCACCCCGACGTAATCCAGCTCCAGCCCCTGGCAGGTATGGATGCAACCCACTTCCTCGACCGAATCCTTCGCCATGATCCAGAGGCTGCCATCGCTGCCAAGGTTCCATTGCCGCCGGTAATCGAACTCCGGCATCACGATGTCGTATGCATCCGGATTCCGCTTGCTCACCCAGTCCCAGCAATAGCCGGCGACCACGCGTGCCTTGTTGTTGGTGTTGCGGGCCTCGATGAGCGCGTGCAGCTCGGCGGGGGAATCGAGGACACGGAAATCGAAGGCATCCGGATCGAGCGTCGCGTTGGCGGTTTCGCGGATGCCCAGCGTGTTGTCCAGCCAGGCGAGATAGCCGTCGGAGCCGTTGCACCGGAATTGCGACGAAAGTTCCATGTGGTTCACTTCGGCGCCAAGCTGCTTCGCCCATCGCTCGAGTTCGTCGGCCCGGCCGATGTCGTTGAGCGTCACTACCTGGTCGTCGTCGACGAAGAAGATCGTCGCCTTGCTCGCCTGGATGATTTCCCTGACCTGGTTGTCGCCGAGATTCGCGTACAGGCCGGACTTCTCGTTGAGCCGATGGGCTTCGTCGACGATCAGGGCATCGAAGGCGTTGGCGGCGGTCTCGGTAAAAGCGCCGGAGCCGGTGAACAGGTTCGAGATCACCGTCCGGCGCAGTTCGCCCGCGAGCTTCGCCGCATAGACCGTGCGCGGGGCGGCGTTCTTGGAGACGTACTTCGTGACCAGGCCGCGGCGCGTCAGGTCGGCCAGCAGGTTCACGGCGACGACGGACTTGCCCGTTCCGGGCCCGCCACGGACGATCAGGACCTGTTTGCGCTCCGGCGTGGCTTTCACGGCGGCGGCGATCGCGGATTCGAACACGACCTTCTGGTCGTCGACCAGCACGAACTCGCGGTTTCCCTTGAGCATGCCGGACAGGCTGTCGGCCAGCATCTTCGACGGCCTGATGCGCCCGTTCTCGATGCGGAAGATCAGCTCGGCGCTGTCGCCCTTGCGGACGTGCTGCTTGATGAAGGCCCGCAGCCGCGCGATCTCGTCCGGCCCGCGCAGGAACAGCGGCGCCTTCTCGATGTAGGGCGCATAGAAAGCATTGTCGATCACGTCGTCGCCGCGATCGTAGTTGTGCAGGTAGGCGCACGGGCTGAGCGCGACACCGTCGTGGTAGACCGCTTCGTTGAAGCCCTCGAGGAGCGCGGCGTAGGACCAGGCCTGGTAGCAGGGATGCGGACCTTCCTTCGCCGCGCCGGTGCCGCCGCGGCGTGCCGAGATGATGCCGTCCTTGCCGGTCAGTTCCGCGTCCGACCACTGCTTCAGTTCGACGATGATCAGGTTCGGGTTTCCGTCTTCCGACAGGCCGGAAAGGATGAAGTCGATGCGCTTGGAGGTCTGCGGGATCCCGAATTCGATGCCCACGCCGATGTCGTCGGCGATTTCCCGGTCGTGCAGGACCCGCGCCATCTCGCCCAGGGACGCCTTCCACGCCCGCATTTCGGCGTGGGGCGCGTAGCGGCCCGTCCGCTGCAGGTATCGGGTGGCGATGACATCCTCGATGTTGCGATCGTTGTGATCGTCGAGGAACTGCGCCTTGGTGCCCTGGTAGACGATCAAGCCAAACCCCCGTGTCGTCGTCGGGATCGGTGCCCCTCGGGTGATTCTAGGGCTGGCGCGGATCGCCCGCTGCATGGAACATGGGCCGCGTCCCGGAAGGAGCACGCCCTTGCTGCACCTCGACGCCGTCCAGACCCTAGCCCTCGCAGGCCTCGCCCTGTTCCTCGGCTACGCGCTCTGCCGCGCGATCCCGGTGCTCGGCCGCTACAACCTGCCGCCGCCGGTGATCGGCGGGCTCGTGTTCGCGGTGATCGCATGGATCGCGCACGGGCAGGGCACCGTCGTGTTCGACATGGACACGTCGCTGCAGGCGCCGTTGATGATCGCGTTCTTCACCACGATCGGTTTCAACGCCAGCCTGCGGCTGCTGAAGGTGAGCGGCAGGCAGGTCGTCGTGTTCCTGGCGCTGGCGTCGGTGTTCGCGGTCGCGCAGAACCTCCTCGGCATGGCGGTCGCGACCGGCTTCGGGCTGCCTCCGCTGTTCGGCGTGCTCGCGGGCTCGACCACGCTCACCGGCGGGCCGGCCACCGGCCTCGCGTTCGCGCCGCTGTTCGAGCAGGCGGGCATCCGCGGCGCCGAATCGGTCGCGGTGGCGGCGGCGATGGGCGGCATCGTGCTGGGCGGCCTCGCCGGCGGGCCGGTGAGCACCTGGTTCATCCGCCGCTACTCTCTGCTGTCCTCGCGCCCGCAGGATCATTTCGCGCCCGGGGACGAGGCGGGCGGCATGCTTCTCACCGAGGCGCAGCGCGAGCATGGCGCGCTCAAGAGCATCGTCGCGATCCTGGTTGCGATGTGGATCGGCGCCTGGGTCAGCGCCGGCATCTCGTCGCTCGGGATCACGCTGCCGGCCTACGTCGGCGCCATGCTGGTCGGTGCGCTCGTGCGCAACGTCGACGACGCCACCGGCCGCATCGGGTTGCCGGTGCCGACGATCGAACTGATCGGCAACATCTGCCTGGCGCTGTTCCTGGCGGTCGCGCTGATGAACCTGAAGTTGTGGGAACTCGCGGGGCTCGCGCTGCCGTTGATCGTCAACCTCGGCCTGCAGCTGCTGATGGTCGCGGCGTTCTGCGTCGTCGTGTTCCGGATGATGGGCCGCGACTACGACGCGGCGGTGATGGGCGGCGGCTTCGTCGGCTTCATGCTCGGCACCACCGCAAACGCGATGGCCGTGATGCGCACCCTTGTCGAGCGCTACGGCGCCGCGCCACGGGCGTTCCTGGTGGCCCCGCTGGTCGGGGCGTTCTTCATCGACTTCACCAACGCGCTGGTGATTACCGGCTTCATCAACCTCTTCCGGTAGCGGCTTTACACATGCCGGTCTGCGGACTACCGTGGGGGACGTGAGGATGCGTGCGTCGCATTCCGCGATGCCATCCGGATCCCGCCATGTTCCTCGCGCCGCCGTCCCGCACTTCCAACCCCCTGCTGCTCGCCGTCGCCCTGACGGCCGCCCTGGCCGCCTGCAAGCCGGCCGCCCCCGCCGCCGACGCCGCCGCGGCGGACGCGAACGCCACGCCGCCCGCGGCCGAAGCCGCGGCAGCCCCCGCCGCCGAAGCGGCCGCCGCAACCCCCGCAACCACCGCCGCCGACGCCAGCGCGACGTCCGCCGCGCCGCAGCTGCAGGCCGCGATGCGCGACCTCTGGCACGGCCACATCGTCCACGCGCGCGACTACGCGCTCGCCGTGCACGCCGGCGACAATGCCGGGGCGAAGTCCGCGGCCGACGCGGTGGTCGCCAACGCGAAGGACATCGCCAACGCCGTCGGCAGCTTCTACGGCGACGCCGCGGGCAAGGGCATGCTCGACCTGCTCGCCGGCCACTGGGGCGCGGTGAAGGCGATGACCGATGCGCGCGCGAAGCACGACAAGGCCGGCGCCGACAAGGCGATGACCGACCTGGCGAACAACGCGGGCGAGATCGCGAAGTTCCTCGCCGGCGCGAATCCCAACCTGCCGGAAGACACGGTCCGCGCGCTGCTGCTCGCGCACGGCGCGCACCATTCGAAGCAGATCGACCTGATCGACGCGGGCGACACCGCCGGCGAAGCCGCCGAGTGGACCGCGATGCAGGCGCACATGGACATGATCGCCGACGCGCTCGCGGCCGCGATCGCGAAGCAGTTCCCGGACAAGGCGAACTGAGCATGCGCGCCGCCACGCCGGAAGCAGGCGAATGACGCAGGGGCTGGCCCGCTTCGGCGACACCCAGCAGCGGCTGCTCCGGCAGCTGCTGCTCGCGCGCGACGGCATCGGCGTGGAGGACCTGTGCGCGCGCCTGCGCGTGAGCCACAACGCGGTGCGCCAGCACCTGACCGCGCTGACCGTGCGCGGCCTGGTCGAGCGCGCCGCGCCGGTGGCCACCGGCGGCCGGCCGCAGGCGCGCTACGCGCTCACCGCCGAGGGCCGCGAGCTGTTCCCGCGCAACTACGGCGCGATCGCCGCCGCGCTGGTCGCGCAGCTGCAGGCGCGCATGGGCGAGCAGGAAGTCGGCACGCTGCTGCAGGAACTCGGCCGGACCGTGGCCGCGACCCAGCCGCGCGTGCAGGCCGGCGACGGCGAGGCGCTCGCGCGCGAGCTGGCGCAGCGCCTCGACGCCCTCGGCTACGAGGCGGTGCCGGCGCGCCATGGCGAGGACTGGCAGGTCGAGGCGTTCAACTGCGTCTTCCATGGCCTGGCGAAGGCGCACCCGCAGGTCTGCAAGTTCGACCTGGCGTACATGGAGGCCGCGACCGGCAAGCGCGTGCACCACATGGAGTGCATCGTCCGCGGCGGCCACGTGTGCCGGTTCAAGCTGACCGACAACGCCCGCCCGGGGCTTCCCGAAGAAAGAGGGGCCTGAGCCCCTTTTTCCATACAATGCCGGCATGGACCCCGTGCCCGCGCCGCTGCTGGAAACCGTCGAACACGAGACCGGCGCGGCGCCGCGGTGGTCGGTGCTGTGGCTGCACGGCCTCGGCGCGGACGGCCACGACTTCGCGCCGATCGTGCCCGAGCTGGTGCGACGCGACTGGCCCGCGCTGCGCTTCGTGTTCCCGCACGCGCCGGTGCGCCCGGTCACGGTCAACAACGGCGTGCGCATGCGCGCGTGGTACGACATCCGCAATTTCAGCGCGGACGAGCTCGGCGGCGGCGACCGCGCCGACAGCGCGGGCGTGCTCGAGTCGGTGATGCAGGTGGAAGCCCTGGTGGCGCGGGAAACGGCGCGCGGCATTCCGCCGGAACGCATCCTCCTCGCCGGCTTCTCGCAGGGCGGCGCCATCGCGCTCTCGGCGGGACTGCGCCGCGCGCAACCGCTGGCCGGCATCGTCGCGCTCTCGACCTACCTGCCGATGGCGCCGCAGGCGGCGCAGTTCACGCAGCACGCGGCGTTGCGGCAGCCGGTGTTCATGGCCCACGGCAGCGCCGATCCGGTCGTGCCGCCGCGCGCCGGCGAGCACAGCGCGCAGGTGCTGCGGTCGCTCGGCTTCGAGGTCGAGTGGCACGCGTATCCGATGGGCCATTCGGTGTGCGCGGAGGAGATCCGCGACCTCGGCGACTGGCTGGCGCAACGCTTCGCGGCGGCCGCCACGGGCGCGGACTGACGACGGAGCGCGCGATGGCCACGGGCAGCGAGCGACGCGAACACGCCGATCCGTGGCTGCCCGACCTCTGCCGGCTGCCGCGGCTGGCGACGCTGTTCGGCGTCGCCGAGCTGGTGGTGCTGGTGCTGGCGCTCTCGCCCGACGGCGGGGTGCCGTGGACGCCGATGCGCTTCGCCATCGCCAGCGGCTTCGCGCTGTGGCTCGCGCTCGCGGTCGCGGTGGTGCTGTGCACGTCGCGGCGCGCGTTCTCGCGGCTGCCGCGGCCGCTGGGCGCGGCGACGGCGATCGCGGCCGCGTTCGCGGTCGCGCTCGCCGGCGCGGCGATCGTGTTCCAGCTCGACCGCAACCTCGGCTACCGGCTGCTCGTGAGTTCCGTCACGCTGCCGCGCTTCGCCCTCGGCAGCGCCGCGCTGTCGGCGCTGATCGCCGCCGTCGCGCTCCGCTACCTGTACGTCATCGACGGCTGGCAGGCGCAGGTGCGCGCGTCGGCTCGCGCGCAGGCCGACGCGCTGCAGGCGCGGATCCGGCCGCATTTCCTGTTCAACAGCCTCAACGCGATCATCGGCCTGGTGCGGCGCGATCCCGGCGTGGCCGAGCACGCGCTGCTCGACCTGTCGGACCTGTTCCGCGCCGCGCTGGACGCGGGCGAGGGCGTGGCGGCGTCGACGCTGCGCGGCGAGGTCGAGCTGGCCGAACGCTACCTCGCGATCGAGGCGCTGCGCCAGGGGCCGCGGCTGGCCGTCGAATGGGACCGCCAGGAACCGCTGCCCTGGGACCTGCCGCTGCCGCGCCTGGTGCTGCAGCCGCTGGCGGAGAACGCGGTGCTGCACGGCGTGTCGCGCCTGCCCGAGGGCGGCACCGTGCGGATCGCGCTGCGGGTGGATGACGGCCTGCTGCGCGTCTCGGTCGCCAATCCGGCGCCGCCACAGGGGGCCGCGTCCGCCGCGACCGGCGCCGGCCACGCGCAGCAGAGCATCGGCCATCGCCTGGCCTACGCCTTCGGGCCGCGCGCCGGGCTCACCGCCGGCCGCGAGGCGGGCTACTATCGCTGCGAACTCCGCGTTCCGCTCGATGCGGCCGTGTCGCCATGAAGATCCTGATCGCCGACGACGAACCCCTGGCCCGCGAGCGCCTGCGCCACCTGCTCGAGGCGGCGGCCGACGTGGACATCGTCGCCGAGGCCGGCGACGGACTGTCGGTGCTGCAGGCCTGCGCCGAACACGATCCCGACCTGGTGCTGCTCGACATCTCGATGCCGGGCATGGATGGCATGGAAGTGGTGCGCCACCTCGCCGCGTTCGAGCCGCGCCCCGCGGTCGTGTTCTGCACCGCCTACGACGCGCACGCGCTGTCCGCCTTCGAGGCGCAGGCGATCGACTACCTGGTCAAGCCGGTGCGCGCCGAGCGCCTGGCCGCGGCGCTGGAGCGCGTGCGCACCTTCGCCGCCGGGCGCGCCCACGCCGGCGCCGCCGGACGCGGCCGCGAGCGCTCGCACCTGTGCGCGCGGCTCGGCGGCAGCCTGCGCCTGATCCCGATCGAGGACGTGCACTACCTGCAGGCCGAGGAGAAGTACGTCGTCGTCCACCACGCGCGCGGCCAGGACCTGGTCGAGGAATCGCTGAAGGCGCTGGAGGAGGAGTTCGGCGAGCGCTTCGTGCGCATCCACCGCAACTGCCTGGTGGCGCGCCACGAGCTGATGGAGCTGCGCCGCGACGGCGAGGGCCATGTGCGCGCGGTGCTGCGCCACGGCGCGCATCCGCTCGAGGTCAGCCGGCGCTGCCTGCCGGCGCTCCGCAACCAGGTCCGCCTGCTGTAGGAGCGGATCGCGGATAATGGCGGCATGACCGTGCTCCGCATCGCCACCCGCAAGAGCCCGCTCGCCCTCTGGCAGACCGAGCACGTCGCCGCGCGCCTGCGCGAGGCGCACCCCGGGCTGCGGGTCGAGCTGGTGCCGATGAGCACGCGCGGCGACCAGGTGCTCGACCGCTCGCTGGCCGCGATCGGCGGCAAGGGCCTGTTCCTCAAGGAACTGGAGCTGGCGATGGAGCGCGGCGAGGCCGACTGCGCCGTGCATTCGCTCAAGGACGTGCCGATGGACCTCGAGCCGGGCTTCGCGCTCGCCGCGATCCTGGCCCGCGCGGACCACGCCGACGCCTTCGTCAGCAACACCTTCGACGACATCGACGCGCTGCCGCGAGGGGCGCGCGTCGGCACCTCGTCGCTGCGGCGGCAGGCGCAGCTGCGCGCGCGCCGCCCGGACCTGGAGCTGCTGGACCTGCGCGGCAACGTCAACACGCGCCTGGCGAAGCTCGACGCGGGCGAGTACGACGCGATCGTGCTGGCCTGCGCGGGCCTGCAGCGGCTCGGCTTCGACGCGCGCATCCGCGCGCGCCTCGACGCGCCGGAGTGGCTGCCGGCGCCGGCGCAGGGCGCGATCGCGATCGAATGCCGCGACGGGGAAGGCGACGACGGCGTGCGGGCGCTGTGCGCCGCGCTCGACGACCCCGCCACGCACGTGCGGGTCGCCGCCGAGCGGGCGATGAACCGCGCGCTGCACGGCAGCTGCCATGTGCCCGTCGCCGCGCTCGCGCGCCTGGAAGACGGCGGCGCGCGCCTCGTGCTGCAAGGGCTGGTCGGATCGGCGGCGGACGGCCGCCTGGTGCGCGCCGAAGCCGAGGGTCCGGCCGGCGCGCCGGAAGCGATCGGACTGCAGGCCGCGCGGCGCCTGCTCGACGCGGGCGCCGGCGAGTTCCTCTGACGCCGGTGCCGCCCGCCCTTCGCTAGAACGTGTAGCGCAGCTGCACCGAGCCCTGCGTCGCGGTGTCGTCGCTCGCGCTGTCGTGGCGCAGGTCGATGCTGGAGCGCAGCGTCCAGTTCGACTGCAGGCTGATGTCGAGCAGCATCGAGTTGCGCACGAAGGTGTCGCCGCGCCCGGCCTCGACGCGCACCTGCTGCTGCAGCCGCGCGTTCCCGCCGATGCGCTGCAGCCACGACAGGCTGCCGCGCGCGACCGGTCCGATGTGGCCGATCCCGTCGTCCGCATAGGGCTGCAGCCGGAACCCGCTGCCGACCTCGACGCGCAGCTGGGTGTCGGGATCGCGCACGGCGTCGACGCCGTAGCGCGTGCCCAGGCGGGCGTTGCTGCCGTACGCGGCGACCCAGTCGCGGCGCGACATCGGCGCGCTCAGGCGCGTGCGCCGGACGGGCCGGGCGCGCGGCAGCGCGAACGGATCGCGGCGCGCCGGCAACGCCGCCGCGGGCAGGCGCCAGCCCGCCTGCAGGCATTCGAAGCTGTAGCAGGGCCGCTGCAGCGAGACGTCGCCGGCGGCGAGCGCGATGACCGCCGGCACGTCCGCGGCCGGCGCGCCCGGCGCCTGCTCGAACGGGTGCACGAACACCGGCGGCATCAGCACGGCGAGCCAGAACGCGGCGGTCATCGCGGCGTCCATCTCAGTAGTACAGCGTCACGATGTGGCGCGCCTGGGCGAAGAACAGCCAGCGCTCGACGAACGCGCCGGCGAGCGCGGCCACCGCGGCGATCCACAGCCACGCGCCCGGTGCCACGCCCGGGACGCGGCCGATCGCGAACACGCACGCGATCGGCGCCACCGCGAACAGCAGCAGCGCGAGTCCGCGCAGCCGCTCCGCATGCGCGCGGGCGACCACGAACGCCATCTCGCGGGTGACGTAGTTGGCTTCGGTGTTGGGCCGCTCGAACACCGACACCGTGCGTCCCGGGAGGCCGACGGCATCGCCGCGGGCGGCGGGCAGCACGGCGGCTTCGATCGAGCGCCAGTAGTGCAGCTTCAGCGCGCCGAGCGCGGCGGCGAGGAACATCAGCATCGTCGCGGTGCCGGCCGAAGGCGCGCGGCCGGATTGCGAGGCGGCCAGCGCCGCGAGCAGCAGGCCGCCGCAGAGCAGCGCGAAGCCGAGGTAGCCTGGCACGACGAGGCGATGGCTCCACGCCGGGATCGGCTTGAGCGACGCGTAGATCATCGCCGTGCACGCAACGGTGGCGAGCGCGCACGCCAGCAGCGCCAGCGCGACGGCGATGCCCGCGGCGCCGGGCGCGAGCGGCACGCCGGCTGAATCCGGACCGATCATCGCCGGCAGCAGCATCGCCGCGAACAGCAGCGCCGGCACGTAGGTCAGCACCGACGCCACGCCTTCGCGCGACAGCCAGGACGTGCGCCACTGCGAGAACGCGCGCCACGCGCGCATCGGCTTGCCGAGGTGCCAGAACGAGGCGAGCAGGCCGGCGCTCGCCAGGACCAGCGCGAGCAGCGTCGCCGCCAGCAGCGTGCGCGGCGCCGCGTTGCCGGACAGCGCGCCGAGCGCGGCCCAGCACAGCAGGCCGTAGCCGGCGCCGGACAGCGTGGTGAAGAAGATGACGGACAGCGCGGGATGCATGCAGGGCTACCGGTTGAGGATGCGGTCGAGCCAGCGCAGCGGCGACACCGGCGCGGTTGCCGCCGCGCGCGCTTCGCCGGGACCGTGGTCGCCGCCACCCGCGCGGCGCGGGCGCGGCGGCAGGTACTTGTTCGTCGGCTGGTACCCCAGCTCCGGCATCAGGTCGACGCCGCCGCGCGCCGCCACCAGCTTCGAGACCTCCGACTCCGGGTCGCCGAGGTCGCCGAAGTGGCGCGCGCGGCTCGGGCAGGCCTGCACGCAGGCCGGCTGGCGCTCGGCTTCGTCGAGGTGCTCGTTGTCGATGCGGTCGACGCACAGCGTGCATTTCTTCATCACGCCCTCGACCGGGCTGTACTCGCGCGCGCCGTAGGGGCAGGCCCAGCTGCACAGCTTGCAGCCGATGCACTTGTCCTCGTCGACGAGGACGATGCCGTCCTCGGCGCGCTTGTAGCTGGCGCCGGTCGGACACACCGTCACGCAGGCGGGCGTCTCGCAGTGCAGGCAGGAGCGCGGGAAGTGGAGCGTCATCGCCGGCTGCGCTTCCGCATGCGGCCCCGTCTCCGCGCCTGCGCCCTTCGCGCCGCAACCGGGCTCCGCGGCGACCTCGTAGCTGTGCACGCGGTTGAACCACACGCCTTCCGGCGCCTTGCCGTAGGGATCGGTGTCGGTCAGCGGCCCGGCGATGCCGCCGCTGTTCCATTCCTTGCAGCTCACCGCGCAGGCGTGGCAGCCGACGCAGGTGTCGAGGTCGATCACCAGGCCGAGCTTCTTCTTCGACGGCGGCGGCAGCGCGGTCACGGGCGTTCCTTGCGTTGGCCAGGCTGGCGGCGCGGCGCCTCGGGCGCGGCCTGGCTGCGGTGGGTTTCGTTGCGGAAGCGCGCGCCGTAGCGCAGCGGGCGTTCGTCGGCCTCGGCGTAAGCGACCGGCGGCAGCTGCGGCGCGCTCGCGCCGGCGACGGCGCCCACGGACGCGCCATGGTCGGCGTCGACGTCGCCCGCGTGCGCGACCGGCCGGATCGCCACCCGCAGGTCGAACCACGCCGCCTGGCCCGTCACGGGATCGGCGTTCGCGTAGTCGCCGCGCGGCGTCAGGTCCGAGATCAGCGGATTGAGCAGGAAGCCTTTGCGCGATTCCGGCGCGTCCGCGGCAAGCCGCCACGCCTTGCTGCGCTTGCCGATCGCGTTCCAGCTCCAGACGGTGTCGGGCTGCACGTTCGCGGCGAACTTCGCCTGCACGCGGATCGTGCCGTTGTGCGAGGACACCTCGATCCAGTCCTCGTCGGCCAGGCCATGCTTCGCGCCCGTGTCCGGGTGCAGGTACAGGAAGTTGCGCGCCGCGATCTGCCGCAGCCACGCGTTCTGGGAACCCCAGGCGTGGTACATGAACATCGGCCGCTGCGTCACCGCGTTCAGCGGGAAAGCCTCGCGCGAGGTCTGGTCGTGCTCGAACGGCTCGTACCAGATCGGCAGCGGATCGAAGTACTGCGCGACGCGTGCGCGGTCGCGTTCCGGCGGCTGCACCGGGCCGTGGCCCTGCGCGGCGAGGCGGAACTTCTGCAGCGGCTCCGCGTAGAGCTGCAGCACGATCGGCGCGGTCGAACCGACGAAGCCGAAGCGCTGCGCCCATTCGAGGTAGCCGCGGTTGGCCATCTTGAAATAGCGCGCGTGCTCCGGGATTTCCTCGCGCCAGAAGTTGCCGTTGGCGATGTAGCGTTCGAGCTGCCCGGGGTTCGGCGCGCCCTTGCCGTGGGCCTCGCCGTCGGCGCCGCGCCAGCCGGCAAGCAGGCCGACGCCGGGCGCGCGCTCGTGCCGCAGGATGTAGTCGGCGTAGTCGCGGTACTTCGGCGAGCCGTCGGCCTCGACCATGCCGGGCAGGCCGAGCCGCGCGCCGAGGTCGAGCAGCACCGACTGGAAGCCGCGCACGTCGCGGCGGCTTCCGCCAGGCGCGACCTGCGCGCCGGGTTCCAGCACCGGATGCCGGATCGCATCCGCCACGCCGTCGGCGTCGGAGATCGGCCGGTCGAGCAGGCTGATCGCGTCGAAGCGCTCGAGGTAGGTCGTGTCCGGCAGCACCAGGTCCGCGTAGGCCACCGTCTCCGACGCATACGCATCGGAATAGATGATGCGCGGGATGCGGTACTCGCCGCTGTCGTCCCTGTCGGTGAGGAAGCGGATGGTCTCCGCGGTGTTCATCGCCGAATTCCAGCCCATGTTGGCCATGAACATCAGCAGCGTGTCGATGCGCCGCGGGTTGCCGGCCCACGCGTTGCGCAGCATCGTGTGCATCATGCCGTGCGCGGCCAGCGGATAGCCCCACGAGAACGCGTGGTCGATGCGGCGCGGGTTGCCTTCCGCGTCGACGAGCAGGTCCTCGGGGCCATGCACGAAGCCGAGCGGGCCGGCATCGAGGGTGCCGTCCTCGCGCCGCGTGCGTCCGGGCCGGTTCGGCAGCGGAATCGGCTTGGGGTAGGGCGGCTGGTAGCGGAACGAACCCGGCGCATCGACCGCGCCGAGCAGCAGCTGCAGCAGGTGCAGCGCGCGGCAGGTGTGGAAGCCGTTGCTGTGCGCGCTGATCCCGCGCATGGCGTGCATCGCGACCGGCCGGCCCGGCATGTCCGCGTGCTCGCGGCCCCAGGCGTCGGTCCACGCGATGGGCAGCTTCAGGCCGCTGTCGAACGCCGCGGCCGCGAGCTCGCGCGCGATGCGGCGGATCGTGTCGGCCGGGATGCCGCAGCGCTCGCTGACCGCGTCCGGCGAGTACTGCGCATCGAGGTAGCGTTCGGCGACCAGCTGGAATGCCGGCACCGCGCGGCGGCCGTCCGGCAGCGTGTAGTCGCCGACGACGGCCGGCGAGATGTCGACCGCGCCCGCATCCACCGGCGCGTCGGTGTTGCGGTCGATGCACAGCGGCCGGCCGTCCGCATCGCGCGCGAACAGCCCGTCGTCGGCGCCGCCCGGGTTGCGCAGCACCAGCCAGTGCGCGTTCGCGTAGCGCACGAGGTAGTCGAGGTCGATGCGGTCGCTGCGCAGCAGCTCGTGGATCAGCGCGAAGGCGAACAGCCCGTCGGTGCCTGGGCGGATCCCGATCCACTCGTCGGCGATCGCGCCGTAGCCGCTGCGCACCGGGTTCACCGCCACGATCTTGGCGCCGCGCGCCTTGAGCTTGCCGAGGCCGAGCTTGATCGGGTTCGAATCGTGGTCCTCGGCCACGCCCCAGAGGATCAGGTACTGCGTGTGCTCCCAGTCCGGCTCGCCGAACTCCCAGAACGAGCCGCCGACCGTGTAGATGCCGCCCGCGGCCATGTTGACCGAGCAGAAGCCGCCGTGCGCGGCGTAGTTGATGGTGCCGAACTGCTGCGCCCACCAGCCGGTGAGGGCCTGCGACTGGTCGCGGCCGGTGAAGAACGCCAGGCCGTCGGGGTCGTTCGCGCGCAGGGGCGCCAGCCAGGAGGTCGCCAGCTGCAGCGCCTCCTCCCACTCGATCTCGCGGAATTCGCCGGACCCGCGCTCGCCCACCCGCAGCAGCGGCTTTTCCAGCCGCGCCGGCGAGTAGTGCTGCATGATCCCGGCCGAACCCTTGGCGCACAGCACGCCCTGGTTGACCGGGTGCGCCGGATTGCCCTGGATGTAGCGGACGCGACCGTCCTTCAGCCACACCTTGATGCCGCAGCGGCAGGCGCACATGTAGCAGGTCGTGGTCCGCACCTCGTCGCCCGGGGAGGGGGAGGTGTTGAGCGTCGGCTCGCGCATCCGGCCATTGTGCACGGCGCCCCCGGCCCGCGCCATAATCCGCCCATGGACCGCTACGAACGCATCATCGCCCTGCACCGCATCCTGCGCGGCGCCCGCTACCCGGTGACCGTGCCGCGGCTGCAGGAGGAGCTGGGCTGCTCGCGCGCCACCGTGTACCGCGACCTCGCGTTCCTGCGCGACGCGCTGATGGCGCCGGTGGTCGGCGACGGCGAGGCGGGATTCCGCTACGACCCGAACGAGGGCGACCGCTTCGAGCTGCCCGGGCTCTGGCTCAATTCCGAGGAACTGCACGCGCTGCTCGCGGCGCAGCAGCTGCTGTCGCGCAGCGGCGGCGGCATGCTCTCCAGCGCGCTGGCGCCGCTGCAGCAGCGGATCGAGAAGCTGCTCGACGAACATTCCGGCGGCGGCAAGCGCTGGCCGGTCGAGCGCGTGCGGGTCATCCCGCACCGCACCCGGCGCATGGACGAGGCCGCGTTCCGCATCGTCTGCTCGGCGGTGCTCGAGCGCCGCCAGCTCGCCTTCGACTACCGCGCGCGCTCCACCGGCGAGAAGACCAAGCGCACCGTGTCGCCGCAGCGCATCACCCATTACCGCGACAACTGGTACCTGGATGCCTGGGACCACGAGCGCGAGGGCCTGCGCAGCTTCTCGGTGGACCGCATCGGCAACGCGCGCATGCTCGAGGCCGCCGCGCGCGACATCGACGACGCCACGCTCGACGAGCACCTGTCCGGCAGCTACGGCATCTTCTCCGGCGCGCCGAAGGGCTGGGCCACGATCGTGTTCAACGAGCGCGCCGCGCGCTGGGTCGCCGACGAGCACTGGCATTCGCAGCAGCAGGGCCGCTGGCTGGCGGACGGGCGCTACGAGCGGACGGTGCCGTACAGCAACGCGCGCGAGCTGCTGATGGACGTGCTGCACTACGGCAGCGACGCCGAGATCACGGAGCCGCCGTCGCTGCGCGAGCAGGCGCGGTCGCTGCTGCAGCTCGCGCTCTCCAACTACGAGCGCTGAGCCCGGCATGGCCGACGCCCCGAAGGCCAGGGCCCGCCGCGGCGAGAAGGTCGCGCTGGTCCTGGGCGCGGGCGGCGCGCGCGGCTTCGCCCAGATCGGCGTGATCGAGGCGCTGGAAGCCCGCGGCCTCGACATCGTCTCGGTCTCGGGCTCGTCCAGCGGCGCGCTGGTCGGCGGCATCTACGCGGCGGGCAAGCTGGTGGAGTTCCGCGAACAGCTGCTGCGCATGGACCGCAACCATTTCCTGCGCCTGCTCGATCCGGGCTTCGGCCTGTCCGGCCTGCTGCGCGGCGAGCGCCTGGTCGCGGCCATGCGCGACGTCGTCGGCAATCCGCCGATCGAGTCGCTGCCGCTGTCGTTCACCGCAATCGCCGTCGACCTGCAGCGCCAGCGCGTGGTCTGGCTGCGCACCGGCCCGCTGTGGGACGCGCTGCGCGCCTCCTTCGCGATCCCCGGGCTGTTCACGCCGCACGAGGTGGACGGACGCCTGCTGGTGGACGGCGGCCTGCTCGCCCCGCTGCCGATCACGGCGACGCGGCTGTCGGGCGCGCACCGGCTGGTGGCGGTGGACATGCACAGCTGGCCGGACCGGCCGCCGGGCGAGCCCGCGCAGCCCGCGCCGTTCGGGCGCCCGCCGCCCGACGAGGCGGAGCACGAAGGCTGGCTGGAGCGCGTCGGCGACTGGATCGGCGAGCACGTCGGCCATCGCGGCGGCAACGGCGGCAGCGACGAGGCGGAGCCGGAAATTCCGACCGGTCGCACGGCGATCGGCCTGATCGAGCTGATGTCGCGCTCGCTCGACACCATGCAGGCGCAGATCGCGCGGGTCGAGCTCGCGCTGGATCCGCCCGAGCTGGTGATCCGGATCCCGCGCGACGCTTGCCAGTTCTACGAGTTCTGGCGCGCGGCGGAATTGATCGAGATCGGGCGCGCCGAAGCCGAGAAGGCCCTCGACGCCGCCGGATACTGACGCCGGCGCCGCGCCTGCGGGCCGCGACGCCGCGTCCGCGCGACGGCGGCGACGGGCGTACCCGCGCTCCGGCCGCGTGGCCGCGGCAGCGGGAAACGGTGCAGCGCCCACAGGCTCACTGCCGGCATCGCCACCAGCCACAGCGGCAGCGCGCCGAGCCAGTGGCTGTGCCCGCGCGCGGCCGGCACGACCAGCACGAGCGCGATGCCGGCGAGCAGCAGCTGGCGCAGGGCCGCGGCAAGCCGCGGATCGGGGCGGGGATCGGTGGCGGTCGATCGGGGCATGTTCGATCGGGGCATGTTCGGTCGGGGCATGGCGGCGCTCCTGTTCGGATGGCACCACGTTGCGCGCACCCCATCTCACGGACCGCGACAGGGTCGAAGGCCATGGGACGGGCCCGGACGGGCATGCTTAACTAGCCGTTCCCGTTCTTCCCGGACGCCTACGGACAGCCGCCATGACGCACCCGACGAACACCCGCCGCGCGCCGAGCGCCGCCGCCCTGCTCGCCACCGCATTGCTCGCTGCCGCGCCGGCCATCGCCGCCGGCCCGCAAGACCAGAAGGAGACCCCCGTGGCCGATCGCGATCCCGCCCCCCAGGCCCAGGCCCAGGCGGCCGACGATCCCTACCTGTGGCTGGAGGACGTCACCGGCGACAAGGCCCTGGGCTGGGCGAAGCAGCAGAACGCGCGCACCGACGCCGAGCTCGCGGCCACGCCGGGTTTCGCGCAGCTGCAGTCGGACATCCTCGCGATCCTCGACTCCGACGCGAAGATCCCCTACGTCGAGAAGATCGGCGACTACTACTACAACTTCTGGAAGGACGCCGGCCACGTGCGCGGCCTCTGGCGGCGCACCACGCTCGACGAATACCGCAAGCCCGACCCGAAGTGGGAAACCGTCATCGACCTCGACGCGTTCGACAAGGTCGAGAAGGGCAACTGGGTGTGGCACGGCGCGGACTGCCTGAAACCTGAGTACAGGCGCTGCCTCGTCGCGCTGTCGCACGGCGGTTCCGACGCCGACGTCACGCGCGAGTTCGACCTGGAAACGAAGCAGTGGGTCGACGGCGGTTTCCAGCGCCCCGAATCCAAGGGCGCACTGGGCTGGATCGACGCCGACACCGTGTACGTCTACACCGACTTCGGCGACGGCGCGATGACCAAGTCCGGCTATCCGCGCATCGTCAAGGAATGGAAGCGCGGCACCCCGATGTCCGACGCGAAGCTCGTGTACGAAGGCACGCCGGACGACATGTACATCGCGGCGTCGCACGACTTCACCCCGGGTTACGCGCGCGATTTCGTCAGCCGCACCATCGCCTTCTACAACGACGAACTGTACCTGCGTGGCCCCGACGGCACGCTCGCGAAGGTCGACGCCCCGAACTCCGCGAACAAGGACGTGCAGGGCCCGTGGCTGCTGCTGCAGCTGCGCGATCCGTGGACCGTCGGCGGCAGGACGTGGCCGTCGGGCGCGCTGATCGCCACCGGATTCGACGCGTTCATGGCCGGAAAGCGCGATTTCGTCGCCCTGTTCGAGCCCACCGACACGACCTCGCTCGAGGGCTACACCTGGACGAAGTCGCACGTCGTGCTGAACGTGCTCGACGACGTCAAGAACCGGCTGCGGGTGCTGACGCCGCCGGCGGACGCCGCCGCGGCGACCGCGTGGCAGTCGTCGGAATTCGTCGGCGCGCCGAAGATCGGCACGCTGGGCGTTTCCGCCGTGGACCGCGACGAAAGCGACGCGGTGTGGCTGACGGCGACCGATTACCTCACGCCCACGACCCTCTCGCTCGCCGAGCTGGGAACAGGCACCATCGGGCAGGCGCCGGAGCCGCTGAAGTCGATGCCGGGCGAGTTCGACGCGTCGAACCTCGTGCTCGAGCAGCACTTCGCCACCAGCAAGGACGGCACCCGCGCGCCGTTCTTCATCGTCCACCGCAAGGGCGTGCCGCACGACGGCAGGCAGCCGACGCTGCTGTACGGCTACGGCGGCTTCGAAGTCTCGCTGACGCCGGCGTATTCCGGCACCGTCGGCAAGGGCTGGCTCGAGAAGGGCGGCGTGTACGTGGTCGCCAACATCCGCGGCGGCGGCGAATACGGCCCGCGCTGGCACCAGGCGGCGCTGAAGGAGAACCGGCACAAGGCCTACGAGGACTTCGCCGCGGTCGCGAAGGAACTCGCCGCGCACGGCATCACCTCGCCCGCGCACCTGGGCATCATGGGCGGCAGCAACGGCGGCCTGCTCGTCGGCAACATGCTCACGCAGTATCCGGAGCTGTTCGGCGCGGTCGTCGTGCAGGTGCCGCTGCTCGACATGAAGCGCTACAGCCATCTGCTCGCCGGCGCCTCGTGGATGGCCGAGTACGGCGACCCCGACACGGCCGACTGGGACTACATCAGGACGTTCTCGCCGTACCAGCTGTTCGATCCGGCGAAGCAGTACCCGCCGACCTTCATCTGGACCACGACGCGCGACGACCGCGTGCACCCCGGCCACGCGCGCAAGATGGCGGCGAAGATGCTCGCGGCCGGCAAGGACGTGCGCTACTACGAGAACACCGAGGGCGGCCACGGCGCCGGCGCGACCAACGCGCAGCAGGCGCACGTGTGGGCACTGACCTACGCGTTCCTGTGGAAGACGCTCGGCGGCAAGTGACGGCGGGGCTGGCGGCGCTGCTGTTCGCGGGCCTGCTGCTTGCGGCGGCAGCGCCGGTCGCGGCCTCGAACCCCGCCGCCGCGCCCGCGCCCGCCGCAGCTGTCGCCGCCGCTGCCGCCGCCGCTGCCGCGGGCGACGCCGCGATCGACCGGCTCGTCGCCGACACCTGCGGCAAGCGCCTCGTGCTGCTAGGCGAAGAGCGGCATCACGGCAGCGGCGCCACCGTCGCGGCCAAGGGCGAAGTCGCCCGCCGGCTGGTCGAACGCTGCGGTTTTTCGGTGGTCCTGTTCGAGGGACAGATCTACGACTTCCTCGCCCTCGGGCACGCGTTCCGCGCGGGTGACGCGACCCCGGGCATGCTTTCCGACGCGATCGGCGGCTTGTGGTCGCCGACGGCGGACTTCCAGCCGTTCGAGGACTTCCTGTTCGAGCGCGCGCGCGATGGCCGCGGGCTCGTCGGCGGCGTCGACCCCCAGCTTGGAGGTGCATCCCAGCGCTACAGCCAGGACCGGCTCGCGAACGACCTGTTCCGGCGCCTCGAGGAGCCCGTGCGCGGACGCTGCGCCGCGCGCCTGTCGACGCTCGCGAACTGGCGGTTCGACGATGCGACGCCGTACGACGGCGACTTCCGGCACGGCCTGCGCGAATGCCTCGCGCAACTCGACGCGGCCATCGGACCGGCTGCCGGCGGCGGAGCCATGGACGACGCCGCGGAATCGCGCGTCATGAGCGCAAGTCTCGCGGCCTTCCTCGACATGCCTGACGGCGACGCCGCGACGCGCGACCGCGCCATGGCCGGCAACGTGCTGTGGTACTTGCAGCGGCTTTCGCGCGGCGCGAAGGCCATCGTCTGGACCGCCAGCGTCCACGCCGCGACCGCGCCGCTAGCGACCGCAACGGGCGACAGCCGCGACACGATGGGCACGCGCCTGCGCCAGGCGCTGGGGCGGGACGTGGCCGCCATCGGTTTCGTCGCGGCGTCGGGAAGCTACGGCAGCCACGGCCGCGGGCCGTACCCCGTGGCGCCGGCCGCGCCGCCGTTGCTGGAAGCGCGGGAGGATTTTTCCGTCGCCGGCACGCCAGGCCTGTACCTGGACCGGGACGCGCTCGCCACGGCCGGTCGCGTTCCGTCGCGGGTGCTCGACTACGCGCATCCGCAGGCCGCGGACTGGGCGACGCTGTTCGACGGCGTCCTTGTCCTTCGCGGGGAGCATCCGATGCGCACGCTAGAATCGCCGTCCGCGCCGCTCCCCGCGCAGCGCCAGGATCCACGGTGACGAATTCCCCGCAACGCCCGGCGCCGCCGGACGCCGCCCGCAAGCCGCACGTCGTGCGTGCGCCGTTCGGCGCCGAACGCCAGGACGAGTACTACTGGCTGCGCGACGACGCGCGCGCCGCGCCGGAGGTGCTCGGCTACCTCGAAGCCGAGAACGCCTACGCCGACGCGGTGATGGCGCCGCTGCAGCCGCTGCAGGCGAAGCTCTACGACGAGATCGTCGCGCGCATCAAGCAGGACGACAGCAGCGTGCCGTTCCGCCAGCACGGGTGGTGGTACTACGCGCGCTACGAGACCGGCAAGGACTACGCGATCCACGCGCGTCGCCGCGACGAGCCCGGCCTCGACGCGCTCGCCGTGCAGCGCGCCAACGACACCGGCGCGCCCGGCGAGCAGGTGCTGCTCGACGTCAACGCGATGGCCGCCGGGCTCGACTATTTCAGCGTCGGCGCCTACGAGGTGAGCCCCGACAACCGGATGCTGGCGTGGGCCGAGGACGACGTCGGCCGCCGCCAGTACGTCATCCGCTTCCGCGACCTCGAGATCGGCGAGACGCTGCCCGATCGCGTGGCCGGCGCCTCGCCGGACCTGGTGTGGGCCGACGACAACCGCACGCTGTTCTACATCGAGAACGATCCGGAAACGCTGCTGACGGTGCGCGTGCGCAGGCACGTCCTCGGCACCGATGCCGCGGGCGATCCGGTGGTGTACGAGGAGGAGGACGACAGTTTCTACCTCGGCATCGACCGCACCCGCGACGAGCGCTACATCTGCATCGTCGCCGAGAGCACCGTGTCGAGCGAGCTTCGCTACGCGCCGGCCGCCGACCCGCGCGGGTTCACGGTGCTCGCGCCGCGCGCGCGCGACGTCGAGTACGACGCCGACCATCTCGGCGGCCGCTGGATCATCCGCACCAACGCGCCCGGCGCCGGCGGCGCGCCCGCCACGAACTTCCGGCTCGCCGCGGCGGCGGACGGCGCGCATGCGCGCGCGCAGTGGATCGACCTCGTTCCGCACGACCCCGAGGTCTACCTCGAGGACTTCGAGCTGTTCGACGGCTTCATCGCGATCGGCGAACGCTCCGGCGGCCTCGAGCGCATCCGCATCCTGAAGCCGGACGGCGGGTCGGAATACGTGCAGGCGCAGGAATCCGCGTATTCGATGGGCCTGGACGTCAACAGCGAACCGGGCACGCCGTGGCTGCGCTACGGCTACACGTCGATGACGACGCCGGAGACGACGTACGAACTGGATGTCGCGACCGGCGAGCGCCGCCTGCTCAAGCAGCAGCCGGTGCCGGGCTACGACCCGTCGCGGTACACCACCGAGCGGCTGTGGGCGACCGCGCGCGACGGCACGAAGATCCCGGTCTCCATCGTCCATCGCCACGGCTTCCGCAGGGACGGCACCGCCGCGCTGCTGCAGTACGCCTACGGCAGCTACGGCCACTCCATCGATCCGGGCTTCAGCTCGACCGTGGTGAGCCTGCTCGACCGCGGCATGGCCTACGCGATCGCGCACATCCGCGGCGGCGAGGAAATGGGCCGCCGCTGGTACGACGACGGCAGGCTGCTGCGCAAGAAGAACACGTTCACCGACTTCATCGACGTCACCGCGTTCCTGGTCGCCGAAGGCTATGCCGCGCCGGGCCGCGTCGCCGCGCACGGCGGCAGCGCCGGCGGCCTGCTGATGGGCGCGATCGCGAACATGGCCCCGGAGGCCTACGCGGTGATCCTGTCGCAGGTGCCGTTCGTCGACGTCGTGACCACGATGCTCGACCCGACGATCCCGCTGACCACCAACGAATACGACGAGTGGGGCAACCCGGAAAAGCGGAAGTACTACGACTACATGCTGTCGTACTCGCCGTACGACAACCTGGCCGCGCGGGCCTACCCGGCGATGTTCGTCGGCACCGGGCTGTGGGATTCGCAGGTCCAGTACTGGGAACCGGCCAAGTACGTGGCGCGGCTGCGCGACCTGGACACGGGCGGGCGGACCATCGTGTTCCGCACCAACATGGACGCGGGCCACGGCGGCAAGTCGGGGCGGTTCCGCCGCTATCGCGAGCTGGCCGAGATGTACGCGTTCATGCTCGACCAGCTCGGCGTCGCGAAGGACTAGAATCCGGGCAACACCCCTCCGCGGACCCGCCATGAAGCCACGCCACCTCCTGCCCGCCGCCGTGCTCTGCGCCATCGCCGTCGCCGTCGCCGGCTGCGGCAACAAGGGGCCGCTGGTGCGGGCCTCCGACGTGCCGCCGCCGGTCGCGCGGGCCGCCGCGCC
>JBQCJF010000072.1:0-8596 GCA_051953015.1 Luteimonas sp.
CTCCGCCGCCGCGCGATCGCCGAGGCCATCCGCAAGCTGCCGCACGTGCGCAGCGCCGCATGGCCGGCCGAATCCACCCTGCAGGTGGTCGTGGACAGCGCGCTGTTCGACCCGCGCGCCCGCCTCTGCCCGCTGGTCGAGAACGACCCGGACCTGCGCGCCTCGCGCCTGCAGGTCCAGTACCCGGCCAGCGCCGACCGGCCCGTGCGTTTCCTCCAGTGCCGCGCGTACTAGCGCCACGGGCTTGAGAGGGCGGCGCGCAGCCCGTAAACTACGCGGCCCGGCAAATCCGGGCGGTTAGCTCAGCGGTAGAGCATCGCCTTCACACGGCGAGGGTCGCAGGTTCGAACCCTGCACCGCCCACCAGGGACACGGACAAGGCCACCCTCGCGGTGGCCTTTTTCGTTCCGGCCGGCGGTTCACGACTGCATCACCGCCGGTACGGGATACGGAAGCGTATGTCGCGCTCCGTGCCGGTGGTCAGGCGGTTCGGCATCGGCCTGGGGATCGCCCTGGCCGCGGCCATGGCGATCGTCCTCGCGATCGACCGCTCCGTGCACGTCGCCGACGTGGGCCACGACGGCCTCGGCCCGTGGTTCGTCACCGTCGGCGCGTGCCTGCTGGTGCTCGCCTGCTACTGGGCCGGCCTGTGCTTCCTGCTGACGCGGCTGCGCGAGTTCGCCGGCGCGGAGCACCAGTTCGAGGCGATGTTCGAGCGCAACCCGCTGCCGGCCTGGGTCTTCGACACGGAGACGCTGCGCTTCCTCGAGGTCAACCGCGCCGCCATCGAGGAATACGGCTACACGCGCGACGAGTTCCGCGCGATGACCATCCTCGACCTGCGTCCGCCGGCCCAGCGCGAGCGCGTCGTCGCGGAAGTCGCCGGCGCGCCGCGGCCCGACTACGCCGACGCGAAGGTGTGGCAGCACCACCGCAAGGACGGCAGCGCGCTGGACGTGCAGGTGCACGCCGCCGGCATCGACTTCCAGGGCTGCAAGGCGCGGCTGGTCGTCGCGGAGAACGTCACCGCCCGGATCGCGACCGACCGCGAGCTGGCCTGGCACGCGACCCACCGCATGAGCACCGGCCTGCCGAACGCCATCGCGCTGTCCGACGCGGTACGCGGCTGGGACGGCCCCTCGCGCATCGCCTGCGCGCAGGTGCGGGGACTGGAGCTGGTCGAGGACAGCCTCGGCCCGGCCGCGCGCGCCAGCGCGCTGCAGGCGCTGGCAGCGCGTCTCACCGAGCTCGGCCAGCGCCACGGCGCCGTCGGCCACCAGCGCGACACCGAGTTCTCGCTCGCCGTCGCGCGGCCCGAATGCTGGTCCGAAGCCGTGGCGCAGCTGCGCGACGCATTGCTGCAACCCATCGAAAGCGACGACGGCGTGCACCAGCTCGAAGCGTGGATCGGCACCGCCGACCTGCCCGGCGACGCCGACGACCCGGCGCAGGCGCTGCCGCTCGCGCGCATCGCCGCGCGCGTCGCGCGTTCCGAAGGCGTGCCGGTGCTCGCCTACCAACCGGCGATGGCGCAGGACGCCGGACGCCGCCTGGCGATGGTCGCGCGGATCCGCCACGCCATCCGCCACGACGGCTTCGCCCTCGCCTTCCAGCCGATCCAGCGCATGGGCGCCGAGCGCACCGTCGTCGGCCTCGAGGCGCTGCTGCGCTGGCCGCAGCCCGACGGCAGCTTCGTGCCGCCGCTGGAGTTCATCCCGCTGTGCGAGGACACCGGCCTGATCGTGCCGCTCGGCCGCTGGGTCCTGCGGCGCGCGGCGATGGCGGCGCGGCAGCTGGCGGACGCCGGCTTCGGCGCGCTGTCGGTCGCGGTCAACGTCTCGCACGCGCAGATCGCGACCGGCGACCTGGCCGCCGACATCGCGCACCTCTTCGCCGAGTTCGGCCTGGAACGCGGCGCCCTGCACATCGAGCTGACCGAGAGCGTGCTGATGGGCCGCGCCGAACACACGCTCGACGTCCTGCAGCGCCTGCACGACCACGGCATCTGCATCTCGCTGGACGACTTCGGCACCGGCTTCTCGAACATGGCCTACCTGCAGCAGCTGCCGATCGACGCGCTGAAGATCGACCGCTCCTTCGTCAACGGCGTCGAGAGCGACGAGCGCAACGCTTTCATCTGCCGCGCGCTGATCGCGCTGGGCCACGGACTCGGGCTGCAGGTGGTGGCCGAAGGCATCGAGACGCCGTCGCAGTACGAGTGGCTGCGCCGGCATGGCTGCGACCAGGCGCAGGGCTACGCGCTGGGGCGGCCGGTGTCGCTGGCGCGGACGCTGGCGCTGTTGCGCGGGGATCCGGGCGCGGACGCTGCGATGGACGCCGGCATGGAAGCGGCGAAGCGCTGAGCTGCGACGCCTGGGGGGCCAGCCTCGAATCCGCGGCGCCAGCCGGCGACGTCAGTCGGAACCGGTACGCACCTGCGAGACGCGGACGACGTCGTCGTTGCTGGCTTCCGGCACGACCAGCACCCGCGCGCCGCGCAGGTCGCCGAGCAGCAGCGCCCGCAGGCGCGCGAACAGCAGCACCGCACGCCGGCGCCGCACCGACAGCGCGTACCAGCCGGCGCACATCCCCAGGAACGCCGCGAGGATGAGGACGTTCGGAATGTCCAGGCGCATCGCCTGCCCCGCTGCCAGGCCCACCGCCAGGCTGAAGCCGCCCAGCAGCGCGCAGATCCCGAGCGGCCCGAAGCCCGCCTCGCTCAGGTAGTGGTGGATGTGGTCGCGGCCGGCCGAGAACGGCGACCGCCCCTCGCGCACCCGGCGCACGATCAGCACCAGGCAATCCATCACCGGCACCGGCAGCAGCCACAGCGCCAGCACCGGGCTCACCGGGTGGCCCGCGTTCTGGGTCAGGCGGAAGCAGACCCAGGCGATCGCCAGGCCGAGCAGCGCGCTGCCGGAGTTACCCATGAACGCGGCCGCACGCGCGCGGCCCGGGATCCGGAAGTTCCAGGCCAGGAAGCCGGCCACCGCGCCGCCCAGGATCAGCACACGCCCCGCCAGCGAGGCGTTGCCCGCGTACAGCGCCGCGCAGCAGAACATCACCAGCGCGCAGAACACCAGGGTGCCGGCCAGCCCGTCGACCCCGTCGATCAGGTTGATGGAGTTGATCACCCCGACCGTGGCGAAGATCGTCAGCGGCAGCGAGAGCGGCCCGAGCGTGTGGTGCGGCATCCCCAGGGCATCGCCGATCTGGGCGACCCGGACGCCGCCGACGTAATACAGGATCAGGGCCGCGGCAACCTGGGCGAGGATGCGCCACCACCAGCGGATGTCGTAGAGGTCGTCGGCCACGCCGACGGCCAGCAGGAGGCTCATGCCGAGATAGAGCGACTGGCGCGGGGGGGCCAGGCTGGTCCAGGCGGCGAAGCCGCCGAGGGCGACACCGAGGGTCATGGCAAGTCCGCCGGTGACCGGAGTGGGCGCCTCGTGGGCCTTGCGGCCGCGGGGGTGGTCGAGGAGGTTGAAGCGCAGGGCGGCCGGCTTGAGCAGCCAGATCAGCAGCCACGTCGCGGCAGCGGCGAGCAGGGTTCCCTGGATTGCGGCTTCTTCGATCATCCTGAACGCCTGCCTTTCCTGGCTGGGCCGCGGGCGCGCATCGCGTGCATGTGCGGCAGCCGGCCGATCTTAATTCCTAGACTGTGACGGAAGTCGTAGATGAATCCGGCCACCTGCCCTTCGTTCAGGGCGGGAACAGCTTTCCCGGGTTCATGATTCCGGCGGGGTCGAAGACGCGTTTCATCTGGCGCATCAACTCGATTTCCTCGGGCGCCCGGGTGTAATGCAGATACGGGCGCTTGAGCAATCCAATCCCGTGCTCTGCCGAGACACTTCCACCGAACTCGCGCAGGAGCTCTCCGAGCTTGTGGGTCACACGTTCGCATTCGGCATCGAATGCCTCGCGTGGCCACTCCGGCGGTGGCAGGATGCTGATATGCAGGTTGCCATCGCCTATGTGACCGAACCACACGACTTCGAAACCGGGGTACTCGCACTCGAACAATGCGTCTACCTGCGCTAGAAAAAGCGGTACCTGGCTGACTCGGACCGAGATGTCGTTCTTGTAGGGACGGTATCGCGACAGGCTTTCGGTAATCCCCTCGCGCAGTCGCCACAGCTCCGCCGCCTGAGCACTGCTCTGGCTTACCACGCCATCATCGACGAGGCCTTCTGAGTAACACGCCTCGAACAGCATCGATGCCGCCGCCTCGTCCTCGTCGAACTCGGCAAGCACATAGAATGGAGCACCGGCTTCGAAGGGTCTTCGCCCGCCAGCGGCAGCGACATACCCGATAGCCCGCTCGGTGAAGAACTCGAATGCGCTCAGCGTCAACTGCGCTCGTAGCCTGGAGAACACCTTCATGATCGCGTCGAGCGTCGGCAACCCGAGCACCATCACCTGCTGCTGCCGCGGCGGGGGCGCCAATCGCAATGTCGCCTCTACGATTAGACCAAGCGTGCCCTCCGAGCCGATGAACAGGTGGCGTAGGTCGTAGCCGGTTGCGTTCTTGACCAGCCCCCTGTTTAGATCCAGCACCTCACCGGCCCCAGTCACCACTTTCAGTCCTGCCACCCAGTCGCGCGTTAATCCATAGCGCAATACACGGATTCCCCCAGCGTTAGTGGCGATGTTGCCGCCAATCTGGCTCGACCCCCGGCTGGCGAAGTCAATGGGATAGAACAGCCCCAGTGCCCTTGCGGTCTCCTGCAAGACACCCGTCGGCATGCCACATTGCACCACGATGGTCTGCTGTTCCGCATCGACCGACACGATGTCGCGCATTCGCTCCATTCCAACGACGACTTCGCCTTCCCTCGCGACGGCTCCTCCCGAAAGCCCCGTACGACCACCCGAGGGAACCAGACCGATCGCATGATGCACCGCCCATCGGACCACCGCCTGTACATCCTCGACGGTGGCTGGCAATACCGCGAGCGCGGGATGGCCGACGCCTGCCGACCAATCCGTTCCGTAAGTCGCAATATCGGCGTCCCGAAGAATCGCGCTTCCAACGGACAATTGCGACCTGAGCTCCTCAACTGGAAGCTTCGTATTCATCGTTGGTGAGGGGCCAAAGCCCCATAAACCTCGATCGTCCGCGCATTTACCATGCGCTCGTCGAACTCTAGTCGCGCCCGTTCTCGAGCTGCAACCCCCATCGAATGCGCGCGCGCGCGATCATCATCGAGACTAGCGATCGCAACGGCGAGCGCCTCCGCGTCACGGGGGGGAATCAGAATCCCGGTGTGTCCATGGATCACGGCATCCCGGCATCCAGGCATGTCGGTCGATATGAGCGCCAAGCCTGAAGCGGCAGCTTCCACGAGTGTTCGTGGCAGTCCTTCGCCGTAATAACTTGGCAACGCCATTACATCGCATTCGCGGTAAAGACCGGCCATATCCTCGACATGCCCAAGCCAGCGAAGAAGGCCTTCATCGACCCATTTCTGCACCACTCCCTGTGCTACGGAATCAGGATTTCCCGGATCAACCGTACCAGCCAACAGAAATTCGACGGGAGCGCCGCGCCCCCGGAGAATCCGCGCAGCCTCCGCAAACTCGCCAATGCCCTTGCTCTTCAGCAGCCTTGCGGCGAGGACCACCCTCAACGGGCGAGACTTCGGACGCTCCTTACGTTCGGGCACATCGAATCGAGCACAATTCACGCCCGAGCTTGGGATCAGCCAAGCACGGTCGGAGGTCACGACACCGTTTTGACAAAGTTTTCGGAGGTCATCTGGGTTTTGGGCAATGACTCCAGCGCCCCGCCCCCCTAAGGAAAATGCCAGCATGGCACGCGTGAGCGGCCGCAAAGCACGCGCCAACGCGTCGTCACTGGAGAATACATATCCCAGTCCGGCGATTGCATTTACACGAACCCCACCCGCTAGCCGGGCCGCCAACGAGCCGTAGACTGCGCACTTGACAGTAAAATTATGAACCAAGCAGGGCCGTTCGGCGCGCATGAAGCGCACGATCCGCCATATCGTCAGGGCTTCCCACAAGGGATTCAGCCCCCGGCGATCCATCTCGACAGGATGCCAACGCAAACCGAGCGCGCGAAGCCGGTGTCCATACTCTCCAGGGGGAGAAAGCAATACGACTTCGTGACCCAGATCGATCAGCGTCTTCGCCAACGATCTCCGGAAATTGTATAGATACCAGTCAGTATTCGCGAAGAGGACGATCTTCATCTAGCTCCCCACGCCCCCCGACGCTCTTTCGCCAGGTTGTCGATGGCCTCCACGAGGAGCGGCATCGAAGGATCTCCGCTCTCCGATTCGAGCATTGTTACCTGCGAACCCTCCAGCCGCCGCAGGACAGCGCGAACTTGTTCCGTCACATGCCACGCACGATCGAGGTCCGATTGCCGCTGCCCGCGTCCGTCAATGGGGCTGTTCCCGCTCGCCCGATGTCGGGCGCGTGACGCGGCCAATTCCCGGGGTACAGAGACATCAACCACTACAAACGAAACACCGAGATCGTCCGTCAGCCGGTCCCATGTAATCGACTCGAGTAATTTGCCGTCGACCCACGCGGCGCTCCAAAGGGCCTGGGCACAGCCCTGATCATGAAGAAGAAGTTCGCAATCAGCACCGCCACGGCCGGAACCGATTCGAGCGCGCACAAACAAGATATTGAATCCCACACGGAACCGGGATCGCAAACTCCCGCAACCTGAAACCATGGCAAAACGGAAAAGCGCCCTGCTTCGACTGGACCTTGCATACTCGGATATGACCAACGGCATCTTGCTCGCAATCCGCAAGAAGCGACTCGCCTTACGCGATATGGAATCCTCGACAATCACCCAGCCCCGACTCCGCAATCCGGGCGCGACCGCGGCACATAGATGCGTTTTTCCGGATGCCGGCATGCCGAAAAATTCGACGACAATGGCCGCCATATGGTTAACCGGAGAATGTCTTCGACTTAAGCAGGTACATTACCTCGGCGGAAAGCAAAGGCGATACATCCACGCGCGATAGCGGCTCGAACCGCTGCGAAACGATTGTGTCGAGTTCCGCCTTGGTCGGCCACGTCGTCCGGACGTTTGCATGCATTTCGTCGGAATCGGAGCCCTTTCGCATGGTCGCTCGTCTCGCCTTTCCCCGGATTCTCTCGTAAGCCGAATCCTGGGCGAACGAGACGATCGAAAACGGCGACAGCAGCGAAATTTGATCAAGCATTCGCAACTTGATTTCGTCCGGAACCCTATGCATCAAACGCACACACACGGTCAAGTCGTAGGGGTGACGAATCGTCTCGCTTGCCTTCTCCAAATCAACAACCTCGAACTCAGCTTGCACGCCAGCTTCGAGATAAGTCTCCCTTGCGATGCTCAGCATATTCTCCGAAACATCACAGGCCAGGACACTCGAACCAAAATGTTTGAAAACCGGCGCCATCTTGCCCGTTCCGGTGGGCACGTCGATAACTCTCGCGTGCGGAACGGAGGCCATCAAGCGAGCGACTGCGGCTCGCTCCTTATCCGCGATATATCGGAACCGCCAACCGTTAAGGCCCTTGGCCTCCGTGAACCAGGCGTGGTACTCCCTGGCCTTCCGGTCGTTCTTGTAGTAACCGCGAGTCTCGTCCTCGTAGCTCATCTTCGCTCCATCCCCAACGGTGCTCTCGCACGCGTGCGGTTTAAAGGCTCGGTTATCGCAAAAGAAATGGAAATAAGGACCCAGAATACCGTAAATCTGCTTCCGTTATGGGTCAAGCCAAACATCATCACGGGCATGCAAACCAGGACGAGCCCGACCCACCCAAAGGCAACGAAAATGCGCTTGATCCAGATCAGCACGAAGGACAGGAACAACATGCCACCGAGCATTCCGTATTCAATGAAAAAACTGGCCAGCGTGCTATGCACTTCGTGATGCCCCTGGATTCGCTGGAGCGCGCCATCGAAGCTGGTGCCAAACAAAAATATGACGGGGCCCTCCTGGAACCAGGGTATGTAGCCGCGCCCGGCTAATGAGTCGTCGCTTTGGGAGCCAATGTTTTTGAGCCGGTCGATAAACGCAAAGCCATCGAACGCTCCAGCGGAATACATGTACCAAGCTGCTACCACCAGAAACAGGGCTATGGCCCAGCCAATCACCAATAGGCGCCTGTTTCGCACGAGGACGAAGGCCGAAAAGGCGGCCGCGCACCCGAGGCTTACCATCGCCGCTTTCGAGAGAGAGGCAACCGCCAGGAGCAAAGCAATGGCAACGAGAATCACGAAGCGGCGCGACGTAATACGATTGACCAAGCGCAGCAACGACGCGATCGAGAATAGACAGACCGAAAAGTATCCGAGCTGGTTCGGATTATTAAACGTACCGATTGCCCTATCGCCGTATGACTCCGGATCCGCCGTAGGGCCATACCCGAAATACAGAATTCCAAGGATCGCTACAAACGCTGCGAGGGTTATAGCGCTCACGGACGACGAGACTGTCGTTGGCGACAGGAAGGCCCGACGAAGCACATTGAACACGATGAGACAGTACAGGAGATGCACCGCCGGCATGACCGACGAAACATCCAGATGATTTCCGATCGCGACCGCCTCGCGCAGCAG
>JBQCJF010000073.1:0-3390 GCA_051953015.1 Luteimonas sp.
GCCAGCGGGGCCCGCCTCGCCGGCGCCGAGGCGCTCGCGCACGGCACCGATCAGCAGGCCGATGCCCAGCGCCGCCAGCCAGCCCCGCAGGTCTCCGGTCCAGTCCATGCAGCCTCCCCCTTGGACCATCGTAAGCGAGGCGCGGCGCGGGGCGGCGGGGTCGCGGGCCCGAACGCCCCCGGCAGCCGCCCCGCCGGAAGGGCCCGTTCAGCCAGCATGTTGCATCGCACAAAAATCGCTGCTATGCTGCATCGCACAAAACCGGCAATCCCGCCGGGTCCCGCAGGAAACCGCCATGAACCAGATCAACGAGCAGTTCGCCGCCGCGACCCGCCAGTTCGCGGACGCCGCCACCCAGGCCAACCGCCTGGTCCTCGCCAACGCCCAGGACGTCTTCGGCCTGCAGCTGGCGACCCTCGAGAAGAACGCCGCCGCCACCTTCGCCTACCTCGGCGAGCTGGCCGAGGTCCGCGACGCCGACGCGCTGAAGGCCGTGCTGCCGAAGGGCGTGCAGGTCGCGCGCGAGAACATCGAGCGCGCCGTCAGCACCGGCCAGGAAGTCGTCGGCCGCAGCGTGAAGGCGGGCGAGGCCATCGGCCAGATCGCCAAGGGCCAGTTCGAGGCCGCCACCGCCCAGGCCAAGGCCGAAGCGGAGAAGGTCGTCAAGGCCGCGAAGGCCAAGTAAGCGCCGCAACCGCGCGCAGCGCCCGAGGGCGCGGCGGCACGCGCGACACGGAAGCCCCGGCAGCGATGCCGGGGCTTTTTCGTTGCGCCCGTTATCATCGACGCTGCATTCTTCGCGGCGCACGACCTTGGAAGCTTTCCTCTTCTCGACCGGCGTGGTCGCGCTCGCCGAGATCGGCGACAAGACCCAGCTGCTCGCCTTCATCCTCGCCGCGCGCTTCCGCAGGCCATGGCCGATCGTCGCCGGCATCCTCGCCGCGACCATCGTCAACCACGCGCTCGCGGGCGCGGCGGGCGCGTGGCTGATGGCGCTCGCCGGCCCCGTCGCGATGCGCTGGATCCTCGGCGCGTCGTTCCTCGCGATGGCGGCGTGGACGCTGGTGCCGGACCACGTCGAGGAGGGCGAAGTCGCGCCGCGCAGCGGCCGCGGCGTGTTCTTCACCACGATCATCGCGTTCTTCCTGGCCGAGATGGGCGACAAGACCCAGATCGCCACCGTCGCGCTCGCGGCGAAATACGCGTCGACCGTCGCGGTGGTGACCGGCACCACGCTCGGCATGATGATCGCGAACGTGCCGGCGGTGTTCCTCGGCGACCGCCTGCTGCGCCGGATGCCGGTGCGGCTCGTGCACGGCGTCGCGGCGGCGCTGTTCGCGGTGCTCGGCGTCGCCACCCTGCTCGGCGCCGGCGCAGCGCTCGGCTTCTGATCCACCTCACCAGACGCAAAAAAACCCCGGCCAAAGCCGGGGTTCATGCGCCTGCGCGCCGCCCCGGCTACAGCGTGCTTTCGCGCTTCACGTGTACCGGCGGCGCATCCAGCTTGTCGCCGAGCACGCGGCGCACGATCGTGTAGAAGATCGGAATGAACAGCAGGCCGAGGAAGGTGGCGAACAGCATGCCGCCGATCACGCCCGTGCCGATCGCGTGCCGCGCGTTCGCGCCGGCGCCGGTCGAGACCGCCAGCGGCAGCACGCCGCAGATGAAGGCCAGGGACGTCATCAGGATCGGGCGCAACCGCAGCTTCGACGCCTCGACGATCGCCACGCCGAGCGGCTTGCCGGCGTTGCGCTCCTGGATCGCGAATTCGACGATCAGGATCGCGTTCTTCGCCGCCAGGCCGATCACCGTGATCAGGCCGATCTTGAAGTAGATGTCGTTCGGCAGGTTGCGCAGCATCGAGAGCACCACCGCACCGAGCACGCCCACCGGCACCACCAGCAGCACCGCCACCGGCACCGACCAGCTCTCGTACAGCGCCGCCAGGCAAAGGAACACGACGACGATCGACAGGATCATCAGCATCGTGGTCTGGCTGCCCGACAGGATTTCCTGGTGGGACTGGCCCGCCCAGTCGTAGCCGAAGCCCTGCGGCAGGTCCTGCTCGACGATCTTCTGCATCGCGTCCATCGCCTCGCCGGAACTGCGGCCGGGCGCCTGCGAGCCGACGATCTCGACCGCGGCGAAGCCGTTGTAGCGGGTGAGCGACGGTTCGGCGACGGTCCACTTCGCGTCGACCACGTTGCTGAGCGGGATCATCCGCGCGACCCCATCCGCCGCCGCGGCGCCTGCCGCCGGGGTGTAGAAGTGCGCCAGCGACTCCACGCCGGTGCGGTATGCCGCGTCGGCCTGCATGGTCACGCGCTTCACGCGCCCGCCCTGCACGAAGTCGTTGACGTACACCGGCGCCAGCATCAGCTGGATCGCGCTGTAGATGTCGCCGACGGACAACCCCATCGCCTGCGCCTGCACGCGGTCGACGTCGAGCTTGAGCTGCGGCGACGGCGCCAGCGTGTTCGGGCGCACGCCGACCAGCACCGGGTTCTGCGCGGCCTTGCCGAGCAGCGTGCCCATCGCCTGCGCAAGCGCCGCGCGACCCGCGCCGCTGCGGTCCTGCAGGTACATGTCGAAGCCGCCGAACGCGCCCAGGCCGTTCACCGTCGGCAGGTTCATCACGAAGATCTGCGCATCGCGGATCCCGAACAGCGCCATGTTCGCGTTCTGGATGAACTGGCTGGCGGTGACGTCGCGCTCGCCCCAGGGCTTGAGCTTGATGAACGCCATGCCGACGTTCTCGCCCTGGCCGACGAAGCTGAAGCCGGCCACCTGCATCATGCCGTCGAAGCCGTCCTGCTTCTCGATGGCGTGGCGCACGTCCTCGAACACCGCGTCGGTGCGGCGCAGGGTCGCGCCCGGCGGCAGCTGCACGATCGCCAGCGCGTAGCCCTGGTCTTCTTCCGGCAGGAAGCTGCCGGGCATCTTCCAGAACAGGAAGCCGCACAGCACCGCCAGGCCCGCGAACGCGATCATCCAGCGCGGCGCATGCCGCACGGCGCCGCCGATGTGGCGCACGTAGGTGCCGGACAGGCGGTCGTAGATGCGGTTGAAGCCGCGGAAGATCGGGTTGCGGCTGTCGTGGTGGCCGGTCGGCTTGAGCAGGTTCGCGCACAGCGCCGGAGTGAAGCCCAGCGCGAGGAACGCGGAGAACACCATCGCCATCGCGATCGTCAGCGCGAACTGCTTGTACACCGCGCCGGCGCTGCCGGCCTGCAGCGCGCTGGGCACGAACACCGCGGCCAAAACAATCGTGATCGCGATCACCGCGCCGGTGATCTGCTCCATCGCCTTCCTGGTCGCTTCCTTCGGCGACAGGCCCTCCTCGGTCATGATGCGCTCGACGTTCTCGATCACCACGATCGCGTCGTCCAC
>JBQCJF010000074.1:0-9588 GCA_051953015.1 Luteimonas sp.
CTTGGGGCCCGCGGCCTTCTTCGGGGCGTTGTTGCGGGCCTTCTTCGCGGTCTTCTGGCCCGCGCCCGCGCGCTGCCGCGCGGCCGCTTCCTTCTGGGCGCGGGCGCTCGCCGCGGCGCGCGACTTCTTCGCCGAGCCGACCGCCTTGCCGGCCTTCTTCGCGGCCTTCTTCGCCGTTTTGCGGGCGGACTTGACCGCGCCGCCGGCGCTCTTGGAGACCTTCTTGCCGATCGCCTTCGCGGTATCGGCGACAGCCTCGACGGCGTTGGTGAGGGTCGTCGCGACCCCGTTGCCGTTGCTCATGGGTGGATCCTCGTCAGGTAGGTATCGCGGGCGGGGCGCCCGCGACGCCGAATGTAGCGCGTTCCGGGGCCGGCGTCCGTCAAGCGGCGCACGGCTCAGAACTTGCCGTAGTACCCCTCTTTCAGCGCGTCGAACAGATTGGCGGCGGTGTGCATCTCGCCGTCGTACTCGATCTGCTCGTTGCCCTTCACTTCCAGGAAGCTGCCGTCCTCCAGCTCGAAGCGGTACAGGGTGTTCTCCAGGTCCGCTTCCTTGACCAGCACGCCCTGGAAGGCGGCGGGGTTGAAGCGGAACGTGGTGCAGCCCTTCAGGCCCTGCTGGTGGGCGTAGCGGTAGATGTCCTTGAAGTCCTCGTACGGGTAGTCGGTCGGGACGTTCGCGGTCTTGGAGATGGACGAGTCGACCCACTTCTGCGCGGCGGCCTGGACGTCCACGTGCGCCTTCGGGGTGATGTCGTCGGCCGAGATGAAGTAGTCGGGCAGCTTCGCCGCCGCGTCCTCGGCGAAGGGCATCGCCTGCGGGTTGACCAGCTCGCGGTAGGCCAGCAGCTCGTAGCTGTAGACGTCCACCTTCTCCTTGGTCTTCTTGCCCTCGCGGATCACGTTGCGGCTGTAGTGGTGCGCGAACGAGGGCTCGATGCCGTTGGAGGCGTTGTTGGCCAGCGACAGGCTGATCGTGCCGGTCGGGGCGATCGAGCTGTGGTGGGTGAAGCGCGCGCCCTGCTCGGCCAGCGCGTCGACCAGCTCCGGGGCGACCTCGGCCACGCGCTGCATGTAGCGCGAATAGCGCGCGTGCAGGGCGCTGCCCCTGATCTTCTGGCCGGCCTTCCAGCCGTCCTTCTTCATCTCCGGGCGCTTGCGCAGCATCTCGGCGGTGACCTCGAACTCCTCGGCCATGATCGGCGCCGGGCCCTTCTCCTGCGCCAGCGCCAGGCCGGTTTCCCAGCCGGCCACGGCCATGTCGCGGGCGACGCGCTCGGTGAACTCGCAGGAATCCTTCTCGCCGTACTTCATCTTCAGCATGGTCAGCGTGCTGCCCAGGCCGAGGAACCCCATGCCGTGGCGGCGCTTGCGCATGATCTCGTCGCGCTGCTGCTGCAGGGGCAGGCCGTTCACCTCGACCACGTTGTCGAGCATGCGGGTGAACACGCGCACGACCTCGCGGTACTCGTCCCAGTCGAACGAGGCCTCGTCGGTGAAGGGCTTGCGCACGAACTTGGTGAGGTTCACCGAGCCCAGCAGGCAGGCGCCGTACGGCGGCAGCGGCTGCTCGCCGCAGGGGTTGGTGGCGCGGATCGTCTCGCACCACCAGTTGTTGTTCATCTCGTTGACGCGATCGATCAGGATGAAGCCCGGCTCGGCGTAGTCGTACGTCGAGACCATGATCATGTCCCACAGGTGGCGGGCGCGGATGTGGCCGTAGATCCGGCAGGCGACCATGCCGTCGTCGCGGGTGACGTAGTTGCGGCGGGTCGGCCAGTCGCGCCAGGTGACCTGGGCGGCGTCGGCCAGGTCGATGTCGCCGACTTCCTTCTCGTTGATCGGGAACACCAGCGGCCAGTCGCCGTCCTGCTCGACCGCTTCCATGAAGCCGTCGGTCACCAGCAGCGACAGGTTGAACTGGCGCAGGCGCCCGTCCTCGCGCTTGGCGCGGATGAAGTCCTTCACGTCCGGGTGCGACACGTCGAACGTGCCCATCTGCGCGCCGCGGCGGCCGCCGGCGGAGGACACGGTGAAGCACATCTTGTCGTAGATATCCATGAAGGACATCGGGCCCGAGGTGTACGCGCCGGCGCCGGCGACGAACGCGCCGCGCGGGCGCAGCGTCGAGAACTCGTAGCCGATGCCGCAGCCCGCCTTCAGGGTCAGGCCGGCCTCGTGGACCTTGTCCAGGATGCCGTCCATCGAGTCCTCGATGGTGCCGGAGACGGTGCAGTTGATGGTCGACGTGGCGGGCTTGTGCTCGAGCGCGCCGGCGTTGGAGGTGATGCGGCCGGCCGGGATCGCGCCGCGGCGCAGGGCCCACAGGAACCGATCGTTCCAGTAGGCGCGCTTCTCGGCGGTCGGCTCGGCGTCCGACAGGGCGCGGGCGACGCGCTGGTAGGTGCCGTCGATGTCCAGGTCCACGGGGACGCCGGCCTTGGTCTTGAGGCGGTACTTCTTGTCCCAGATGTCCTGGGAAGCGGGCTGCATCGGGATCTCCCGGTCGCCGGCGGTCTCGTTGGTGTCCATGGTGGGGGCCACCGCCTCAAGGCGCACTGTGCTCATCCTGTCGCTCGCTCCCTCGTCATGTGCGCGGCTGGGCCGCGTCGTTGTTGTTTTCGGCGGGAGGGCCGGCGGAAAACGACGAGATCGGGGCCAGAATGGGCGCCGCCGCGTGTTCGCTCCGTGTTGCCGCCCTACCCCCAGCCCTTGGGCCGTTTCCGCCGCCGCCACCCCAAGATGTTGTGGCCGGAAGCCTTCAAGCTATCCCCGGTCCGGGATCCTGTCAATCGTTTCCGGCGCCTTTCCGGCGGCCGGCGCCGGGGCCGGCGGAGGCGCCCCGCGGGGGCGCTGAAACGCGGTCCGGACGGCACTCCGGCCACCCGCCGGACGGGGTCAGGAAACTTCAGCCGGGATTCGGCGGTCGCAGCCGAAACTGAATATGCTGCCGCGATCACGCGGCCCCAACTCCGGGCTCACGATCATGTCTCCGATGTCCCAGACCCCTCCCTCCCGCCCCGCCCCCGAGCGGCCGGACCGCCCGCGCCCGCGCCGCGCCCTGGGCTTGCTGGCCGCCCTGTCCGCCGCGGCGGCCTTCGGCGGCTTCGCCGCGACCTGGCTGCAGCCGCCCATCGCCCCGGCCCAGGCCAGCGAGGGCGCGGCCGCGCTGCCGGCGGCGGCCCCCAGCCTGCCGAGCGCGTTCGCCGGCACGCCGGTGCCCTCGCTCGCGCCGATGCTCAAGCGCGTGCTTCCGGCCGTGGTCAGCGTGCACAGCACCCAGCGCGTGCGGATCAACAATCCGTTCGCGGACGATCCGCTGTTCCGGCGGATGTTCCCGAACGTGCCGCAAGAGCGCATCAACCAGTCGCTCGGGTCGGGCGTGATCGTGGACGCCGCCCACGGCTACATCCTCACCAACCACCACGTCATCGAGGGCGCCGACACGGTGTCGGTGACGCTGGCCGACGAGCGCACGATGCCGGCCGAGTTCGTCGGCTCCGACCCGGACACCGACGTCGCGCTGATGCGCATCCAGGTGCCGAAGGACACGCCGCTCACCGCGATTCCGCTGGCCGACAGCGCGAAGCTGCAGGTCGGCGACTTCGTGGTCGCGGTCGGCAATCCGTTCGGCATCGGCCAGACGGTCACCTCCGGCATCGTCTCGGCGGTCGGCCGCAGCGGCCTGCAGGGGCTGGGCTACCAGAACTTCATCCAGACCGACGCGTCGATCAATCCGGGCAACTCCGGCGGCGCGCTGGTGAACCTCGACGGCCAGCTGGTCGGCATCAACACCGCGAGCTTCAATCCGCACGGCTCGATGGCCGGCAACATCGGCCTCGGCTTCGCGATCCCGTCCAACCTGGCCGGCGACGTGATGCGGCAGCTGCTTGCGACCGGCGAAGTGCACCGCGGCAGCCTCGGCGTCGACGCGCAGGACGTGGACGCGCGCATCGCCGGCGGGCTCGGCCTCGACGAGGCGCGCGGCGCGGTCGTGACCCGCGTGTACCCGGATTCGGCCGCGGCCGCCGCCGGACTGCAGGTCGGCGACGTGATCGTCGCCGCCAACGGCCAGCGCATTTCCGACCGCGACACGCTGCGCAACTTCGAGGGGCTGCAGCCCGTCGGCGCGAAGGTCGCGCTCGACGTGCGCCGCAACGGCAAGCCGCTGCAGCTGGGCGCGACCCTGCGCGAGCAGCCGCGCGCGGTGCCGGGCAAGGGCCTGGATCCGCGCCTGGCCGGCGCGACCTTCGCCGAGCTGCCCGCGAACCTGCGCCAGGCCGGCGTGGACGGCGTCTACGTCGACAGCGTCGCGGGCGGCAGCCGCGCCGAAGCCAACGGCCTGCGCGAAGGCGACATCATCCTGGCCGCGAGCAGCGGCCGTTTCGACGACCTGGCCGGCTTCCGGCTCACGTTCGGCAAGCAACCGCAGCAGCTCGTGCTGCAAGTCAACCGCGGCGGCGCGGTCGCCAACCTGCTCATGCGCTGACACCCCCATCCATGGAGAGAGGAGAACCCCGATGTCACCCACCGCAAGCGACAACATGAAGTCCAGCCTCGGCGAAACCGGCAGCCACCTGCGCCAGGCCGCCAGCCATGCCGGCGAAGCGATCAAGGGCGCGGCCTCCGCCGCGGGCGACGAGATGCGCCTGGGCAAGGCGCAGATGAAGTCGGAGCTCGCCGACGGCGCGCTGTCCGGCATCGCCGCCCTCGAGCAGGCCGGCGCCGCCAGCCGCGAGCAGATGGACGCGCTGATGGACAAGGGCCGCGACCTGATCGACAGCGCCTCGGAACTGATCCGCGAGCGCCCGCTGGCGTCGTTCGGCATCGCCTTCGCCACCGGCTGGATCAACGCCAAGCTCGCCCGCAGCGGCAGCAAGTAAGCGCCATGGCCGACGCGGGGGACGCGCGCGACGCCGGGGGCGCCGGGGCGGAGGCGCCGGGGCGGACGCCGGGCATCGACGACGCCGTGCGCGAGCTCGGCGCCGCCGGCCGCGCCACGCTCGAGGCGGGCCGCGACGCCGGCAAGGCGTTCCGGATCCTGCTCGCCGCCGACATCTCGCTGGCGCGCAGCGCCTTCGGGCGCACGCTCGCCCTGACCGGCGTGGCGATCGCGTTCGGCGCATCGGCGTGGCTGCTGCTGATGGCGGCTGCGATCGTCGGCCTGAGCCGCGGGCTCGGCATGTCGTGGGCGCTGGCGCTGCTGCTGACGGCGCTGCTCAGCGCCGCGATCACCGTCGGCGCCGCATGGATGGCGACGCGCTACTTCGAGCACACGCGCCTGAAGGCGACGCGGCGCCAGTTCGCGCGGCTGGGCATCGGCGAGCTCGCCGACTTCATGCCCGATCCCGGCAGCGGCGAGTCGGCGAGCGTGGCCGCGGCGAAGACCGCGGCCGCGACCGGCGATGGCGAGCCGGTGAAGAAGGGCCTCGGCATCGACGTCACTCCGCCATGAGATGCACGACATGAGTTTCGACGCCCTCATCCAGAAGGTGCGCCAGGCCGAAACGGCGCTGGAGGCGCAGGAGCGGCGCGCGGGCGCGGACTGGCGGCAGCTGCGCGCGTCGTGGCGCGCGCTGTGGACGCCCGGACGCCTCGTCGTCGCGGGTCTCGCCGCCGGCTTCATCGTCGGGCGCGCCGAACCGTTCAAGCGCGCCGCGGGCGGCGGCGTGCTGCAGCTGATCACCGCGCTGTCGGGGCTGTTCGCCGGCGGCAGCGCGCCGGCGGCCGCGAGCGAAGCGGGCGACGCCGCGGACGCGGCGAAGCAGGCGCAGCCGACGCAGCCGGACGCGCGCGAGGGCTCCGCGGCAGCGGCGGCGGCGCCACCGCCACCGCCCGCGTACGCTGCGCCACCGCAATCGCAACGGCCGCCGCAGGAAGCGCCTGCCGACGCCGAACGCCGCTATCGCGAAGCCGGACTGCCATGACCACGCCGCCCTCCGACGCGTCCGCTGCCGCGCCCCCCGCACCCGGCTCCGTCGCCCCGGTCCCGCTCGTACCGCTTCCGGTCGACGTCGCGGCGCGCCCGTTCGCCGCGCGACCCCGGCCACGGGCGCCGGCGGCGGTGCTGGTCCTGGCGACGCTCGCGGTCGGCTTCACGCTGTGGGCGGCGCAGGGCCTGCTGCTGCCGGTGCTGCTGGCGATGTTCTTCGCGCTGATCGGCAACCCGATCATCCGCGTGCTGCAGCGGGCGTACGTGCCGCGCTTCGTGAGCGCGCTGCTGGTGCTCGCGCTCGGCCTCGCCGGCACCGGGCTGCTGGCCAGCCAGCTGATCGTGCCCGCCGGCGAATGGATCCGGCAGGTGCCGCGCGAGATGCAGGGCCTGGCGCCCAAGCTGCGCGACCTCGTGCGGCCGGTGCAGGAAGCGAACAAGGCGGCCGAGAACATCGCCCGCGCCGCCGGCGGCGAGAACATCGCCCGGCCGGTGCAGGTGGTGAAGACCGAGGTCAACGACCCGTACCGGGCGCTGACGGCCACGCCGCGGATGATCGCCGCCGTGCTCGCGGTCGTGCTGCTGACGTTCTTCTTCATGGTCTACGGGCAGAGCCTGCAGCGCAACGCGATCGCGCTGCTCCCCGGTCGCCAGCAGAAGAAGCTGACGGTGGAGATCCTGCAGGAGATCGAGCACGAGATGTCGCGCTACGTGCTCACGATCAGCCTCATCAACATCCTCGTCGGGCTCGCGCTGGCGGGCGCGCTGTACTGGCTCGGCGTGCCGGGCGACGAAGCGCTGCTCTGGGGCACGATGGCGGCGCTGCTCAACTACGCGCCCTACGTCGGGCCGCTGATCGGCATCCTGGTGATGCTGCTGATGGGCTTCGTGGCCTTCGACGACCTGTGGCAGTCGGTGCTGCCGGCCGCGATCTACCTGGGCCTGCACACGCTGGAAGGTCAGCTGCTCACGCCGATCGTGCTCGGCGCGCGCATGGCGCTGTCGCCGCTGGTGCTGATCCTGGCGCTGATGGTGTTCGGCTGGCTGTGGGGCATCGTCGGCCTGCTGCTGGCGGTGCCGCTGCTGGTCTGCGTCAAGATCGTGCTGACGCGCGTCGAGGGCCTGGAAGGCTGGGCGCGCCTGCTGGAATGACCGGCGCCCGCCCCGCGCCCGCCCCGCGCGCGGCCGCGCGCCGCGCCCCGCCGGCCCGGCGGCGGGCCGGTAGAATCGCGTCGTGAGCTTTCCCGTCGGCGCCATCACCCTCGACCTCGACGACACGATCTGGCCGATCGAGCCGGAGATCGAACGCGCCGAATCCGCGCTGGGCGCCTGGCTGGAAGCCAACGCGCCGCGCACGGCCGCGCAGTGGCCGCTGGAAGCGCGGCGCGCGCTGCGCGACGCCGTCGCCGGCGAGCATCCGCACCTGGCGCACGACTTCACCCGGCAGCGCATGATCTCGCTGGAACGCATGTTCGCCGCGGCCGGCGACGACCCGTCGCTGGCGACGCCCGCCTTCGAGGCATTCTTCGCCGCGCGCTGCGAGGTCGAGCACTACGCCGACAGCCTCGCCGCGCTCGACCGGCTCGCCGCGCGCGTGCCGCTGGCCGCGCTCACCAACGGCAACGCCGACCTGGAACGCATCGGGCTGATGCACGTGTTCCGCTTCCAGCTCGGCGCGCGCGAGCACGGCGCGGCCAAGCCGGAGGCGAGCATCTTCCACGCCGCCTGCGAACGGCTCGGCTGCACGCCCGGCGAAGTGCTGCACGTCGGCGACGACGTCGAGATGGACGTCGTCGGCGCGCACCGCGCCGGCCTGCGCAGCTGCTGGATCAACCGCACCGACGCCTGCGCCGGCGACGCGCGCCCCACCGCGCGCGCGTGGCCGCGCGAGGACGTGCGGCCCGACCTCGAATTCCCTTCCCTCTCCGCGCTCGCCGACTGGCTGGACGCGCAACCCACGCGACAGGACGCCGCATGACCTCCGGACAGACGCTTCCGCTGCACATCGTTTCCCGCGACGGTTGCGCCGCGTGGCTCGCCGCGCGCCCGGCGGCCGTCGCGCGCTGGCTGCAGGCGCAGGGCTTCGATGCCGCGCCCGGGACCGCGGCGACCTACGCGGACGCGGACGGCAACATCGGCGGCGCCGTGCTCGGCATCGGCGACCCGCTCGATCCGCTCAGCTACGCGCATGCGCCTTCGATGCTGCCCGCGCTCGCGTGGGCGCCGGAAGGCCTGCCCGATCCCGGCGCGCGCAAGGCGCTGCAACTCGGCTGGGGACTCGGCAGCTACCGCTTCGCGCGCTTCCGCGGCGCGGGCCGCGCGCCGGCCACGCTCGCGCTCGATGCACCGGACGCGGCGACCGCCGACGTGCTGGCCGCCTGCCTGCGCGTGCGCGACCTGGTCAACACGCCGACCGAGCACATGGGCCCCGAACAGCTGCACGAAGTCGTCGAGGGCATCGCCGCGGCGCACGGCGCGCGCTTCGAGGCGATCGTCGGCGACGACCTGCTGGCGCGCAATTTCCCCGCGATCCACGCCGTCGGCCGCGCCTCGCATCGCGCGCCGCGGCTGCTTCGCCTGGACTGGGGCGACGCGTCGCATCCGCACGTGGCCATCGTCGGCAAGGGCGTGTGCTTCGACACCGGCGGCCTGAACATCAAGACCGGCGACGGCATGCGCAACATGAAGAAGGACATGGGCGGCGGCGCGCACGCCATCGCCCTGGCCGAGCTGGTGATGGCGCGCAGGCTTCCGTTGCGGATCACCCTGCTGGTGCCGGCCGTGGAGAACGCGATCGGCCCGCTGTCGTACCGCCCGGGCGAAGTGGTCGCCACGCGCAAGGGCGTGAGCGTCGAGATCGACAACACCGACGCCGAAGGCCGGATGGTGCTGTGCGACGCGCTGGCGCTGGCGGGCGAGGACAAGCCCGTGCTGCTGCTCGACTTCGCCACGCTCACCGGCGCGGCGCGCATCGCGCTGGGACCGGAACTGCCGGCGCTCTACGCGAACGACGAAGCCGTCGCCGCCGCCTGGCTCGAGGCGGGCGGCGCGGTGCGCGACCCGGTGTGGCGCATGCCGCTGTGGCGGCCGTACCTGCGCTACCTCACCAGCAACGTCGCCGACATCGCGAACTCCGGTCCGTCGAAGATGGGCGGCAGCATCGCCGCGGCGCTGTACCTCGAGCGCTTCGTGCCGGAAGGGCAGCCATGGGCGCACCTCGACGTGTACGCCTGGAACGACAGCGACCGTCCGGGGCGGCCTGCGGGCGGCGAGGCGCAGGGCCTCCGTTCCGCCTACGAAATGCTGCGCGTCCGCTTCGTTTCCTGACGCGGATCCATCGCTTCGGGGCGGGGGCGGCGGAAGCGCGCCCTGTCGCTTCGGGCGGGGCGGCGGAAGCGTGCGGAAAGCTCCGGGGGACGCCGCAAGTACATCCATGTAGGCTCCGTGGCGGCATCCATGCCGCCAAGGCCCCCGGAATTCCACGCCCGCTTCCACCGCCACCCCAACCGAGTCCCCCGTCTCCGGCCGAAGGTGAGGAGCCGGCTTCTCGAAGTTGCGTAGCGACGAGTTCGCGTGTCGTCGTGGATGCGAGGGGGTCCGGGGCGGGACCTCGAAAACATGGATGTTTTCGAAGAGCCTCCATGGATGGATTCA
>JBQCJF010000075.1:0-44153 GCA_051953015.1 Luteimonas sp.
GCCGGCCGCGCACGAAGCGCCCGCGCGTCCGTCCGCCGCCGCGGCTGCGGCCGCGGACGTCCCGCATCCGCTGGTCGCGTCCCTCGCGGCGCTGCCGCCGCGTGAAGCCCCCGCGCTCGTCCTGGAATTCGAAGGCGACAGCTGGGCGCAGGTGCTCGCGCCGGGCGGCCAGGTCCTGGAGCAGGCCCTGATGCACGCCGGCGAACGCCGCGCCTACGCGGCGGGGCAGGTCGCGGGCGTGGTGCTCGGCAATGCCGGCGCCGTGCGCGTGAGCAGCCACGGCCATGCGGCCGACCTGGCCCCCTATCTCCGCGCGAACGTCGCGCGCTTTACGGTATCCTCTGACGGTTCCCTCGCGCCCGCCGCCGACTGACGACTCGCGGCCGCGAGATCCGTCCAACCCCCCAATGGCGGCTGCATGGCAATCGACGAACTCCTCGACGAACACGAACAGGGCGAACGCGTCCGCGGCTGGCTGCGCGAGAACGGCGGCGGCCTCCTCACCGGCGTCCTCCTCGGGCTGGCGCTGATCCTCGGCTGGCAGTGGTGGCAGCAGCAGCGCGCCCACGGCCGCCTGCAGTCCGGAAACGACTACCAGGCCGCGCTCGATGCGCTGTCGGCCGGCAAGCCCGACGTCGCGGCGGCCCGGGTGGCGGCGCTTCCCGCCGGCAGCGCGTACGCCGCGCTCGGCGCGATGGCGCTGGCGAAGTCGCAGGCCGACGCCGGCAAGCGCGACCAGGCGATCGCCACGCTGCGCGCGCTGAAGACCGACGATCCGGAACTCGCCGGCGTCGTCCGCAACCGCCTCGCGCGCCTGCTGCTCGACGCGGGCAAGCCGAAGGATGCCGTCGCGATGCTCGCCGACACGAAGGACGCGCCGCTGGCCGCCGCGATCCGCGGCGACGCCTACGTCGCGATGGGCCAGCTGCCCGAAGCGCGCACCGCATACGGCCAGGCGCTCGCCGGCCTCCCCGTGGGTTCGCCGCTGCGCAACCTCGTCGAGCTCAAGCTCATCGACGCGGGCGGCACGGCCCCGGACGCGGAGGCGCGCAGCTGATGGCCCGCCAGTCGATTTTCCGCGCGGCGCCCGGCCGCGCCGGCCTCGTCCTGCTGCTCTCCGCCGCGCTCGCCGCGGGCGGCTGCAGCACCATGAAAGGCTGGTTCAGCGGCAAGAACGGCAAGCTGCTCGCGCCGGCGGAACTCACCGAGTTCACCCCGACGGCCAAGGCCGACCGCGTCTGGGCGGTTTCCGCCGGCGACGGTGAAGCCCGCGTCGGCTCGCGCCAGGGCCCGGCCGTGGCCGACGGCCGCGTGTACGCCTCCGGCACCGACGGCGTCGGCGCGTGGGACCTGCAGACCGGCAAGCAGGTCTGGTACCACGAGGACAAGAAGGACGACGACGGCAACCGGCTCGGCCTGGCCGGCAGCCCGGGCGCCGGCGACGGCCTCGTGGTCGTCGGCGGGCTCGAGGGCGACGTGCTCGCGCTCGATGCCGCCACCGGCGACGTGAAGTGGCAGGCGAAGGTGGGCACCGAAGTGCTCGCCGCGCCCGCCATCGGGCAGGGCCTGGTGCTCGTGCGTTCCATCGATGGCCGCGTCACCGCGTTCGACGCCGCGAGCGGCGAGCGGCGCTGGTTCTGGGAAAAGGAAGCGCCGGCCCTGACCGTGCGCGGCAACGGCTCGCCGCTGCTCGCGCCGGGCGCCGCCTTCATCGGCAACGACGACGGCACGATCTCCGCGCTGACGCTTTCCAACGGCGCCCAGATCTGGGAGCAGCTGGTGTCCACCGGCGAAGGCCGCAGCGAGCTCGACCGCATGGCCGACGTCGACGGCACCCCGGTGCTCGACGGCACCACCATCTACGCGACGAGCTACAAGGGCCAGACACTGTCGATCGACGGCCCCACCGGCCGCCCGCTGTGGTCGCACGACGCCGGCGGTCCCGGCACCGTCGGCCTGGCGTCGGACCGCATCGTCGTCAGCGACGCGAAGGGCACCGTGTGGGCGCTCGCGAAGACCGACGGCAGCGCGCTGTGGCAGCAGCCCGCGCTCGCGCGCCGCAACCTGACCGCCGCGGTGGTGCAGGGCAACTACGCGGTGGTCGGCGACATCGAAGGTTACCTGCACTGGCTCAACCTCCAGGACGGTGCGTTCGCGGCGCGCGCGCGCGCCGGCAGCGATCCGATCCGCGGGCAGCCGGTGGTCGCCGATGGCCTGCTGATCGTCGAAACCACCGGCGGCGAGCTGAGCGCCTGGCGCATCTCGCCCTGACCCAGCCATGCTTCCGCTCGTCGCCCTTGTCGGCCGCCCGAATGTCGGCAAGTCGACGCTGTTCAATGCCCTGACGCGCACGCGCGACGCCCTGGTGCACGATGCACCGGGCGTCACCCGCGACCGCAACTACGGCGTGTGCCGCCTCGACGAATCGCGGCCGTTCGTGGTCGTCGACACCGGCGGCATCGCCGGCATCGAGGAAGGCCTTGCCGGCGCCACCGCGCGGCAGTCGCGCGCCGCCGCGGAAGAGGCCGACCTGATCCTGTTCGTCGTCGACGGCCGCGAGGGCGCTTCCGCGCTCGACGACGAGATCCTGGCCTGGCTGCGGCGTTCCGCGCGGCAGGTGTTCCTGGTCGTCAACAAGGTCGACGGCATCGACGCGCAGACCGCGCGCAACGAGTTCGCGCGCTACGGTTTCCGCGACGTCGTTGGCATCTCCGCCTCGCACCGCCAGGGCATCGACGAGCTGCTGAAGCGCACGCTCGCGGCGCTGCCGGAAAGCGGCGACGCCGAAGTCCTGGACAACGATCCCGAACGCGTCCGCATCGCCTTCGTCGGCCGCCCCAACGTCGGCAAGTCGACGCTGGTCAACCGCATCCTCGGCGAGGAACGGATGATCGCGTCCGACGTGCCGGGCACGACGCGCGATTCCATCGCCGCCGACATCGAGCGCGACGGCCGCAAGTACCGGCTGGTCGACACCGCCGGCCTGCGCCGCAAGTCGAAGGTCGACGAGGCGGTCGAGAAGTTCTCGATCGTGAAGACGCTGCAGGCGATCGAGGAATGCCAGGTGGCCGTGATCATGCTCGACGCCGGCGAAGGCGTGACCGAGCAGGACGCGAGCGTGCTCGGCGCCGTACTCGACGCGGGCCGCGCGCTGGTGGTGGCGATCAACAAGTGGGACGGGCAGAGCGACTACCAGCGCAAGCAGACCGAGTCGCTGCTGTCGCGCAAGCTCGCGTTCGTCGACTGGGCCGAGGCGGTGCGCATTTCCGCGTTGCACGGCTCGGGCCTCCGGGAGCTGTTCCGCGCCGTGCACCGCGCGCACGCCTCGGCGACGCGCGCATTCGGCACCTCGGAAGTGACGCGCACGCTGGAGACGGCGATCGAGGCACATCCGCCGCCGGTCGTGCGTGGCCACGCGCCGAAGCTGCGCTTCGCCCACCCCGGCGGCGACAACCCGCCGACCTTCGTGGTCCACGGCAACCGCCTGTCCTCGCTGCCGGAGTCGTACCGGCGCTACCTCGAGAACTTCTTCCGCAAGCGCTTCAAGCTGGTCGGCACGCCGGTGCGCTTCGTGTTCAAGGAAGGCGACAACCCGTACAAGGACAAGAAGAACGTCCTGACCGATCGCCAGGTCGCGAAGAAGAAGCGCCTGATCCGGCACGCCAAGCGCGGCAAGTGAACGCCGGCGCCGGGACGACGCTGGGCATCCTCGCCGGCGGCCGCGCCACCCGCCTGGGCGGCCGCGACAAGGCCTGGCTGGAACGCGACGGCACGCCGCTGGTGCTCGCGCTGGCGCGGCGCTTCGGCGATGGCGCAGACGGGTTGCTGATCAGCGCCAATCGCGACCTGGAACGCTACCGCGCGCACGGGCTGCGCGTCGTCGCCGACCGCGTCGCCGGCATCGGCCCGCTCGGCGGCATCGACGCGCTCGCCGCGGCCTGCGCGACCCCCGGGCTGCTGACGGTGCCGGTCGACGCGTGGGCGGTGGACGCCGCGCTGCCCGCGCGGCTGCGCGCGGCGGGCGAGGGCGGCGCCGTGGCGGAGGACGACGACGGCCCGCAGCCGCTGCTCGCGCTGTGGCGGGTCGCGGCGCTCCGCGAGGCATTGGCGCCGGCGCTGGCCTCCGGTGATCATGCGGTGCACGCGCTGCAGTCGCGGCTCGGCATGGCGCGCGTGCGCTTCGCCGGGGCGCGCTTCGGCAACCTCAACACGCCCGGCGACCTCGCCGCCGCCGGCGTCGCCTGACCGGATCCCCTCGCATGCCGCAGGCCCCTTCGTTCCCGACGCGCATTTCCTTCGAGGAAGCCCGCGCGATCCTCGACCGCGTCGCCGGCGCGCGCCGCCTGCCCGTCGAGCGCGTCGCGCTCAGGCGCGCGCATGGCGCGATCCTCGCGCGCGACATCGTCGCGCAGGTCGCGCAACCGCCGTTCGACAACGCCGCGATGGACGGCTTCGCGCTGCGCCATGCCGACCTGCGCGGCGAAGGCACGCGGTTGCGGCTGGCGGGGGAGCAGTTCGCGGGCCGGTCCCTCGGCCTGTCACTGGCGGCGGGCGAATGCGCGCGCATCACCACCGGCGCGCCGCTGCCCGCTGGCGCCGACACCGTGGTGAGGAAGGAAAACACGCAGCTCGAAGGCGACGAGGTGCGTATCCTCGCTCCGCCGTCGCCGGGACAACACGTGCGCCGCGCCGGCGAGGACACGCGCGCCGGCGACACCGTGCTCGCCGCCGGCATGCCGCTCACGCCGTCGCGCATCGCGCTCGCCGCGTCGCAGGGGCTCGCCGAAGTCGAGATCGCGCGCCGGCCGACGGTCGCGGTGTTCACCACCGGCGACGAACTGGTCGAACCGGGGATGCCGCTCGAACCGGGCCAGATCTACAACTCCAACCGCGAGCAGCTCATGGGCCTGCTGCGCGCCGACGGCCTGGAGCCGGTGGCGTGGCCGACGCTGCCCGACGATCCGGCGCAGGTCGAATCCGCGCTGCGCCACGCGGGCCACGCCTTCGACCTGGTGCTGACCTGCGGCGCGGTCTCGGCAGGCGAAAAGGACCACATCCCGGCGCTGCTGCAGGCCGAAGGCGCCGTGCATTTCTGGAAGGTGCGGATGCGTCCCGGCATGCCGGTGCTGTTCGCGGGCGGCGGCGGCCTCGGCGACGCGCTGTTCCTCTGCCTGCCGGGCAATCCCGTGTCGGTGCTCGCCACGTACCTGGTGTTCGCCCGGCCGCTGCTCGATCGCCTGCAGGGCAGGGCGGCGGCCCGGCCGCGCTGGCGGGCGCGTCTCGCGTCCCCGTGGCGCAAGGGGCACGAGCGCATGGAGTTCCTGCGCGGGCGACTGCGGCAGGACGCGGGCGGCGCCCTCGAGGTCGAGCCGAACCCCGCCGACGGCTCGCATCGCATGCGCGCGGCGGCCGATTCGGACGCGCTGATCGTGCTGGACGAAGGCGCGCGCGACTATCCCGCGGGCGCGTCCGTGGACGTGCTGCCGTACTGACGCGGATAATCCGCTGCGTGGAAGACCGGCACGGCGACATTCCCGAGCTCGAACCGGCGGCGGCGCTCGCGCGCCAGCGCGCCGGCGCGCTGCTCGTGGACGTGCGCGCCGCGCACGAGCGCGCGCTCGGGATGGCGGAGGGCGCGATCGGCGCCGCGCGCGAGGCGCTGGAAGCCGGGCCCGGCGCGTTCCTGCCCGCCGCCGACGCGGGCGCCGAGATCCTGCTGATCTGCCAAGGCGGGCGCCGCTCGATGCTCGCGGCACGGGCGCTGCGCGCGCACGGCTATCGCAACGTCGCCTCGGTGGCCGGCGGCACCAGCGCGTGGTCGGCGGCGGGCCTGCCGATGTCCCGCGCCGATGCCGACGACGATTTCCTCGACCGCTACTCGCGCCACCTGCGCCTGCCGGAAGTCGGGCTCGAGGGCCAGCAGCGGCTGGCGAAGACGACGATGCTGCTGCTCGGCGCCGGCGGCCTGGGTTCGCCCGCGGCGCTGTATCTCGCCGCGGCGGGCGTGGGCACGCTGCGCATCGTCGATGACGACGTGGTCGAGCGCAGCAACCTGCAGCGCCAGGTCCTGCACGCCGAGGCGCGCATCGGCGCGCCGAAGGTCGCGTCGGCCGCCGCCGCGCTGTCCGCGCTGAATCCGCGCACGCGCGTCGACGCCGTCGCCGAGCGCCTGGACCGCGACAACGTCGAGCGCCTGCTCGAGGGCGTGGACGTGGTCGTCGACGGCGCCGACAACTTCGCGGTGCGCTACCTGCTCAACGACGCCTGCGTGAAGCTGGGCAAGCCGCTCGTCTACGGCGCGGTGCACCGGTTCGAAGGCCAGGTGTCGGTGTTCGACGCCGGCCGCGCGCGCGGCGCGAAGCCGTGCTACCGCTGCCTGTTCCCGGAGCCGCCCGCCGCGGCCGACGCGCCGAACTGCAGCGAGGCGGGCGTGCTCGGCGTGCTGCCCGGCATCGTCGGCCTGCTGCAGGCGACGGAGGCGCTCAAGCTCGCGCTGGACATCGGCGAGCCGCTGGCCGGCCGCCTGCTGCACTTCGACGCGCTGGCGATGCGCTTCCGCGAAACCCGGCTCGCGCCAGATCCGCATTGCGCGGTGTGCGCGCCGGGCACGCCGTTCCCCGGCTACATCGACTACGCGCGGTTCTGCGCCGGCTGAGCCTGCGCCGTCACCCGCCGGCGGGCGCGTCCGGCTTGCGCTTCGGCCGCGAGCGCGAGCGCGGGTCGATCTGCACGCCCAGCACCGCGTTGCAGTGGATGCAGCTGTAGGTGAGGATCCGCGCCTTGCTCTCGCCGTCGACGACGCCGACCACCTGCTCGACGTTGACGTGCAGCACGCGGTGGCCGCATTTCGGGCACTGTCCCTGGATCGCCATGCTCGTTTCCCCCTTTGCCTGCGCTCAGTCGCGCTTGCTGCGTTCGAATGCGGCCAGCTGCTCCGGCGTCGCCTCGCGCTGGTGCCGCGCCTTCCACGCCGCGAACGGTTCGCCGTAGACCGCCTCGCGGGCCTCGTCCCGGTCCATCGCGATGCCCAGCCCGGCCGCGGCTTCGCGATACCAGTCGGCGAGGCAGTTGCGGCAGAACCCCGCCAGGATCATCAGGTCGATGTTCTGCACGTCCGGCCGTTCCTCGAGCAGGTGGCGGCGCAGGCGCCGGAACACGGCGGCCTCGATGTGCTCGGTTTCGGCGTCGCGATCGGTCATGGGCGGCGTGCGCGCGGCGGGGCCGGCGGTGGATGGGCGATAATGCCGGTTCCGACTGTAGCGCAGCCCCCGGCCCACCGCATGACCGCCCCCGACCCGCAGGCACGCATTCCCGCACGCCGGCAGGCCCGCATCCTGGACGGGAAGCGGATCGCCGAGGACCTGCTCGATTCGCTGCGGGCCCGGGTCGAGGCGCGGGTGGGGGCCGGCAAGCCGCGGCCCGGCCTGGCGGTGGTCCTCGTGGGCGGCGACCCGGCCTCGACGGTCTACGTGCGCAACAAGCGCCGCGCCGCCGAGAAGGTCGGCATCCAGGCGCACGACTTCGACCTGCCGGCGGGGACGACCGAAGCCGAGCTGCTGGCGCTCATCGACCGGCTCAACGCCGACCCCGCGATCCACGGCATCCTCGTGCAGCTGCCGCTGCCGGGCATCGCCGACGCCAGCCGGCTGATCGACCGCATCGATCCGCGCAAGGACGTGGACGGCTTCCACCCCGAGAACGTCGGCCACCTGGCGCTGCGCCAGTTCGGGCTGCGCCCGTGCACGCCGCGCGGCATCACGACGCTGCTGGCCTACACGGACCGGCCGGTGCGCGGGCAGAGCGCGACGATCGTCGGGGTCAGCAACCACGTCGGCCGGCCGATGGCGCTCGAGCTGCTGATCGCCGGCTGCACCACGACCAGCTGCCACAAGTTCACCCCGCCCGCGGTGCTCGAGGCCGCCGTGCGCGGCGCCGACATCCTGGTGGTCGCGGTCGGCCGCCCGCAGCTGATCCCCGGGGAATGGGTCAAGCCGGGCGCGGTGGTCATCGACGTGGGCATCAACCGCCTCGACGACGGCCGCCTGGTCGGCGACGTGGGCTTCGAGGCCGCCGCGGAGCGCGCCAGCTGGATCACCCCGGTCCCGGGCGGGGTGGGGCCGATGACGGTGGCGACGCTGATGCAGAACACGCTGGAAGCCGCGGAGGCCGCCGACGCGTTACAATGACGCGCTTCATCCTCTCCGGGACCGGCCATGCTCCGCATCCAGGCTGAAGCGCTCACCTACGACGACGTCTCGCTCGTCCCCGCACATTCCACGGTCCTGCCGCGCGACGTTTCGCTCGCCACCCGGTTCACCCGCGGCCTGCGCCTGAACCTGCCGCTCGTGTCCTCCGCGATGGACACCGTCACCGAAGCGCGCCTCGCCATCGCGATGGCCCAGCTCGGCGGCATCGGCATCCTCCACAAGAACATGAGCGTCGAGCGCCAGGCGGCCGAAGTCGCGCGGGTCAAGACCTTCGAGGCCGGCGTGATCAAGGAGCCGTTCACCGTCGGCCCCGAGACGACGATCGGCGAGGTGCTCAAGCTCACCCGCGCGCGCAACATCTCCGGCGTGCCGGTGGTCGACGGCGACGGCCACCTGGTCGGCATCGTCACCGGCCGCGACATGCGCTTCGAGAAGAAGCTCGACGATCCGGTCCGCCACATCATGACCAAGCGCGAGAAGCTGGTCACGGTGAGGGAGGGCGCGTCGGACGACGAAGTGCTGCAGCTGCTGCACCGGCACCGCATCGAGAAGGTGCTGGTGGTCAACGACGGCTTCGAGCTCCGCGGCCTGATCACGGTCAAGGACATCCAGAAGAAGCAGGACAACCCGAACGCCGCCTACGACGCGCACGAGCGCCTGCTGTGCGGCGCCGCGGTCGGCGTCGGCGGCGACAGCGAGCTGCGCATCGAGGCGCTGGCCGCCGCCGGCGTGGACGTGGTCGTGGTCGATACCGCGCACGGCCATTCGCAGGGCGTGATCGACAGCGTCGCCCGGGTCAAGAAGCGCTTCCCGCAGTTGCAGGTCGTCGCCGGCAACATCGTCACCGGCGACGCGGCGCTCGCGCTGATGGACGCGGGCGCGGACGCGGTCAAGGTCGGCGTCGGCCCGGGTTCGATCTGCACCACGCGGATCGTGGCCGGCGTCGGCGTGCCGCAGGTCACCGCGATCGCGATGGTCGCCGAGGCGCTGCAGGATCGCATCCCGCTGATCGCCGACGGCGGCATCCGCTATTCCGGCGACATCGGCAAGGCGATCGTCGCCGGCGCGTCCACGGTGATGGTCGGCGGCCTGTTCGCCGGCACCGAGGAATCGCCGGGCGAAACCGAACTGTTCCAGGGCCGCAGCTACAAGAGCTATCGCGGCATGGGTTCGCTCGGCGCGATGGAGAAGGGCTCGAAGGACCGCTACTTCCAGGATTCCGCCGACGCCGACAAGCTCGTGCCCGAAGGCATCGAAGGCCGCGTGCCGTACCGCGGCCCGCTCGGCGGCGTCGTCCACCAGCTCGCGGGCGGCCTGCGCGCGACGATGGGCTACGTCGGCTGCGCGGACATCGAGCAGATGCGCAGCAAGCCGTCGTTCGTGAAGGTGACCGCCGCGGGCACGCGCGAGAGCCACGTGCACGACGTGCAGATCACCAAGGAACCGCCGAATTACCGCGCCAGCTGACAAGGCCCCCATGACCGACCTGCATAGCGACCGGATCCTCATCCTCGATTTCGGCGCGCAGTACACGCAGCTGATCGCGCGCCGCATCCGCGAGCTCGGCGTCTACTGCGAGATCTGGGCCTGGGACCACGACCCGGCGGAGATCGCCGCGTTCGGCGCGAAGGGCATCATCCTCTCCGGCGGCCCGGAATCCACGACGCTCCCGGGCGCGCCGCGCGCGCCGCGGCAGGTGTTCGACTCGGGCCTGCCGATCCTCGGCATCTGCTACGGCCAGCAGACGATGGCCGTGCAGCTCGGCGGCGCCACCGAGGCCGCCGACCAGCGCGAGTTCGGACACGCCACCGTGGAGCTGGTGGCGCAGGACACGCTGTTCGAAGGCCTGAAGGACCACCCGGGGGCGCCACCGAAGCTGGACGTGTGGATGAGCCACGGCGACCACGTGTCCAAAGCGCCGCCGGGCTTCATCGTCACCGCGCGCACCGACCGGATCCCGGTCGCGGCGATGGCGAACGAGGACAGGCGCTGGTACGGCGTGCAGTTCCACCCGGAGGTCACGCACACGAAATCGGGCCAGGCGCTGCTGCGCCGCTTCGTGGTGGACATCTGCGGCTGCGACATGCTGTGGACGCCCGAGCACATCATCGAGGACCAGATCGCGCGCGTGCGGGCGAAGGTCGGCAGCGACGAGGTGATCCTCGGCCTGTCCGGCGGCGTGGATTCCTCGGTCGTCGCCGCGCTGCTGCACAAGGCGATCGGCGAGCAGCTGACCTGCGTGTTCGTCGACACCGGCCTGCTGCGCTGGCAGGAAGGCGACCAGGTGATGGCGATGTTCGCGCAGCACATGGGCGTGCGCGTGGTCCGCGTCGACGCGGCCGACCGCTACTTCAAGGCGCTCGAGGGCGTCGCCGACCCCGAGGCCAAGCGCAAGATCATCGGCAACCTGTTCGTCGAGATCTTCGACGAGGAAGCCGCGAAGCTGTCCAACGCGAAGTGGCTGGCGCAGGGCACCATCTACCCGGACGTGATCGAGTCGGCCGGCAGCAAGACCGGCAAGGCCCACGTCATCAAGAGCCACCACAACGTCGGCGGCCTGCCCGAGGACATGAAGCTCGGCCTGGTCGAGCCGCTGCGCGAGCTGTTCAAGGACGAGGTGCGGCGCCTGGGCGTCGAGCTCGGCCTGCCGCACGCGATGGTCTACCGCCATCCGTTCCCGGGCCCGGGCCTGGGCGTGCGCATCCTCGGCGAGGTGAAGCGGGAGTACGCCGAGCTGCTGGCGAAGGCCGACCACATCTTCATCGAGGAACTGCGCGCGGCCGACCTGTACGACCAGGTCAGCCAGGCCTTCGCCGTGTTCCTGCCGGTGAAGTCCGTCGGCGTGGTCGGCGACGCCCGCGCCTACGAATGGGTCGTCGCCCTGCGCGCGGTCGAGACCATCGACTTCATGACCGCGCACTGGGCGCAACTCCCGTACGATTTCCTTGGCCGGGTTTCAAACAGGATAATCAACGAGTTGCGAGGTATTTCTCGCGTAGTCTACGACATCAGCGGCAAGCCCCCCGCCACCATCGAGTGGGAATGAATGCCGTTGCGGCCAGCGACGAAGCGTGGATGCGGCGGGCGCTGGCGCTCGCGGACCGGGCGGAGCGGGAGGACGACGAGATCCCGGTGGGCGCGGTGGTCGTCGGGCCGGACGGCGCGGTGCTGGGGGAGGGCTGGAACCGCAACATCGGCGAGTCCGACCCCACGGCGCATGCCGAGGTCGTGGCCATGCGCCAGGCGGGCCGGGCGCTGGGCAACCATCGCCTGGTCGGCTGCACGCTGTACGTGACCCTCGAACCCTGCGCGATGTGCGCGATGGCGATGGTCCATGCGCGCCTTTCGCGGGTCGTCTACGGCGCCGCCGATGCCAAGACCGGCGCCGCGGGCAGCGTGTTCGACCTGCTCGCCGATCCGCGCCACAACCACCGGGTCGGGGTCGCCGGCGGCGTGCTCGGCGACGAGGCCGGGCAGCGGCTCAGCAACTACTTCCGCCGCAAGCGCGGCAAGCCGCCGCTGTAGGTGCGCGACTGCACGGCCGTCCGGCGGCCGCGGCGCTAGAATGGTCGCAAGCGATTCTTTCGGGACAGCCACGCGCAAGGAGAGGCACGGATGGGCACGCACGGAAACGGCGAGGGGCGCCTGGTCTGGATCGACCTGGAGATGACCGGGCTCGACACCGACCGCGATTCGATCCTGGAGATCGCCACCGTCGTCACCGATTCGCAGCTCAACGTGCTGGCCGACGGCCCGGAGCTGGCCATCGCGCATCCGCTGGCGACGCTCGAGGCGATGGACGACTGGAACCGCAACCAGCACGGCAAGTCCGGGCTGTGGCGGCGGGTCCTGGAGGAGGGCGTGTCGATGGCCGAGGCCGAGGCGCGCACGCTCGCGTTCCTGCGCGCCTGGGTGCCGGCCGGCGCGTCGCCGATGTGCGGCAACTCGATCTGCCAGGATCGCCGCTTCCTGCACCGGCAGATGCCGGCGCTGGAGAAGCATTTCCACTACCGCAACCTCGACGTCAGCACGCTGAAGGAGCTCGCGCGGCGCTGGGCGCCGCAGGTGCTGTCGGCGGTCAGCAAGGAAGCCGCGCACACCGCGCTGAGCGACGTCCGCGACTCCATCGCCGAGCTGCGCCACTACCGGCGGCACATGGCCGAACTCGCCGGCTAGGACTTCGCTTTCGCCTTGGCGAGGGCGAGCCAGGTGTCGACGACGGTGTCGGGGTTCAGCGACACCGACTCGATGCCCTGTTCCATCAGCCACAGCGCGAGGTCGGGGTGGTCGCTCGGGCCCTGGCCGCAGATGCCGACGTACTTGCCCTTGGCGCGCGCGGTCGAGATCGCCATCGCCAGCATCTTCTTGACGGCGGGGTCGCGCTCGTCGAACAGGCCGGCGACGATCGCCGAGTCGCGGTCCAGGCCCAGCGTCAGCTGGGTCATGTCGTTGGAGCCGATCGAGAAGCCGTCGAAGATCTCCAGGAACTCCTCGGCCAGCAGCGCGTTGGAGGGGATCTCGCACATCATGATGATCTTCAGGCCCTGCTGTCCGGCAGCATGTTGGCCCTGGACCAGGCCGTTCTCGCGCAGCACCTCGACGACCTTGCGGCCCTCGTCCAGCGTGCGCACGAACGGGATCATCACCCACAGGTTGTCCAGGCCCATCTCCTCGCGCACGCGCTTCACCGCGCGGCACTCGAGCGCGAAGGCCTCCTTGAACGAGGGATCGACGTAGCGGCTCGCGCCGCGGAAGCCGATCATCGGGTTCTCTTCGTGCGGCTCGTACTTCGCGCCGCCGATGAGGTTGGCGTATTCGTTCGACTTGAAGTCCGACAGGCGCACGATCACCGGCTTCGGCGCGACCGACGCGGTGATCGTCGCGATGCCCTCGGCGAGGCGGTCGACGTAGAACTCGACCGGGCCCGCGTAGCCGGCCATGCGCGCGTCGATCTTCGCCTTCGTCGGCGCGTCCTGGCGGTCGTACTCCAGCAGCGCCTTCGGGTGCACGCCGATGTGGCTGGCGATGATCATCTCCAGCCGCGCCAGGCCGATGCCGGCGTTGGGCAGCATGCCGAAGTCGAACGCGCGCTCGGGGTTGGCGACGTTCATCATGATCTTGAGCGGCGCCGGCGGCATGTTGCCGAGATCGGTGGTGGTGCGCTCGAAGGGCAGGGCGCCGGCGTAGATGTACCCGGTGTCGCCCTCGGCGCAGCTCACCGTCACTTCCTGGCCGTCGGCGATGCGGTCCAGCGCGTCGCCGGTGCCGACGACCGCGGGCACGCCGAGCTCGCGGGCGATGATCGCCGCGTGGCAGGTGCGGCCGCCGCGGTTGGTGACGATGGCGGCGGCGCGCTTCATCACCGGCTCCCAGTCGGGGTCGGTCATGTCAGCGACCAGCACGTCGCCGGGCTGCACGCGGTTCATGTCGTCGAGCGAGCGGACCACGCGGGCCACCCCGCTGCCGATCTTCTGGCCGATCGCGCGGCCCTCGGCCACCACCTCGCCACGCCGCGACAGCGCGTAGCGCTCGACCTGCGTGGCGTGGCCGCGCGACTTCACCGTCTCCGGCCGCGCCTGCAGGATGTAGAGCTTGCCGGTGTTGCCGTCCTTGCCCCACTCGATGTCCATCGGCCGGCCGTAGTGCTGTTCGATCACCAGCGCCTGCTTCGCGAGTTCGTGGACGTCGGCATCGGAGATCGAGAACGTCGCGCGCAGCGCCGCGGGCGTTTCCTCGGTGCGCACGCGCTCCCCGGGCTGGTCCGAATACACCATGCGCAGCTGCTTGGCCCCGAGCGATCGGCGCAGGATGGCGGGCTTGCCCTGCTTCAGCGTGGGCTTGTAGACGTAGAACTCGTCCGGATTGACCGCGCCCTGCACGACCATCTCGCCCAGGCCGTAGCTGGCGGTGATGAACACCACGTCGCGGAAGCCGGACTCGGTGTCGAGGGTGAACAGCACGCCCGACGCGCCGACGTCCGAGCGCACCATCAGCTGCACGCCGGCCGACAGGAACACGTCCTCGTGCTTGAAGCCGTGGTGGACGCGGTAGGCGATCGCCCGGTCGTTGTAGAGGCTGGCGAAGACTTCCTTGACCTTGTGCACGACGTCGTCGGCGCCGGTGACGTTGAGGAAGGTCTCCTGCTGGCCGGCGAAGGAGGCGTCGGGCAGGTCCTCGGCCGTCGCGGACGAACGCACCGCCACCGCGACGTCCTTGCCGCCGGCGTCCGCGCACAGCTTCGCGTAGGCCTCGCGGATGTCGCGATCGAGCTCGGGCTGCAGCGGCGCGTCGATCACCCAGCCGCGGATCTCGGCGCCGGCGCGGGTGAGGGCGGGGACGTCCTCGACGTCCAGGCTGGCCAGCCGGTCGTAGATCCGCTGGTGCAGGGTGTTGTGGGCCACGAAGGCCTTGAACGCGTCCGCCGTGGTGGCGAAGCCGCCCGGCACCGACACCCCCAGGCCCGAGAGCTCCCCGATCATCTCGCCGAGCGAGGAGTTCTTGCCGCCGACCTGGGCCAGGTCGGACAGGCGCAGGTCGTGGAGCCACAGGATGTTGTTGATCGTGCCGGGGGCGCTCAAAGGGGGGACTCCGCGGGGTTTGGGCTATTTTAGCAACCTGACCAGGAGCCGACATGTCCGACCTGCGCCCGGTGTTCTACGTATCCGACGGCACCGGCATCACCGCCGAGACCATCGGCCACAGCCTGCTGACCCAGTTCGCCAACGTCCGCTTCGTGACCGACCGGATCCCGTTCGTGGACACGCTGGAGAAGGCCGCGGCGGCGGCCGCCGAAATCCGCCAGGCCGGCGCCGAGTACGGCGTCCGCCCGGTCGTGGTGAATTCGTGCGTCGACCCGGCCCTCAACGCCGCGATCGCCGAGAGCGGGGCGCTGATGCTGGACGTCTTCGCGCCGTTCATCGAGCCGCTGGAACGCGAGCTCAACATGCAGCGCCAGTCGCAGGTCGGCCGCGCCCACGGCATGGTCGACTTCGACGCCTACCATCGCCGCATCAACGCGATGAACTACGCGCTCGCCCACGACGACGGCGTGAGCATGGACTACAGCGAGGCCGACCTGATCCTGGTCGGCGTGTCGCGCGCGGGCAAGACGCCGACCTGCGTGTACCTGGCCCTGCACCACGGCGTGCGCGCGGCCAATTACCCGCTGACCGAGGAAGACCTGGAGTCCGACCGGCTGCCGCCGAAGCTGCGCCCGTACCGGTCGAAGCTGTTCGGCCTCACGATCGACCCGGTGCGCCTGCAGCAGATCCGCCAGGAACGCCGGCCGAACTCGCGCTACGCGCAGCTCGACACCTGCAAGCGCGAGGTCGCGGCGGCCGAGGAGCTGCTGCGCAACGAGGGGATCCAGATGCTGAGCACGACGCACGCGTCGATCGAGGAAATCTCGAGCCGGGTGCTGGAAGTGCTGGGGCTGAACCGCGAGATGTTCTGAGCGGCCGGAGCGCGGCGGAAAAACCCTGCGCGCAGGAGTCTTAACGTATGCCTGTCCCCGCGCGCCGTCAATGCTGCCGCCGGCGCGAAGGCGCGTGTAGCATCGGGTCATGCCACCGGTCCTCGCCCGCATCGAACGCATCCCGCGCCTCAGCCGTTTCGGCTGGCTGATGGGCTTGTATGCGGAGAACCACGACCTGCTCGTGCGCCTGTTCGAGCCGGCGGACCTGGGCGAGGGCGCCTGGGAATCGCGCATCGGCGACGGCCTCGACGTCCGCCTGGACGTCGTCGCGCAGCATGCGTACACCACCGAGTTGCGCCTGACCTACGCGTTGCGCGACCCGGTCACCGGCGAACCGGATCCGTCGGCCTGGCTGCGCCTGTACCACGACGCGCGCCAGGTCGAGGCGACCCACTGCTACGTCGGCCGCCGCTGGCAGGACGTGCTCGGCATGTTCCCGCCGCCGGCGGAGCTGGTGGACCACCGGCTGCGCATGAACACCTTCCTCGGCAAGTGGCTGCACTATCTCGCCGAGCGCGGCCACGGCGTCGCGACGCTGCGTCCGGTCGCGCCGTCGGCGGCCGTTGCCCTGGCGCCCGCCGCTCCGGTGAAGGCCGCCGGATGAATGCCGGCGGGCGTTCCGGCCCGCCGAGTGCGGGAACGCTTGCGCGGGCGGCGGGCCGCCGCTAGAATTTCGCGCTTTCCAGCCCGTGGGGCCATAGCTCAGCTGGGAGAGCGCCTGCATGGCATGCAGGAGGTCGCCGGTTCGATCCCGGCTGGCTCCACCACGTTGCTGGATCGCGCGAGCAAGATGCGCAACCGCGTTCAGCGTCCCCATCGTCTAGAGGCCTAGGACATTACCCTTTCACGGTAGCGACCGGGGTTCGAATCCCCGTGGGGACGCCACTTTTCCGACACGCCCGCGCAAGCGGGCGTTGTCGTTTCCGGTGTTCGTCAGAACCAGGTCCGCAGCCCGGCGACGACGCGCGTGTCAGCCGCGGGGCTGCCATCGGCGCGGCGCAGGCCCGCCGTCCGCCCGAAGGCATGCTCGCGGACCACGCCGACGTAGGGCGCGAAGCGGCGGGTGAATTCGTAGCGCAGGCGCAGGCCGGATTCGAGCGTCGACAGGCCCGCGCCGAGGCCGCGGCGCGGATCGTCGCGGCCGTGGAGGTTCGCCTCGATCGAGGGCTGCAGGATCAGCCGGCCGGTCAGCCGCGTTTCGTATTCCAGCTCGAGGCGCGCGGCCGTGCGGCCCGATTCGCCGAGATACGCCGTCGCGGCCACCTCGATCTTGTACGGCGCCAGGCCCTGCACGCCGACGGCGAGGAAATCGCGCGTGCCGCCTGCGCCCGTGTCGTGGCGCACGCCCGCCAGCAGGTCCCACCAGGGCGAGACCGGGCGGCCGTACAGCAACTCGACGTCGGCGTGGTCGAGGCCCCGTTCGCCGTCGCGTTCGCCTTCGCTGCGCAGCCAGAGGCGATGCAGGTCGGTGCCGAGCCAGGCCTGCGCCTTCCACGCCTGGACGGCCGCGCCGGCTTCGAGGTGGTCGAACAGCAGGTAGCCGTAGACCGCGTCGTCGTGCATCGCGTGCGACGCCATGGACGCGTGCGCGCCGGCGGCCGCGGGTGTCGCCGCGGGCGGGGCAGGGGGGACCGCCGCCGGCATCGCATGCATGTCGTGCTGGGCGAGCGCCATCGCCGGCGCGAGCAGCAACGACGCAAGCGCGGCCGCGCGCGCGATGGTGCGTGGCCGACTCATGCCTCCACCCGTACTTCGCGCATCATCCCGGTTTCCATGTGGTAGAGCATGTGGCAGTGGTAGGCCCAGCGCCCGGGCGCGTCGGCGCGCACGCGGTAGCTGCGGCGCGTGCCCGGCGGCATGTCGATCGTGTGCTTGCGGACGTGGAAGCCGCCGCCTTCGTCCTCGAGGTCGCTCCACATGCCGTGCAGGTGGATCGGGTGGCTCATCATCGTGTCGTTGACGAGCACGATGCGCAGGCGCTCGCCGTAGTTGAAGCGCAGCGGCTGCGCGTCGGCGAAGCGCTTGCCGTCGAAGCCCCAGGAGAAGCGTTCCATGTGCCCGGTGAGGTGCAGCTCGATCTCGCGCGTGGGATCGCCTCGGTCGGGATCGCCGCCGAGCGTCTGCAGCATCGCGTAGTTGAGGACGACGCGGCCGTTGTCGCGCAGGCCGATGCCGGGATCCTCGAGGCGGGGCTTCGGCATCATCGCCTGCATGTCGACGAGCGGGTTGCCGGTTTCGGTTGCGGGGTGCGACTGCATGCCCGGCATCGCCGACATCGCGGACATGTCGTGGCCCATCGCGGCGTGGTCCATCCCGGCCATCCCGCCGTGGTCGTGGCCCATGTCGGCCATCGTCAGGATCGGGCGCGCGTCGAGCGCGGGCACCGGCGCGCGCAGGCCCTCGCGCACCGCGAGCGTGCCGCTGATCCAGCCGGTGCGGCCGATGTCCTGCGCGAAGATCGTGTACGCGTCCTGGCCCGAAGGCTCGACGATCACGTCGAAGGTCTCGGCCGCGGCGATCCGGAATTCGTCCACCGACACCGGATGCACGTACTGGCCGTCCGCCGCGACCACGGTCATCTTCAGGCCCGGGATGCGCACGTCGAAGTGGGTCATCGCCGAGCCGTTGATGAAGCGCAGGCGCACCTTCTCGCCGCCGCGGAACAGCCCCGTCCAGTTGCCGAGCGACGTCGTGCCGTTCATCAGGAAGGTGTAGGTGTTGCCGTTGACGTCGGACAGGTCGGTCGGCGTCATCCGCATCCGGCCCCAGGCGCCGCGGTCGGCGAGCGTCGCGCGCAGGCCGTTGCGCCGGGCGTCGTGCACGAAGTCGCCGAGCGTGCGCTGGTAGTAGTTGTCGTGCGACGGCATCTTCTTCAGCCGCGCGAGCAGGCGCGACGGCGCCATGTCGGTCCAGTCGGACAGCAGCACCACGTAGTCGCGGTCGTAGCGGAACGGCTCCGGCGCGAGCGGATCGATCACCAGCGCGCCGTACAGGCCCGCCTGTTCCTGCATCGCCGAATGCCCGTGATACCAGTAGGTGCCGCCCTGGCGCACCTGGAAACGGTAGAGATACGCCTCGCCGCGGCGGATGCCGTCGAAGCTGATGCCGGGCACGCCATCCATCGCGGCCGGCAGGACGATGCCGTGCCAGTGGATCGACGTCGTGTCGCCGTGCACCGATGCGGGCGGCAACGCGTTGGCCACGCGCAACTCGACCGTGTCGCCCTCGCGCCAGCGCAGCACCGGCGCGGGCAGGCTGCCGTTGACGGTGATCGCGGGCACGACGCGGCCCGTGAAGTCGACGGGCGTCTCGCCGATCGCCAGCTCGAAGCGCGTGCCGGCGAGCACGCCGGGCTGCGCCGCCGTGCCCAGCGCCCAGGCGTTGCGCGGCCATCCGCCGGCGGCGGCGATGCCGGTGAGCGCGCCGCCGGCGGCCAGGCCCTGGACGAAACGGCGGCGCGAGGGGGAGGGGAGTCCTGTCATGCCCCTAGCCTGCGGCTTGACGCAGGGGCAAGGTCAAGCGGCAGGCACGTACCCGGAAGGCACGTATCCGGCGGGCAGCGTTTCGACCAGCGGGAAATGCCGCAGCCAGGGCGAGGCCTCGCCCAGCACCCGCGCGACCGAGGGGCGTTCGAGCAGGCGCCGGAAATACGCCGCCAGCGCGGGCCGCCCGGGTTCGAACGCGCGCACGGCCGAGGCGTAGAACAACGCGGGCATCGCCGCGCAGTCGGCCATCGTGAAGGCGTCGCCGCCCAGCCACTTGCGGCTCGCCAATCGCGCTTCGAGGAGGCCGTAGGCGACTTCCAGTTCGTCGCCGACTTCCTGCCTGGCGGTTGCAGCGGTCTCGCCGTCGCCATGGGCGATGCGCGCCGCCACGGCGCGCTGCATCGGCAGCATGACGTAGAGGTCGCTGATCCGGTCCCAGAGCCGCACCTCGAGCGCGGCGTCGGGATCCGCAGGCAACAGGTGCCGGCCGCCGCCATGGTGGCGATCCAGGTACTCGATGATGATCGACGTTTCCGGCAGCGCCAGGCCCGTGGCCGGATCCTCGAGCACCGGCATCTTGCCCCTGGGCCAGCGCGCCAGGTGCGCGGCGCGCTCGCCGGGGTCGGCCAGGTCGAGCTGCCGGAACTCGAACGGCACGTCCAGTTCGTACAGCGCGATCAGGACCTTCTGGCAGAACGAGGACAGCGGATGGGCGTGGAGGATGAGCGGCATGCGTGCGATCCGGAGGAAGCCGCTCGAAGGTGCCAGAGAATCAGGCTGCGGTCACGCCGTTGCACCGAAAGGCAGCGAGCTCGACGATGACCACCTTGACCGGCTGGCGATCGCGTCGCGCCGCTTCGGCACGTCGGCGGCTGGCGTAGCCGGCGCGCCTGAGCTCCATCTGGTCGCGCCACAGCAGACCACTCAGGCGTTCGGGAGTGATTCGCTCGCCGTCGGGGGAGACCAGGTGCCGGCCGCGCATCCGCCAGCCAAGCCAGTCGTCGGTAAGATCAAGAAAGGCCACGAGCGGGCTCCTTGGGAGATGCGCCCATCGTATCATTTACATAATATGCATTATGCGAAGTGGCGGCAGGACCCCAGGCAGCCGCCCCAGGCCCGATCCCCGCTACTTTCCTCGTTGCCCCGCCACCCGACCGGATGCCTGCCCATGCATCGTTTCGCCTGTCTCGTCCTGCTGTCCGTGTTCGGCGCGGTGCCGGCGGCCTCCGCCGCGGGACAAGCCGCGACGGCGGCGCATCCCGCTACGTGGCAACCGTCGCCGGGCCACGCCCAGGTGCGGATCTGGCCAGGTGCCGTGCCGGATGCGCTGCCGAACCCAAAACCGGAATCCCTCGGCCCGCCGCCCGGCCGCGACTGGTGGCCCAGGGCCAACGACGTCAGCGTGCCGACGATGACGAGGTATCCGCCCCAGGGGGGCAACACGGGCGTGGCCATGGTGGTGCTGCCCGGCGGCGGCTACCAGTCGCTGGCGATGGACCTCGAGGGCACCGAGATCTGCGACTGGCTCACCTCGCGCGGCATCACCTGCGTGCTCCTGAAGTACCGGGTGCCCGACTCCGGTCCGACGTGGCGCGACGGGCATCGTTACACCCCGAAGGTCCTGACCGCGCTGCAGGATGCACAACGAACGCTGGGACTGGTTCGCCAGCATGCGCGGGAATGGCACGTCGATCCGCACAAGGTCGGCGTGATCGGGTTTTCCGCGGGCGGGCACCTGGCCGCGATGGCCAGCACCCGTTTCGCGAAGCGCATTTACGCGCCCGTGGATGCCGCCGACCGCCTGAGCAGCCGCCCCGACTTCGCCGTCATCGCCTATCCGGGCCACCTGTGGGCACACGAGGACGAGGACGAGGCCACCCGTGACGACGCCGACCTGGCGCTGCATCCGTGGATCCGCGTGCCCCGGGACACGCCGCCGACCTTCCTGGTCCAGGCCGAGGACGATCCGGTCGACAACGTGCGGCAATCGCTCGCCTATTACGTCGCGCTGAAGGGGGCGGGCGTGCCCGCGGAGATGCATCTGTACGCGCAGGGCGGGCACGCATTCGGCGTGCGGAAGACGACGATGCCCATCGGGCGATGGACCGGGCTCGTCGAGGCGTGGCTGCACGCGATCGGGATGCTCCCCGCCGCCGCCGCGCACTAGGCGCGCCCTACTTCCTGCGGGCTGCCTCGCGCGCGGCGCGCAACGCGTCGAGCTTCTCCCGGAGCTTGAGCTCCAGCCCGCGCGGCACCGGTTCGTAGTACACGCGCTCGCCCATCGCGTCCGGGAAGCCGGTCTGGTCGAGGGCGATGCCGCCTTCGGCGTCGTGGTCGTACTGGTAGCCCTTGCCGTAGCCGAGCTGCTTCATCAGCTTCGTGGGCGCGTTGCGGATGTGCAGCGGCACGTCCTGCGTGCCGTAGCGCTCGACGTCGGCGCGCGCGGCGTTGAACGCGGCGTAGGCGGCGTTCGACTTGGCCGTGCTGGCGAGGTAGATCACCACCTGCGCCAGCGCGAGGTCGCCTTCCGGGCTGCCGAGCCGTTCGTAGGCGTCCCAGGCGTCGATCGACATCTGCAGCGCGCGCGGGTCGGCCAGGCCGATGTCCTCGACCGCCATGCGGGTGATGCGACGCGCGAGATACGCGACGTCGGCGCCGCCGTCGAGCATGCGCGCGAACCAGTACAGCGCGGCGTCGGGATTGGAGCTGCGCACCGACTTGTGCAGCGCCGAGATCTGGCCGTAGAACTGCTCGCCGCCCTTGTCGAAGCGGCGCGTCCGGTCGGCCAGGACCTGGGCCAGGGTCGCGTCGGTGACGGTGGCGCCCTGCCCCGTCCGGGTGGTGCCCGCCCCGCCCTCTTCCGCCCCGCCTTCCTCGGCGAGCTCGGCGGCGATCTCCAGCAGCGTCAGCGCGCGGCGCACGTCGCCGTCGGCCGCCTGCGCGATCAGCTCGAGCTGCGCGCGCGCGACGTGCAGGCCGCGGCCACCGAGCCCGCGTTCGCCGTCGTCGAGCGCCTGCTGCAGCGCCTGCACGATGTCATCCACCGACAGCGCTTCCATCACGTGCACGCGGCAGCGCGACAGCAGCGCGGAGTTCAGCTCGAAGGACGGGTTCTCGGTGGTCGCGCCGACGAACAGGATCGTGCCGCGCTCGATGTGCGGCAGGAACGCGTCCTGCTGCGTCTTGTTGAAGCGATGCACCTCGTCGACGAACAGCACGGTGCGGCGTCCGGTGGCGAAGCGCGCGGCGGCTTCGGCGAGCACCTGGCGCACTTCCGGCAGGCCCGACAGCACCGCGGAGATCGCGCGGAAGTCGGCATCGGCGTAATGCGCGAGCAGCAGCGCGAGCGTGGTCTTGCCGCAGCCCGGCGGCCCCCACAGGATCATCGAGTGCACGCGGCCGGATTCGATCGCCCGGCGCAGCGCGGAGCCCGGCGCCAGCAGCCGGCGCTGACCGACCATCTCGTCCAGCGTGCGCGGGCGCATGCGTTCGGCCAGCGGGCGCATAGACGCGTCGCCGGCCGGCAGCAGGTCGGGCGTGGTGGTGTCGGCGGAGGAGGAGGAACGGCGGGCGGGCATGGCGCTAGCCTACCCGGTCATGCGATGGACGGCCGGGCGGCCGCCACGGCGAGCGCTCAGAAGCCGGCGTAGGCGATGTCGTCGCCCGCCTGCGCGGGATCGGCGCCGAGCGCGTAATCCAGGCGCAGCCATTCGCCGCTCCGCGGGTCGTACAGGGCTTCGACGGTGGCGGCGGCTCGGCCTTCGGCGCCGAAGTCGGCGGTGCCGCGCGCGACCACGCGCAGGTAGCGCCCGCCCACCGCGACGGCTTCCGCGTCGGCCAGCGCGAGCGAGACGGGCTGGCCGGCGAATTCCGCGTCCAGCCGCTGGGCCGCCGCCGCGGCGAGTGCGTGCCGCGTGGCATCGGACACCCGGCGCTCGCCGGTGCCCTCGAACCACAGCGACGGCGCATCGACGCTGCGCGTCCCGCGGTCGTAGAGCGCGTTGGCCCGCACCAGCATCGGGGCGCTGCCGTCGATGCGCACGCGCGCCAGTGCCTGCACCTGCTGCTGCGCGGCGCCGTCGTCCCCGATGGTCGGCGCCTGCAGCGCGACATCGACGGCGTGCCCCGGGAACTGGTCCTCGATCGCCGCGACCAGCGCGGCGGATTGCGCGCGCATCGCGTCAGGGGACGTCGTCGCCCCTTCGGCCACCGCGGTCGCATCGGCGCCGGAGGACCCGATCGCCGGCGCACGCAACGCGCCTGACACCGACGCGCCGAACAACAGGCTGCCGGTGAGCGTGGCGACGATGAATGCGGTGTGGCGCATCGGATCCCCCCTGCCGCTTCCGCGGCGTCGGGACCAAGCCTGCGCGCACGGCCGTCGAGGGGCCGTGACGCAGTCGCCGCCTTCAGCCTTCGATCACGTCCACGCCCTTCGGCGGCGCGAAGTGGAAGGTCGCCGCGGGGAACGACGGATTGCGCTTCCACGCGCCGAACGCGATGACGCTCTTCTGGCCCAGCGCGTCGACGAATTGCATGGTTTCCAGGCCGGCGTCGCCGAAACCCAGGCGCGCCGACTCGAAGCCGGCGCCATCGGCCTTGCGCGGCTTCAGCGACAGCCAGTGCAGGCCATCGGCATCGCCGGCGTCGGCGACGACGTAATCGCGGTCGAGCTTCGCGGGATCGATGAGCGCGGCGAGCGGGCTGCCCTGCTCCGCCGTGCCCTGGGCGCGGCGCGTGGCCTGCTGCAGGTCGGGATCGTAGACCCACACGCGGCTGCCGTCGGCGACGATCAGCTGCTCGTAGGGCTTGCGGTATTCCCAGCGGAACAGCCGCGGCGCGGAGAGCGCGACTTCGCCGCTCGAGGTTTCCTTCAGCTTGCCGTTGGGATCGAAGACCTGCTGGGTGAACGGCGCCTGCAGGCCTTTCAGGCCCTTGGTGAACGCGGCGAGGTCGTCGCGCGCGCCGGCGGTCGCGGCGCCGGCACAGAGCAGCGTCGCGGTGGCGAAGGTCATGGCGCCGAGGCGGGTGGCGGTACGGATCATGGGGAACTCCGTGCGGAACTGCGACCAGTCTGCCGATCCGTTCCTGAACGCGCGGTGGAGTCAGGGCGCGGGAGGCGGCGGCGCGATCACCGTACGGTCGCCGTTGTGCTCCGGGGGGGTCACGATCCCGGCCGCTTCCATCGCCTCGATGAGGCGCGCGGCGCGGTTGTAGCCGATCTTCAGCCGGCGTTGCACGCCGGAGATCGAGGCGCGGCGGGTCTCGGTGACGATGCGCACCGCCTCGTCGTACAGCGGATCGGATTCGTCGCCGCCACCGCCGCCGCTTTCCGGCAGGCCGGTCGCGCCGACCACGCTGCCGTCGTGCAGCGACTGCACTTCCTCGAGCACGCCTTCCATGTAGCGCGGGCCGTCGCTCGACTGCTTGAGGTGCTCGACCACGCGATGCACTTCCTCGTCGCTGACGAAGGCGCCGTGGATGCGCTCCGGCATCGCCGTGCCCGGCGGCAGGTACAGCATGTCGCCGTGGCCGAGCAGCGTTTCCGCGCCGCTCTGGTCCAGGATCGTGCGCGAATCGATCTTGCTCGACACCTGGAACGCGATGCGCGTCGGGATGTTCGCCTTGATCAGGCCGGTGATGACGTCCACCGACGGCCGCTGCGTCGCCAGCACCAGGTGGATGCCGGCGGCGCGCGACTTCTGCGCCAGGCGGGCGATGAGCTCCTCGACCTTCTTGCCGACGATCATCATCATGTCGGCGAACTCGTCGATGATGATCACCAGGTACGGCAGCGGTTCGAGCGTGCGCGGCGCCTCGCCCGCCTCCGGCTTGAACAGCGGATCGGACATCGGCTGGCCGGCGTCGATCGCGTCCTTGACCTTCTTGTTGAAGCCGCCGAGGTTGCGCACGCCGACGGTGGACATCAGCTTGTAGCGGCGCTCCATCTCCGCCACGCACCAGCGAAGACCATTCGCGGCTTCCTTCATGTCGGTGACGACCGGCGCGAGCAGGTGCGGGATGCCCTGGTAGACGCTGAGCTCCAGCATCTTCGGGTCGATCATCAGCATCCGCACGTCCTGCGGCGACGCCTTGTACAGCAGTGACAGCACCATCGCGTTGACCGCGACCGACTTGCCCGAGCCGGTGGTGCCGGCGACGAGCAGGTGCGGCATGCGCGCGAGGTCGGCGACCGTCGGCCGGCCGGCGATGTCCTTGCCCAGCGCCAGCGTCAGCGGGCTGCCGGACTTGTCGTACTCGCGCGAGCGCAGCAGTTCGCTGAGGAAGATCATCTCGCGGTGCGTGTTCGGGATCTCGAGGCCGATCACCGACTTGCCGGGAATCACGTCGACCACGCGCACCGACTTCACCGACAGGCCGCGCGCGATGTCCTTGTCGAGCGAGGAGATCTGGCTGACCTTGACGCCCGGCGCCGGCTCGATCTCGAAGCGCGTGATCACCGGGCCCGGATAGGCGCCCACGACCTGCGCGTCGATGCGGAAATCCTTGAGCTTGAACTCGATCTGCCGCGACAGCGTCTCCAGCGTCTGCTCGTCGTAGCCCTTGGCCTGCGGCTTCGGGTCGTCGAGCAGGGCCAGCGGCGGGATGCCGGAACCGTCGCCGACGTGGAACAGCGGGATCTGCTGCTCGCGCTTGGCGCGGTCGCTCTTCTCGACCTGCGGCGGCGCCGGCGGCTCGATCTTCACCGGCGCGCGCTTGGCCCGCAGCTCGGTGTCGTAGCGGCGCACTTCCTCGCGCTCCTCGCGCAGGTCGCGGGTCTGCTGCCACTTGTCGGCTTCGCGATGGGAGACGCGCGCGAACTTGGCGACCAGCCCCGGGATCGCCAGCGTCCACTTGCCGACGCGGTCCATCACCGCCAACCAGGACAGCCCGGTCGCCAGCGTCACCGACACCAGCAGCAGCGCGAGCAGGAACAGGTTGCTGCCCATCGGTCCGAACGCGCGGAACAGCGAGTCGCCGACGATGTGGCCGAGGATGCCGCCGGCGCCGCCGCGGAAGTCCTCGACTGCGCCGATGCGCAGCTGCAGCAAGCCGGTGGCGGCGATCAGGAAGCCGACGATGCCCACCAGGCGCAGCGCCGGACCGAGGTCGGGATCCCCGTCGCCGTCCGCGTCCATGCCGAACAGCGCGATCCACGCGACCATGCCCAGCACCAGCGGCAGCAGGAACGCCACGAAGCCGGTGATGTACAGCAGCACGTCCGCGAGTTTTGCGCCGACGACGCCGCCGACGTTGTGCAGCGGCGCGGTGAGGCTGCCCGAGTTCGACCAGCCCGGGTCCTGCGGCGAGTACGTGACCAGGCTCGCCAGCAGGTAGAGCAGGAGCGGCGCGATCAGGATCAGCGCGATGTCGCGCCACAACCGCTGGCGGCCGGGCGACGGCGCCCGGCGCTTCGCGTCGGAGGCGGCGGCTTTCCTGCGGCTGGTCGCTGCCTCAGCCACCGGGGAGCGTCAGACCTTCATGTCCAGGAGCGCGGGATGGACCAGCTTGCCGCCCTCGACGTTGATGCCCTTCACCAGCGCTTCGTTGCTGCGCCAGCTGTCGCCGGAGGCCAGCTTGTTCACCCACGGCAGGATCGCCGCGCAGATCGCCTGCGACGAGGTCTGCGGCACGGCGCCCGGCATGTTGGTGACGCAGAAGTGGGTCACGCCCTCCTCCACGTAGGTCGGCTCCTTCCAGGTGGTCGGGCGCGAGGTCTCGAAGCAGCCCCCCTGGTCGATGGCGATGTCGACGACGACGCTGCCGTCCTCCATGTCGCGCAGCATCTCGCGCGTCATGACGTGCGGCGCCTTCGCGCCGGTGACCAGCACCGCGCCGATGACGAGGTCGGCCGACGCGACTTCGCGCGCGACCACGTCGTGGTAGGGATAGAGCGCGGTGACGTTGTTGCCCAGGCGCATCATCTCGTCCATGCGGTCCTGGCGCATCTCGAACACGGTCACGTTCGCGCCGGCGGCCGCGGCCAGCGCGGCGGACGCGCCGCCGGCCTTGCCCGCGCCGAACACCACGACCTTGCCGCGCTCGGTCGACGGCAGGCCGCCGAGCAGCTTGCCCTTCCCGCCCATCGGCTGGTGCAGCAGGTGGGTGCCGACCTGGACGCCGATCTTGCCGGCGATCACCGACATCGGCGCCAGCAGCGGCAGGTCGCCGTTGGGCAGCTCGACGGTCTCGAACGCGACGCCGGTCAGGCCGATGTCGAGCAGCTTGCGGGTCAGCACCGGCTCGGCGGCCAGGTGCAGGTAGCAGAACAGCAGGTGGTCCTTGCGCAGGTGCGCGAGGTCGCCGGCGATCGGCTCCTTGACCTTGACGATGAGCTCGCCCTTCTCGTACAGCGAAGCCGCGTCCGGCGCGATCTTCACCCCGAGGCGGGTGTACTGCTCGTCCTGGAACCCGCTCTTGATGCCGGCGTCCTTTTCCAGCCAGACCTCGTGCCCGCGCTTGACCAGGTCGCCCGCCGCGGCGGGAACGAGCGCGACGCGCCCTTCGAGGGTCTTGGTTTCCTTGGGGACGCCGATACGCATGCTGGTGGGACCTCGGAGCTGTGGGGGATAATCGGGAAAGATTATACCCACGGCCCCCTTCCCCATGACCGCTCCGAAGCACTGCAAGCTCCTCATCCTCGGCTCCGGCCCCGCCGGCTGGACCGCCGCCGTCTACGCCGCGCGCGCCAACCTCAAGCCGGTGCTGGTGACCGGCCTGCAGATGGGCGGCCAGCTGATGACCACCACCGAGGTCGACAACTGGCCGGGCGACGCGCACGACCTGCAGGGCCCGGACCTGATGGCGCGGATGCAGGCGCACGCCGAGCGCTTCGAGACCGAAGTGGTGTTCGACCACATCCACACCGCCGACCTGTCGCGGCGCCCGTTCCGGCTGGTCGGCGACAGCGGCGAATACACCTGCGACGCGCTGGTCATCGCCACCGGCGCCACCGCCAAGTACCTCGGGCTGCCGTCGGAAGAGGCGTTCAAGGGCCGCGGCGTGTCGGCGTGCGCCACCTGCGACGGCTTCTTCTTCCGCGACATGGACGTGGCCGTGGTCGGCGGCGGCAACACCGCGGTCGAGGAGGCCCTGTACCTCTCCAACATCGCGCGCAAGGTCTACCTGGTCCACCGCCGCGACACGCTGCGCGCCGAGAAGATCATGCAGGACAAGCTGTTCGCGAAGATCCAGGCCGGCAGGATCGAGCCGGTGTGGCACCACACCGTCGACGAGGTCCTCGGCGACGACAAGGGCGTGACCGGGCTGCGGGTGAAGTCGGTGCAGGACGGTTCGACGCGCGAGCTGCCGATCCACGGCTTCTTCGTGGCGATCGGCCACACGCCGAACACGTCGTTGTTCGAAGGCCAGCTGGCGATGAACAACGGCTACCTCGAGATCCGCTCCGGCCTCGCCGGCGGCGCGACGGAGACGTCGGTGGCCGGCGTGTTCGCCGCGGGCGACGTCGCCGACCAGCACTACCGGCAGGCGATCACCTCGGCGGGCTTCGGTTGCATGGCCGCGCTCGACGCCGAACGCTTCCTCGACCAGAACGACTGATGCCGCAGGCGCGCATCCACGGCGCGCTGTCCGAAATCCCGGCCGCGCAGTGGGATGCGCTGCACGACGGGCGCAATCCCTTCGTCGCCCACGCCTTCCTCGCCGGCATGGAACGCCACGGCGTGGTCGATCCGCGCCATGGCTGGACGCCGCGCCACCTGGCGCTGTGGGAAGGCGACGAGCTCGTCGCCGCCGCGCCCGCGTACCTGAAGGACAACTCGCACGGCGAGTTCGTGTTCGACCACGCCTGGGCGCACGCCTACGCGCGTTACGGGCAGGACTACTTCCCGAAGTGGCTGTGCGCGGTGCCCTACAGCCCGGTGACCGGGCCGCGGCTGCTCGCGCGCGATCCCGCGATGCGTTCGTTGCTGCCGGAGGCGCTGCGCGCGATCGCCGGGGAGGCCGGGCTGTCGTCGGTGCACGTGAACTTCCAGGAGGCCGCCGAGGACCCGGCCTTCGACGCGGCCTGGCTGGCGCGCATCGACGTGCAGTACCACTGGCGCAACGACGCGGGCTGGCGCGACTTCCACGCCTTCCTGGGCGCCATGGACCACAAGCACCGCAAGAACATCCGCGCCGAGCGCCGCAAGGTCGCTGCGTCGGGGGTCCGCTTCCGCGTCGTCCACGGCGACGAGGCCTCGCCCGCCGACCTTGCGGCGATGCACGGCTTCTACCTCGAAACCTTCGCCGAGCACGGCAACCGCCCGACCCTGACCCTGCCCTTCCTGCGGCATCTCGCGGCGACGATGCCGCGGCAACTCGTCGTGGTCCTGGCCGAACGCGAGGGGCGCGCGATCGCCGGCGCGCTGTGCCTGCGCGGCGGCGACACCCTGTACGGGCGCTACTGGGGCGCGGATCCCGGCGCGCGCATTCCCGGCCTGCACTTCGAGACCTGCTACTACCAGGGCATCGACTATTGCCTGCGGGAAGGCCTGTCGCGCTTCGAGCCGGGCGCGCAGGGCGAGCACAAGCTCGCGCGCGGCTTCCTTCCGGCGCTGGTGCGCAGCCGGCACTGGATCGCCGACCCGGCCTTCGCCGAGGCGCTGGGGCCCTGGTGCGCCGAAGAGGCGCGGCAGATCCGCCGCTACGCGGAGGCGCTCGCGGCGCACTCGCCGTTCCGCGCCGGCGACGACGCACGCCCTGGAGTCGCCTGAGGTGCCGGCGTTGCGGCTGCCGATGCTCGACGCGGATCCGGCCGCGCCGTTTCCGCCGGCAACGGCGGCGCTGCGCGAGCCGGACGGCCTGCTGGCCGCCGGCGGCGACCTTTCGCCGCAGCGGCTGCTGAACGCCTACGCGCACGGCATCTTTCCGTGGTATTCGCAGGGCCAGCCGATCCTGTGGTGGTCGCCGGATCCGCGCATGGTCTTCCGCACCGGCGGCGTGCACCTGTCGCGGCGCTTCCGCCGCACGCTGCGCAGCCTGCCCTGGGTCGCCACCGCCGACACGGCGTTCGATGCCGTGGTCGCCGCCTGCGCCTCGATCCCGCGCGCCGGGCAGCGCGGCACCTGGATCACGACGGACATGCGCGCGGCGTACGGCGCCCTGCACCGCCTCGGCCACGCGCATTCGGTCGAGGTGCGCGACGGCGCGGGCCCCGATGGCGGCGAACTGGTCGGCGGCCTCTACGGCGTCGCCGTCGGGCGCATGTTCTTCGCCGAGAGCATGTTCAGCGCCCGCAGCGGCGGTTCGAAGGCGGCGCTCGCCGCGCTGGCCGCGCGCCTCGACGGCTGGGGCTGGCCGCTGCTGGACGCGCAGGTCGAGAACCCGCACCTGCGCTCGCTCGGCGCGGAAGTCTGGCCGCGCGACCGGTTCCTCGGCGAAGTCGCGCGCCTGACCGCGAAGGACGCGCCCGCCGGCGCCTGGACCGACCGCTTCGGCCTGATGCCCATGGCCCGCCTCGCCGCCTGAACCGCGCCCACCGCGTTTTTGCGCGCTTCCCGGCGACCTGTCAGAATGTCGGACTTTCGGGCCCGGCCACCGGGCCCCGCAACAGGAAACACATGGCGAAAGACGACGTCATCGAATTCGAGGGCACGGTCTCCGAGACCCTGCCCAACACGATGTTCCGCGTGAAGCTGGAGAACGGCCACGAGATCATCGCCCACATCTCCGGCCGCATGCGCAAGAACTACATCCGCATCCTCACCGGCGACAAGGTCAAGGTGGAGATGACCCCCTACGACCTGAGCAAGGGTCGGATCACCTACCGCATGAGATAACTCGCGTAAGTGATTGATGAAAAAGGCGGCCATTGGCCGCCTTTTTTGTTTTTCCGTAGAGCCGGCCCATGGTCGGCTTCGGCATCGGAGCCGACGGCGGGTCGGCTCTACACGGTCGCCGGCAGGAGCTTCTCCGGTTCGGCCTGGGTCGACACCGACAGCTCGCCGTCGACCACGTCGAGGCTGACCCGGCCGCCGCCCGCCAGCTTGCCGAACAGCAGTTCGTCGGCGAGCGGACGCTTCACCTTGTCCTGGATCACCCGAGCCATCGGCCGGGCGCCCATCAGCGGGTCGAAGCCGTGCTGGGCCAGCCAGTCGCGCGCCGCCGGCGTCGCGGTCAGGGTCACGTCCTTCTCGTGCAGTTGGGTTTCCAGCTCGATCAGGAACTTGTCCACCACCCGCAGGATGTGCTCCATGCCCAGCGCCTGGAACTGCACCACCGCGTCGAGGCGGTTGCGGAATTCCGGGCTGAAGCCGCGGCGGATCACTTCCATCGCGTCGGTCGAATGGTCCTGGGTGGTGAAGCCGATCGAGCGGCGGGCCGCCTGCGCGGCGCCGGCGTTCGTGGTCATCACCAGGATCACGTTCTTGAAGTTCGCCTCGCGCCCGTTGGTGTCGGTGAGCACGCCGCGGTCCATGACCTGCAGCAGGATGTTGAAGATGTCCGGGTGCGCCTTCTCGACCTCGTCGAGCAGCAGCACGCAGTGCGGCGTCTTGACGATCTTCTCGGTCAGCAGGCCGCCCTGGTCGAAGCCGACGTAGCCCGGCGGCGCGCCGATCAGGCGCGACACCGAATGCGGCTCCAGGTATTCGGTCATGTCGAAGCGGACCAGCTCGATGCCGAGCTGCAGCGCGAGCTGCCGCGTGACCTCGGTCTTGCCGACGCCGGTCGGGCCGGCGAACAGGAAGTTGCCGATCGGCTTCTCCGGGTTGCCCAGGCCCGAGCGCGCCAGCTTGATCGCGCTGGTCAGCGTCTCGATCGCCGGGTCCTGGCCGAAGATCACCATCTTGAGGTTGCGCTCGAGGTGCTGCAGCACGTCCTTGTCGGACGCGCTCACCTGCTTGGCCGGGATGCGGGCCATGCGCGCGACGATCGTCTCGATCTCCTCGACGTCGATCAGGTGCTTGCGCGCGTCTTCCGGCAGCAGCCGCTGGCGCGCGCCGGCCTCGTCGATCACGTCGATCGCCTTGTCCGGCAGCAGCCGGTCGCCGATGTGGCGCACGGACAGGTCGACGGCCGCCTTGATCGCGTCGTCGGCATAGGTGACGCCGTGGTGCTGCTCGTACTTCGGCTTGAGGCCCTGCAGGATCTCCACCGCCTCGCCCACCGTCGGCTCGACGATGTCGATCTTCTGGAAGCGCCGCGCCAGGGCGCGGTCCTTCTCGAAGATGCCGCGGTATTCCTGGAACGTGGTCGAGCCGATGCAGCGCAGTTCGCCGGACGCCAGCACCGGCTTGATCAGGTTCGACGCGTCCATCGTGCCGCCGGAGGCGGAGCCCGCCCCGATGATGGTGTGGATCTCGTCGATGAAGAGGATCGCGCCCGGCACCTTCTTCAGCGCCGCGAGCACGCCCTTCAGGCGCTTCTCGAAATCGCCCCGGGACTTGGTGCCGGCGACCAGTGCGCCCAGGTCGAGCGAATAGATCACCGCGTCGGCGAGCACCTCCGGCACGTCGCCGTCGACGATGCGCTTGGCCAGCCCTTCGGCGAGCGCGGTCTTGCCGACGCCGGCCTCGCCGACGTACAGCGGGTTGTTCTTGCGCCGGCGGCACAGCACCTGGATCGTGCGCTCGATTTCCTCGGCGCGGCCGACCAGCGGATCGATCTTGCCCTCGCGGGCGAGCGCGTTGAGGTCGCTGGCGAACTCGGCCAGGGCGTCGCCCTTGCCCTCCGCCGCTTCCGCCCCGCCCTCGCCGTGCGCGCCTTCCTCCTGGCGCGGCTCCTCGCCCTGCTTGGCGATGCCGTGCGAGAGGTAGTTGACCGCGTCGAGGCGGGTCACGTCCTGCTGGTTGAGGAAATAGACGGCGTGCGAATCCTTCTCGCCGAAGATGGCGACCAGCACGTTCGCGCCGGTGACCTCCTTCTTGCCGGAGGACTGCACGTGGTAGACCGCGCGCTGGAGCACCCGCTGGAAGCCGAGCGTGGGCTGGGTGTCGCGGCCGTCCTCGGGATCGAGCCTGACCACCGACTTGTCGATCGCCTGCTCGAGCTCGGCGCGCAGGCGCGGGAAGTCGGCGCCGCTGGCCTTGAGCACGGCTTCGGCCGAGGGGTTGTCGAGCAGCGCGAGCAGCAGGTGCTCGACCGTCATGTACTCGTGGCGCGCCTCGCGGGCGCGCTTGTAGCACTGGCCGATGCTGTACTCGAGGTCCTTGCTGAACATCTGGGGGAACCTCCGCTGGAACGTTCGGCCCGGGCCGGGCCTCCTGCTCCGGATATGGGGCGCCCGCGGCTCCCCTGCAAGTCCTTCTACGCCTTCTCCATCGTGCAGAGCAACGGATGCTGGTTGAGCCTTGCGTATTCGTTCACCTGCGCCACCTTGGACTCTGCCACCTCGCGGGTGAACACCCCGCACACGCCCCGCCCGCGGGTGTGGACGTGGAGCATGACCTGGGTCGCCTTCTCGATGTTCATGCCGAAGAAGCGGACCAGCACGTCGACCACGAAATCCATCGGCGTGTAGTCGTCGTTCAGCAGCAGGACGGAGTACAGCGGCGGTCGCGCGACCTCGGGGCGGGTGGTCTCCACCGCCACGCCATGGTCGCGTTCGCTGCCGGGTTTGTTCGCCATGGCGTGATTATAGAATGGCCCGCATGAGCTACCGCGAAGGCAGGTTCTGGCAACCCGACGTCACCGTCGCCACTGTGGTCGTGCGCGACGGCCGGCTGCTGTGCGTGGAGGAACATGCGAACGGCCGCCTGGTGCTGAACCAGCCCGCCGGGCACCTGGAGCCGGACGAAGGCCTGGCCGAGGCCGCCCTGCGCGAGACGCTGGAGGAGACGGGCTGGGACGTGCGCCTGACCGCGTTCGTCGGCGCGTACCAGTGGAAGGCCCCCGAGACCGACCGCCACTACCTGCGCTTCGCCTTCCTCGGCGAGCCGCTGCGCCACCACCCGGAGCGTCCGCTCGACGAAGGCATCGTGCGCGCGGCGTGGCTCACGCCCGCGGAACTGCAGGCGGAAGCGGCGCGCCATCGCAGCCCGCTGGTGTGGCGCGTGGTCGCCGACGCGCTCGGCGGGCGCCGGCAACCGCTGTCGGTGCTGCAGCAGGTGGAATGAGCATGGCCGCGTCGCGTTCCCCTGCCGTACCCGCGACGATCGTCGGCATGTCCGGCGGCGTGGATTCCTCGGTCGCGGCGCTGCTGCTCGCGCGGGCGGGCGAAGCGGTGGCCGGGATGTTCATGGACAACTGGGCCGACGACGGCAGCGGCGAGTGCCGCGCCGACGACGACCGCCGCGACGCGGTCGCGGTCTGCGGCCGCCTCGGCATCCCCCTGCACGTGCGCGATTTCTCGCGCGAGTACTGGGATGGTGTGTTCGCGCACTTCATCGCCGAGTACGCGGCCGGCCGCACGCCGAACCCGGACGTGCTGTGCAACCGCGAGATCAAGTTCCGGCACTTCCTCGATGCGGCGCGCGCGTTCGGCGCGGAGCGCATCGCCACCGGCCATTACGCGCGGGTCGCCTGCGAGGGCGGCCGCTGGCGGCTGCTGCGCGCGCTCGACCGCGACAAGGACCAGAGCTACTTCCTGCACCTGCTCGGCCAGGAGGCGCTGGCCGCCACGCGCTTCCCGCTCGGCGAACTGCGCAAGGGCGAGGTGCGGCGCCTGGCCGCCGAAGCCGGGCTGCCCACCGCGGCGAAGAAGGATTCGACCGGCATCTGCTTCATCGGCGAACGCGACTTCCGCGGCTTCCTCGCGCGCTACCTGCCGGCGAAGCCCGGCGAGATCCGCGACCCGCAGGGGCGCCGGCTCGGCGAGCACCCGGGCGTCTTCTACTTCACCCTCGGCCAGCGCGGCGGCCTGCAGCTGGGCGGCGTGCGCGGCCGCGACGCGGCGCCCTGGTACGTGGTCGGCAAGGACGTCGCCGGCAACGTGCTCTACGTCGACCAGGGCCACGACAGCCCGTGGCTGCAGTCGGGCGTGCTCTGGAGCGAGGCCGCGCACTGGATCGGCGGCGCGCCGCCGGCGGGCCGCTTCGCCTGCGACGCGCAGGTCCGCTACCGGCAGGCGGCCGAGCCCTGCGAAGTCGAGGTCCGCGACGACGGCAGCCTCCGCGTCGCGTTCGCGCGTCCGCAGCGCGCGGTGACGCCGGGCCAGTCGGTCGTGCTGTACGACGGCGAGCACTGCCTCGGCGGCGCGGTGATCGCCGCCACCGATGCGCCCCTCGAAGCGAGACATGCCGCATGACCCATCCGTTCTCCGATCGCGTGCTGGCGCTCGCCGGCGTCGCCCAGGCCCTGGCCCAGGTGCGTCGCATCGCCGAAACCGGCGCCGCCGACGCGTCGGTGCTGGCCACGGCGATGGACAGCGTGTTCCGGATCGATGCCGAATCGCCGGCCGCGGTGTTCGGCGGCACCGGCGCCGTCGGTCCCGGCCTGCGGCTGCTGCGCGCCTACCTGCGCAATGAAACCGACGATGCCCTCCTGCCCCGCCTCGGCCTCGCCGTGCTCCAGCTGGAACGGCGCTTCGTCCGCGACGCCGCCGCCGGACGGGTCCACGCGGGCATCCTCGAACTCGCGCCGGACGCCGCCGCCCGCGGCAGCACCCATCCCGACGTGCTCGCCGCGCTCGGCGCGCTGTATGCCGGCACGGTGAGCGGGCTGCGGCCGCGGGTGATGGTCCAGGGCAACCCGCACTATCTCGGCCAGGCCGGCGTGGTCGCCGAGATCCGCGCGACCCTGCTCGCCGCGCTCCGCGCAGCCGTGCTGTGGCGGCAGGTCGGCGGCAGCCTCTGGGATTTCGTCCTGCGCCGGCAGGCGATGGCGGCCGAAGCCGGACGGTTGCTGCCGCCCTGATTCAGAGCTTCGGCCAGTCCCGGCCGCGATCGGCGATCAGGCTCCAGATGTCCGTGCCGCGCGGAAGCGGCACCTTGCTGCGCCGGATCATGTAGAACGGCCGCCGCACCCGGATCTCCGCGATGAGCTGGGTCGAGCCGAGCAGCATGATCTGCTCGAACAGCAGCCGGGTCAGCGCGGATCGCTCCGCGTTCGGGGCATCCGGCCCCTGGTAGGGCGGGTAGTGGCTCCAGGCCCAGTCCTCGATGATGTACACGCCGCGCGGCGCCAGCAGCGGGAACAGCACCTCGAACGATCGCCGGGTCTGCTCGTACATGTGCGAGGCGTCGTCCACGACGAGGTCCAGCTCGCCGCCGAGGTCGCGGGCGACGATCCTGCGCAACGCCGCCGCGTCGGTCTGGGACACGCCGAAGTGGGCGGTGCGATCCCGGTGCCGCGACAGGTAGCGTTCCAGGGGCGCCACGGGCGTCGGACTGATCTCGACCGCGCTCATCCGCGACGGGCGGAAGATCTTGTCCAGCAGCACGTAGCTGCCGCCCTGGAAGATTCCCAGCTCGAGCAGGCCACGGGGCTGCAGGGTGGTCGCGAGGTCCTCGTAGAACCGGATGTACGGCGCGTTCTTGACCAGGGTGAAGGCGTGGTCGTCGCTGGGCCTGCGGTCGCCGCGCGCGCAGTCGATGACGAAGCGTTCCCCGTCGAGGACGAACTCCTCGCCGTTGCCGATCTCGATGCGTCCCTCGTCCATCTCCTGCCCCGTTCGCGGTGCAGCGGCCGATTGTAGTCGCGGCTCCCCGCACCGGCCGCGGCGCGGTTTCCGGGGGTTCAGGCAGATGCCGGCGCATCCCGGTTGCGGCATAATTACGGGGCTGAGCAGGCGTGTTTCCCCCGCCTCCCCCCACCTGCCCCGGAGCCTTCCATGGCCGATTCCTTCGCCACCCGCGCCCGCCTCGACGTCAACGGCAAGTCCTACGCGTACTCCAGCCTGCCGAAGCTCGGCGAGCGCTTCGACCTGGCGAAGCTGCCCTACTCGATGAAGATCCTGCTGGAGAACCTGCTCCGGCACGAGGACGGCGTGACCGTGCTGCCCGCGCACATCGAGGCGGTGGCGAACTGGGATCCGAAGGCCGAACCCGATACCGAGATCGCGTTCATGCCGGCGCGCGTGCTGCTGCAGGACTTCACCGGCGTGCCCTGCGTGGTCGACCTGGCGGCGATGCGCGACGCGGTCGCGAAGCTCGGCGGCAGGCCGAGCCAGATCAACCCGCTGATCCCGTCGGAGCTGGTCATCGACCACTCGGTGCAGGTGGACGTGTTCGGGCGCGCCGACGCGCTCGACCTCAACGGCAAGATCGAATTCCAGCGCAACCAGGAGCGCTACAGCTTCCTGCGCTGGGGCCAGAAGGCGTTCGGCAACTTCAAGGTCGTGCCGCCGAACACCGGCATCGTCCACCAGGTGAACCTGGAGCACCTGGCCCGCGTCGTCGTCGAGCGCGACGTGGACGGCGAGCTGATGGCATTCCCGGACACCGTGTTCGGCACCGACTCGCACACCACGATGATCAACGGCATCGGCGTCCTCGGCTGGGGCGTCGGCGGCATCGAGGCCGAGGCCGCGATGCTCGGCCAGCCCTCGTCGATGCTGATCCCGCAGGTCGTCGGCTTCCGCCTCACCGGCAAGCTGCCGGAAGGCGCGACCGGCACCGACCTGGTCCTGACCGTGACCCAGATGCTCCGCGCGCTGGGCGTGGTCGGCAAGTTCGTCGAGTTCTACGGCGACGGCCTGCAGCACCTGCCGCTGGCCGACCGCGCCACCATCGCCAACATGGCCCCGGAATACGGCGCGACCTGCGGCATTTTCCCGGTCGACGCGGAGGCGGTGAAGTACCTGCGCCTTTCGGGCCGCAGCGAGGAGCAGATCGCGCTGGTGGAGGCCTACGCGAAGGCGCAGGGCCTGTGGCACACGCCGGATTCCCCGCACGCGCAGTACAGCGCGACGCTCGAGCTCGACCTGGCCGACGTCAAGCCGTCGCTGGCCGGCCCGAAGCGCCCGCAGGACCGCGTGCTGCTTGAAAAAGTCGGCGACAACTTCCGCACCAACCTCACCGGCCTGATCGCCAACCGCCAGGCCAAGAAGGAGGAGGTCAAGCGCTTCGATGAGGAAGGCGGCGACCAGCCGCAGGCCGAGCACCTGGCCGCCTCGCCGCGCTCCAGGATCCGCATCGCGGACCAGGACCACTACCTCACCGACGGCTCCGTGGTGATCGCGGCGATCACCTCGTGCACCAACACGTCGAACCCGGCGGTGATGCTCGGCGCCGGCCTGCTAGCGCGCAACGCCGCGGCCAAGGGGCTGAAGGCCGCGCCGTGGGTGAAGACCTCGCTCGGCCCGGGTTCGCTCGTCGTGACCGACTACCTGAAGAAGGCCGGCGTGCTCGACGACCTCGAGAAGCTCGGCTTCTTCGTCGTCGGCTACGGCTGCACCACCTGCATCGGCAACTCCGGCCCGCTGCCGGACGAGATCTCGCGCGGCATCGCCGCCAACGATCTCGTCGTCGCCTCGGTGCTCTCGGGCAACCGCAACTTCGAGGGCCGCGTGCACCCCGAGGTGAAGATGAACTACCTCGCCTCGCCGCCGCTGGTCGTCGCCTACGCGATCGCCGGCACCGTCGACATCGACCTGAGCACGCAGCCGCTGGGCAAGGGCAGCGACGGCCAGGACGTGTTCCTGCGCGACGTCTGGCCGTCGAACCAGGAAATCGGCGACCTGATCGCCGCGACCGTCGGCCCGGAGATGTTCGCCAAGAACTACGCCGACGTGTTCAAGGGCGACAGCCGATGGGCGCAGATCGCCTCGCCCGACGGCGAGAGCTACGCCTGGGACGAGGCCTCGACCTACATCAAGAACCCGCCCTACTTCGACGGCATGACCATGGCGGTCGGCTCGATCGACGACATCCATGGGGCGCGCGTGCTCGGCCTGTTCGGCGACTCGATCACCACCGACCACATCTCGCCGGCCGGCAACATCAAGAAGGATTCGCCGGCGGGCCGCTTCCTGCAGGCGCGCGGCGTGCAGCCGGCCGACTTCAACAGCTACGGTTCGCGCCGCGGCAACGACGACGTGATGGTCCGCGGCACCTTCGCCAACATCCGCATCAAGAACCTGATGCTGGGCGGCGAGGAAGGCGGCAACACGATCTTCCACGGCACCGGCGCGGAGAACGGCACGAAGATGTCGATCTACGACGCGGCCATGGCGTACAAGGCGCAGGGCACGCCGCTGGTCGTCTTCGCCGGCAAGGAATACGGCACCGGCTCGTCGCGCGACTGGGCGGCCAAGGGCACCAACCTGCTGGGCGTCAAGGCCGTCGTGGCCGAGAGCTTCGAGCGCATCCACCGTTCGAACCTGGTCGGCATGGGCGTGCTGCCGCTGCAGTTCAAGGACGGCGAGAACGCGCGCACGCTGGGCCTGGACGGCAGCGAGCTGGTGGAGATCACCGGCCTGCAGGACGGCGCCGGCAAGATCGCCACCGTCGTCGCGCGCAAGGCCGACGGCAGCGAGATCCGCTTCGAGGCCAAGGTGCTGCTGCTGACGCCGAAGGAAGTCGAGTACTTCCGCAACGGCGGCATCCTGCACTACGTGCTTCGCCAGCTCGCCGCGAAGAAGGCGGCCTGACGCAGCTGCGCGGGGCCCGCTCCGGCGGGCTCCGCGCTGCTGGCGCGCGTGTTACAGGCGCGGTTCCCATTCGGCGCTGGTCATTCGCCACTCGCCGTCTTCCACGCGCCAGCCGGTATCGACCGACCAGACGCGCGCCGCGTCCGGCAGCAGCGCGCCGGAGCCGCCGGTGAGCGCGGCGTCGAAGCGCACGCGGGCGCGGTCGTCGCCATGCATCTCCACGTCCAGCGGCCCGACGACCGACACGCCGACCGAGCGGTAGCGCAGGAACGCAAGCCGCGCCATGCGCAATGCGCCGTCGCGGTCCATCGCCTGCGGGCCGATGAAGTCCGCGGCGATGAAGTCGCCGACCTTGCCGCCTTCGCGCGTCTCGACCGCCGCCTGCAGCGCATCCACGCTGGCGCGCAGCCGCGCCTCCGGCGGCTCGCCGGCGCCGCATGCGACCAGCAGCACCGCCAGGAATCCCGTTGCCGCCTGCCTTGCCAGTCCCATGGGCCTATGCTCCAATCGATTCGCAACGTACGCCGCCGCATCCTGCCGGCGACCGGTGAGGGAGAGACATCGCGATGAGCCCCGAGCGGCCCTGGCTGGCCAACTACCCGGCCGGCGTTCCGGCCGAGATCGACCCCGACGCCTATCCGTCGATCGTCGCCGTCCTCGAGGACGCCATCGCCCGCTTCCGGGACCGCCCCGCCTTCAGCAGCTTCGGCAAGGTCATCACCTATGCCGAGCTCGACCGCCTCAGCGCGCAGTTCGCCGCGTACCTGCGCGGCCAGCTCGGCCTGGCCCGCGGCGACCGCGTCGCGATCATGATGCCGAACTGCCTGCAGTACCCGGTCTCCACCTTCGGCATCCTCCGCGCCGGCCTCACCGTCGTCAACGTCAACCCGCTCTACACCGCGCGCGAGCTGAAACACCAGCTCGAGGACTCCGGCGCGAGCGCGATCGTGGTCGTCGACAACTTCGGCCACACCGTCGAGGAAGTGTTCGCGGCATCGCCGCTGAAGCACGTGGTCACGACCGGCCTCGGCGACATGGTCGGCGGCGCCAAGGGCGCGATCATGAACTTCGTCGTGAAGCACGTGAAGAAGATGGTGCCGCGCTATGCCCTGCCCGGCGCCGTGCGCTTCCGCGACGCGCTGGCCGCCGGTACGCGCCATCCGGTGCCGGAGGAGAAGATCGACTCCGGCGACATCGCCTTCCTGCAGTACACCGGCGGGACCACCGGCGTCGCCAAGGGCGCGATGCTCACCCACCGCAACCTCGTCGCGAACATGGAGCAGGCCGCGGCCTGGGTCGGCGGCAACCTGCGCCCCGGCGAGGAAGTCATCATCACCGCGCTGCCGCTGTACCACATCTTCTCGCTGACGGCGAACGGGCTGGTGTTCACCAAGTTCGGCGGCCTCAACCACCTGATCACGAATCCGCGCGACATGCCCGGCTTCGTCAAGGAACTGAAGAAGACGCGCTTCACCGCGATCACCGGTGTCAACACCCTGTTCAACGGCCTGTTGAACGCCGAAGGGTTCGACCAGGTGGACTTCTCGTCGCTGCGGCTCACCCTCGGCGGCGGCATGGCCGTGCAGCGCTCGGTGGCCGAACGCTGGAAGCAGGTCACCGGCTGCACGCTGGTCGAAGCCTACGGCCTCACCGAGACCTCGCCCGCCGCCTGCATCAACCCGATGGACCTGCCCGCGTACAACGGTTCGATCGGCCTGCCGATCCCGTCCACCGACGCGTGCCTGAAGGACGAGGACGGCCGCAAGGTCGCGACCGGCGAAGTCGGCGAGCTGTGCCTGAAGGGCCCGCAGGTGATGAAGGGCTACTGGAACCGTCCCGACGAGACCGCCGCCACCATCGACGCCGAAGGCTGGCTGCACACCGGCGACATGGCGAAGATGGACGGGCGCGGCTTCTTCTACATCGTCGACCGCAAGAAGGACATGATCCTGGTGTCGGGTTTCAACGTGTACCCGAACGAGGTCGAGGACGTGCTTGCCGGCATGCCCGGCGTGCTGGAGGTCGCCGTGGTCGGCGCGCCCGACGAGCACTCCGGCGAGGTGGTGAAGGCGGTGATCGTCCGCAAGGACCCGAACCTCACCGCCGAGGCCGTCAAGGCCTACGCGCGCGAATACCTCACGGGCTACAAGCGCCCGCACATCGTCGAGTTCCGGAGCGAGCTGCCGAAGAGCAACGTCGGCAAGATCCTGCGCCGCGAACTGCGCTGAGCACGGGCCGCCGGCCGCGCGGCGGCGGCGCCCGACCTACCTGGCCGCCAGGTTGCGCTGGATCAGGTCGACGATGGTGTCCAGGCTCGGGTTCCGCGGCAGGGCCATGTCCTCGAAGGCGAACCCGAGCTCGCTTTCCACGTCGAGCATCATGTCGACCATCAGTAGCGAATCGATGCCGATCTCCGCCTGCGTGGTGCTCCCGTTCAGGGTCGCCGGGTCGACGCCGAAGCGCTCGTGGATCAATGCCTTGAGGCGCTCGAGGATCTCCTCGCGGTCCATCGGGATCTCCATTCTGGAATGGCCGGCCCTCGTTGCGGGCGCCGGATCCGGGTACCCTGCCGGCACCGGCACGGGATGGCCGGATATCGTACCGTAAAGCGGAGCCCGGCCATTGGACGCCATGCCATCCTCCGACCTGATCGAGAGCGTGCGTGCGCAGGCCACGCTGCGCCTGAAATTCGGCCTGTTCGTGCTGCTCGTGATGCTCGCCGCGATGACCTACTGGGGGCCGGCGCGCCCGGACAGCGGGCACTGGGAAATCGGCGTCTTCGGCCTCGCCTACCTCGGCTACAACTTCACCGCCTGGTACCTGGCGCACCGCAGCCGCGCGATCGCGCCGAACGTCCTCATCGCCGCCACGGCGGTGCTCGACCCGCTGATGCTGTCCGCGCTGCTGATGATTGTCGGGCGCGCGTCGATCCTGTTCGTCGGCTTCTACCTGTTCACCATCCTCGGCTTCGGCTTCCGCGTCGGCCGCCGCGCCATGCACCTGTGCCAGGCGATCTCGATCGCCGGCTTCGGCCTCGTGGCATGGATGTCGCCGGCCTGGCGCGAGAACCCGTTGTTCGAGCTGTCGCACCTCGTGCTGCTCACGGTGGTGCCGCTCTACGCCGGCGTGCTGATCCGCAAGCTGCAGGACGCCCGCGACGCCGCGGAGCGCGCCAGCCTGGCCAAGTCGCAGCTGCTGGCCAAGGTCAGCCACGAGCTGCGCACGCCGCTGACCGGCATCGTGTCGACGGCCTCGCTGATCGAGGCGCAGTCGCCCGACGCGCCGAGCGCGGCGCGCGCGCATTCCATCATCGACCTCGCGCTCGGCCTGGACGTCGAGATCAAGCAGCTCCTGGATCTCTCCAGGATCGAGTTCGGCAGGGATTCGGCGGAGAAGATCGCGTTCGACCTGCGCCAGGTCACCAACCACCTGTCGCGGACCCTCGCGCCGATCGCGGCCGCCAAGGGCATCGAGTTGCTGGTCGAGGTCGATCCGGCGATCTCCGGCGACGTCATGGGCGATGCGCACGCGCTCAACAGCGTGCTGATGAACCTGGCCGGCAACGCCGTCAAGTTCACGGAGTCCGGCTCGGTCATGGTGGAGGTCGCCCTGCTCGGCGAGGACGGCGACGTTTCCCGGCTCGGCTTCAGCGTGCGCGACACCGGCATCGGCATTCCCCCCGAGCTGCAGAAGAAGATCTTCGAGCCGTTCTTCCAGGTGGAGACCGGGCCGGTCCGCAAGTACGGCGGCACCGGCCTCGGAACCTCGATCGCGCTGGCGCACGTCCGCCGCATGGGCGGCGAACTGCAACTGGAAAGCGAGCCGGGCCTGGGCTCGCGGTTCTGGTTCGAGCTGCGCATGCCGCGCGCGGCGGCGGCGCCTGCGCCGGCGCCCGAGGCGCCCGCGCGGATCGTGCGCGGCAAGCGGATCCTGGTGGCCGACGACAACCGCACCAACCTGCAGCTGATCCGCGAGATGCTCGAGCGCGACGCGCACCGGGTCGAGGCCGTGGAGTCCGGGCAGGACGCGCTCCGGGCGCTGGCCGCGGGCGACTTCGACGTGGTGTTCCTCGACTTCAACATGCACGACCTGGACGGCGCGAGCGTCTACGAGACCTGGCGCATGGGCGTGCTGCGACCGGCGCCGACGTTCTTCGTGACCGCCGACACGACGGCGCTGACCGCGACCCAGCTGAAGTCGCTGGGCGCCGCGGGGATCATCTACAAGCCGGTGACCTTCGACAAGCTGCGCTCGGCGCTGGCCGGCCTGTTCCCGGCCGACGCGGTGGCCGTGGCCTCGCCCGCGCGGGTGACGCCGCACCTGCGCCCGGTGCCGATCGAATACCTCGATCCGGCCGCGATCGAAACCCTGCGCGAAGTCCGCGACACGCCCGAGTTCCTGCACCGGATGATCTCCGACGGCATCGCCGACATCGAGCGGATCGATCGCATGCTCGGCGAGGCCCTGCTCGCCTGCGACCTGCCGGCGACGCATCGCCACGCCCACGCGTTGCGCGG
>JBQCJF010000076.1:0-4371 GCA_051953015.1 Luteimonas sp.
GAAGGCGTGGAGATGGTCATGCCGGGCGACAACATCAAGATGGTGGTGAGCCTGATCAACCCGGTGGCGATGGACGAGGGCCTGCGCTTCGCGATCCGCGAGGGCGGCCGGACCGTCGGCGCCGGCGTGGTGGCCAAGATCATCAAGTAAGAAGAAGAAGCGGGAAAGTCGCCCGCTGCGCGGGCTGTAAAGGGTCAAGGGGGCTTTTCCCCCTTCACAGCGCCGCAGGCGCGACTTCACAGCGAGCGGAGCGAGCGACTTGCCGCCCAGGGGCTTGCGCCCCGGGGCGGCTTCCCGCTAGAATGTTCGACTCACCGCGGCCCTGCCTGTCCGGAAGGCCGCGGACCAGCGAAATGAGGACCAGGAAGGACCTCGTTTTCGCCAGGCATGGAAATGCCGCGCGGCAGTGCTCCGTCCGTCCCGAAAGATAGTTCGGGCGCCAGTGACGGGGCTCTTTTTGCGCTTGTCCGCTCCGGCGGACCGTTCCAGACCTGGCGGGCCGGGCAACCGGCTCGCCTTGTTTTTCGCCCGGGACGGGCGGCTCCACAAGCACCAATAAGGGGGTTCGGCGCACCCAGCCGCCGGCCCGTCGCTCTTTACTCCGAGGAACTCCTCATGGCGGACCAGAAGATTCGCATCCGGCTGAAGGCCTTCGATCATCGCCTGATCGACCGCTCGGCCAGCGAGATCGTCGAGACGGCCAAGCGGACCGGCGCGCAGGTGCGCGGCCCGATCCCGCTGCCGACCAAGATCGAGCGCTACACCGTCCTGGTGTCGCCGCACGTCGACAAGGACGCGCGCGACCAGTACGAGACCCGCACGCACAAGCGCGTGCTCGACATCGTCGACCCGAACGACAAGACCGTGGACGCGCTGATGAAGCTCGAGCTCGCGGCCGGCGTCGACGTCCAGATCAAGCTGACCTGAGGACGGACACGATGAGCGCGAAGAAGCATTCGCTGGGCATCGTCGGTCGCAAGGCCGGCATGAGCCGCCTGTTCACCGAGGACGGCAAGTCCATCCCGGTGACCCTGATCGAGGCGACTCCCAACCGCATCACCCAGATCAAGACGGTCGAGACCGACGGCTACAGCGCCGTGCAGGTCGCGGTCGGCAGCAAGCGCGCCGCGCTGGTCAACAAGCCGGAAGCCGGCCACCTCGCCAAGGCGAAGGTGGAAGCGGGCCGCGGCCTGTGGGAACTGCGCGTGGAAGCCGACCAGATCGGCGGCTTCGAGGTCGGCGGCGAGATCAAGGCCGACATCTTCGAGGCCGGCCAGATCGTCGACGTCCAGGGCGTGACCAAGGGCAAGGGCTTCCAGGGCACGATCAAGCGCTGGAACTTCCGCATGGGCGACGCCACCCACGGCAACTCGCTGTCGCATCGCGCCCCGGGCTCGATCGGCCAGCGCCAGACGCCGGGCCGCGTGTTCCCGGGCAAGAAGATGGCCGGCCACATGGGCGCCGAACAGCAGACCACGCAGCGCCTGCAGGTCGTGAAGGTCGACGCCGAGCGCGGCCTGATCGCGATCCGCGGCGCGGTGCCGGGTGCGCCGGGCGGCGACGTGATCGTCCGCCCGTCGAGCAAGGTTTAAGGAGAGATGACGATGGAACTCGCCATCAACAACGGCCAGAAGCTGTCGGTCTCCGACGCGGTCTTCGGCCGTGAGTTCAGCGAAGACCTGGTCCACCAGGTCGTCGTCGCCTACCGCAACGCGGGCCGCGCCGGCACCAAGGCGCAGAAGACGCGTTCGGAAGTCAACGGCACCACCAAGAAGTCGAAGAAGCAGAAGGGCGGCGGCGCGCGTCATGGCGCCCTGACGGCCCCGATCTTCGTCGGCGGCGGCGTGACCTTCGCGGCCAAGCCGCGCAGCTTCGCCCAGAAGGTGAACCGCAAGATGTACCGCGCGGCCATGGCCGCGATCCTGTCCGAGCTCAACCGCCAGGGCCGGATCACCGTCGTCGAGTCCTTCGACGTCGACGCGCCGAAGACCTCGGGCATGGTCGCGAAGCTGGCGGGCCTCAAGCTCGGCAAGCGTCCGCTGATCGTGACCGAGGACGCGAGCGAGAACCTGTTCCTGTCCGCCCGCAACCTGCCGTACGTGCAGGTCCGCGACGTGCAGGGCCTGGATCCGGTCGCCCTGGTCGGCGCCGACTCGGTGGTCCTGACCTCCGACGCCGTGAAGAAGATCGAGGAGTGGCTGGCATGAACGACGCCAAGCTCTATGAAGTGATCCGCGCGCCGCGCGTGTCCGAGAAGACCGCCCGCCTGCAGGAAGTCTCGAACCAGTACGTGTTCGAGGTCGCGACGTCCGCCACCAAGGCGGACATCAAGGTCGCGGTCGAGAAGCTCTTCGACGTCAAGGTCGAGGCGGTGAACGTGGTGAACGTGAAGGGCAAGGGCAAGGCCTTCAAGAACCGCATGGGCCGTCGCGGCGACTGGCGCAAGGCATACGTGAAGCTGGCCGACGGCCAGTCGATCGACGTGATGGCCACGGCCTGAGGAAAGATCCATGGCATTGATGACCTTCAAACCCACTTCCGCCGGCCGTCGCTCGATGGTCCGCGTGGTCACGCCGGGCCTGCACAAGGGCGCCCCGCATGCCGCGCTGGTGGAGAAGCAGGGCAAGACCGGCGGCCGTAACCACCACGGCCGCATCACCACCCGCCACGTCGGCGGTGGCCACAAGCAGCACTACCGCCTGATCGACTTCAAGCGCGACAAGGAAGGCATTCCGGCGCGCGTGGAGCGGATCGAGTACGACCCGAACCGCACCGCGCACATCGCGCTGCTGTGCTACGTCGACGGCGAGCGCCGCTACATCATCGCGCCCAAGGGCCTGAAGGCCGGCGAGCAGGTGATCGCGGGCGCCGACGCGCCGATCAAGGTCGGCAACACCCTGCCGCTGCGCAACATCCCGGTCGGCTCCACGGTGCACTGCATCGAGATGAAGCCGGGCAAGGGCGCGCAGATGGCGCGCGCCGCCGGCGCCGGCGTGCAGCTGGTCGCGCGCGAGGGCGTCTACGCGATGCTCCGCCTGCGCTCCGGCGAGATGCGCAAGGTGCCGTCCGAGTGCCGCGCCACCATCGGCGAGGTCGGCAACGACGAGCACAACCTGGAGAAGCTGGGCAAGGCCGGCGCGAAGCGCTGGCGCGGCGTGCGCCCGACCGTCCGCGGCGCGGCCATGAACCCGGTCGACCACCCGCACGGCGGCGGCGAGGCCAAGGCCGGCCAGGGCAACCCGCACCCGGTCACCCCGTGGGGCGTCCCGACCAAGGGTTACAAGACCCGCAAGAACAAGCGCACGCAGCAGTTCATCGTGCGCGACCGCAGGAGCTGATCGGTATGGCACGTTCACTCAAGAAGGGCCCGTTCGTCGACCACCACCTCATCAAGAAGGTGGAGGCCGCGGGCAGCAGCAAGAAGCCGATCAAGACCTGGTCGCGCCGTTCGATGGTCATGCCGGAGATGGTCGGTTTCACCATCGCCGTGCACAACGGCAAGAACCACATCCCGGTGCTGGTCAACGAGAACATGGTCGGCCACAAGCTTGGCGAGTTCGCCATGACCCGCACGTTCAAGGGTCACGGCGGCGACAAGAAGGCCGGGAAGTAAGGAGATGGCTATGGAAGCGAAGGCAATCCTGCGCACCGCGCGCATCTCCCCCCAGAAGGCCCGCCTGGTCGCCGACCAGGTGCGCGGGCTGTCGGCCGAACGCGCCGTCAACCTGCTGAAGTTCTCGGACAAGAAGGCCGCCCACATGATCCGCAAGGTCGTCGAGTCGGCGATCGCCAACGCGGAGAACAACCAGGGCGCCGATGTCGATGCGCTGAAGGTCACCACCATCATGGTCGACGAGGGTCCGTCGCTGAAGCGCTTCATGGCGCGTGCGAAGGGCCGTGGCACGCGCATCCTGAAGCGCACCAGCCACATCACCGTCGTCGTCGGCGAGGGCAAGTAACCATGGGTCACAAAGTTCATCCCACCGGCATCCGCCTGGGCATCTCCAAGGACTGGAATTCCAAGTGGTACGCCGGCAAGAAGGAATACGCCGGTTACCTGGCCGCCGACCTCAAGGTCCGCGACATGCTGCGCAAGAAGCTGGCCGCGGCCGGGATCTCGAAGATCCTGATCGAGCGCCCGGCGAAGACGGCGCGCGTGACGATCCACACCGCCCGCCCGGGCGTGGTGATCGGCAAGCGCGGCGAGGACATCGAGAAGCTGCGCAAGGACGTCAGCGACCTGATGGGCGTCCCGGCGCACATCAACGTCACCGAGGTCCGCAAGCCGGAGCTCGACGCGCAGCTGGTCGCCGAGTCGATCGCGCAGCAGCTCGAGCGCCGCATCATGTTCCGCCGCGCGATGAAGCGCGC